>CANRNU010000015.1 GCA_947632005.1 uncultured Oscillospiraceae bacterium | reverse complement strand
ACGATATTCCTCCTCTGTTATTTTGGATTCCGGTCGGCAAACCTTTTCCATCTTAACATTGGAGGTTTATCTTTTCTACTTATAGGCTTAGCCTTTTTTGAACCACGGGCATAGCCCGTGGTTTTCGCTCTACAACAAATGTCCCTGCCTGTAGGAAACAGGCAGGGACAGCGCTCAGAGCGTCAAATTTACTTGGAGTTGAAGATGCGGAAGATGCTGTCGAAGGGGTCCTCTTCCTCCGGCTCGGTCTCCACCGCACGCTTTTCCTCGGCGGGCTGCTCCGCCTTGGTAAACACCTGCTCCCCGGCAGACTGGGTCTGTCCGGCAGGAGCGGCGGTCGCCTTGGTCGAGACCGCGTTGGCCGTCTGGGTCCCCTCGTCAAAGCCGGTGGCAATGACGATGACACGGATCTCATCGTCCATGGAGTTGTCAAAGGAGGCGCCGAAGATGATGTTGGCGTCGGGATGGGCCGCCGCCTGGACCAGGTTGGCCGCCGTCTCCACATCGTCCAGCCCCATATCCTCGGAACCGGTGATGTTGATGAGCACGCCGTGGGCGCCGTTGATGGAGGTCTCCATCAGGGGGCTGGAAATGGCCATCTGGGCGGCGTCCTCCGCCTTGCCCTTGCCGACGGCATGTCCCACGCCCATGTGGGCAAAGCCGGCGCCCCGCATGATGGTGCAAACGTCCGCAAAGTCCAAGTTGATGAACCCGGTGTTCTTGATGAGCCCGGAGATGCTGGTGACGGCCTCGTGCAGGACCTCGTCGGCAATCTCAAAGGCGTTGGCAAAGGTGACCTTCTGGTCGGTGGCATATTTGAGCCGGTCATTGGGGATGACCAGCAGGCTGTCCACCTTCCCCAGCAGGGAGTCGATACCGGCCATGGCCTGGGTCATGCGCTTTTTGCCTTCAAAGCCGAAGGGCTTTGTCACCACGCCCACGGTGAGCACGCCCGCCTCCCGGGCGATGTCCGCCACCACAGGGCCCGCGCCGGTGCCGGTGCCGCCGCCCATGCCGGCGGTGATGAACACCATATCCGTACCCTCCAGGGCCTTGGCAACCTCGTTGCGGCTCTCCTCTGCAGCCTTCTCACCCACATCGGGATTGCTGCCGGCGCCCTGTCCATGGGTCAGCTTCTCGCCGATCTGGATCTTGGTATCCGCCGTGGACATGCTCAGGGCCTGCTTGTCCGTATTGACGGCAATGAACTCCACGCCGCTGGTGCCGGAGCTGACCATTCTGTT
The DNA here is from genome assembly GCA_947632005.1 of uncultured Oscillospiraceae bacterium. Classification (GTDB taxonomy): domain Bacteria; phylum Bacillota; class Clostridia; order Oscillospirales; family Oscillospiraceae; genus CAJOIG01. Next base: position 51,500 of record CANRNU010000015.1, on the reverse strand, counting down.
CACGACATTGCCGCCGGCGCCGCCGATGCCGACTACTTTCAGGGTAACAACATTTTCAGGGCCGGTTTCAACCGAATGTACTGCCATCTTTTTTGCCTCCCGTGTATTCCAATGTGGGATCACTGAACTGGACACAGTGCGCCCCGCGCAATTACATATGTTACATTTTATTACGATTTTTCGCCTAGGTCAATAGTTTATTTAAAAATATTATGTCAAACGGCAGAAATTTTTTCTGTTTTCCCGTTTTTCAGTTGGGAGTGAACCGTACAGTGACGCCGTCGGACAGATTTATGGTACCTGTTTCCTGCTCCCCGAACTGGGGCATGCTGCTCAGGAGCATCCGCAGCTTATAGTCCGTGTTGTCGTTGGAACCCATGCGCACCACGAACCGGTTCTTATACTGAAAGGTGGGGTTGGCCGGGTTGGACATGTCCAGCTGCGCCACGTCCTGGACCATATCCAGGTCCTCGATGGCGCTGAGCAGGCTCTGCAGATAGGCGAGCTTCAGGCTGTCCTCCTCCGCCACGGTCATGGCCTTTCCGGCCTCCGGCTCCGTCGGGGCGATGTTGAACACCTGGATCAGGCCCACCAGTTCATCGGGCGTGGCCGTCTGCAGGAGCTTACAGTTGCCGGTGAGCACCCAGTACGTCCCCTCCTGCTGCACATAGGCCAGAGCATAGCTCTCCTTCACATGGATAACGAGGCGGTTGGGCAGCTGGGGCTCCACGTCGGCCACCTCCACCCGGGGCAGCCGGGAGTAGATGCGGGTGGCCGCGGAGGCCCGGTTGATGAAAAACAGGTTGTCGCCCACGTCGATGCCGGAGGCCTCGATGATCTCCTCGGGGGTATAGCCCTCCGCGCCCTCCACCTCGATGGTCTGCACGCGGAAGAACACGCCCATGCCGAACACCACCGCGACGCATACCAGCAAAAATGACAGCGGCGCAAAAAACGCGCTCCTGCTCTTTTTCTTTCGCGCCGCACCGTAGCGGTCTCTTCTGGCCAATGGTCTCTACCTCACTTTACAAACTCGATCTGTGCGCCAAGGGCGGTCAGCGCCCTGTCCAATCCCTCGTATCCCCGGGCCACATGGCCCCGGTCCATAATGACGGTCTGTCCCTCTGCGCCCAGGCCGGCGATGATGAGCGCCGCCCCGCCCCGCAGGTCCTCGGCCAGGACCTCCGCGCCGTGCAGGCGTGCCACGCCCCGCACGACGGCCCTCCGGCCGGACACATCTATGTCCGCGCCCATGCGGACCATCTGCGCCGCCTGCCGGTAGCGGCAGGAGAAGATATTCTCCACGAACACCGTGGTCCCATCCGCCTTCAGGCTGGCGGCCATCATCAGCGGCTGGGCGTCGGTGGGAAAGCCGGGATAGGGACCGGTCACGATGGTCCCGCCGGCCCGAAGGCGCCCGTCACAGCGGATGCTGACGCGCCTCGTTCCGGCGCGCACGTCCGCGCCCATGGCCGCCAAAACATCCGAGACGCTTTGTATGTGGTCCGGGTCCACGCCCCGCAGCTCTACCTGGCCGCCCGCCGAGGCACAGGCGCACAGCATGGTGGCGGCGGCGATGCGGTCCGGCATGACCCGCCAGCCCACGCGCTCCGCGGGGGAAAACCCGCGCACGGTGATCACAGAGGAACCCGCGCCCTCCATCTCCGCGCCCAGCGCCCGCAAAAAGCCCTGCAGCTCCACGATCTCCGGTTCCCGGGCCGCGCCGGTGATCACAGTGGTCCCCCGGGCGGCGCAGGCGGCGATCATGGCGTTTTCCGTGGCGCCCACGCTGGGCAGCGCCAGCTCTACGGCGCCGCCGGTCAGGCCGTCCGCCCGGCAGACGATCTCCCCATTCTCAGTGGACACCTCCGCGCCCAGGGCCCTCATGGCAGCCAGGTGCAGGTCCACCGGCCGCGGTCCCAGCTCGCAGCCCCCCGGCATGGCGATGCGCGCCTGTCCGCAGCGGGCCAGGACCGCGCCCAGAAAGATCACCGACGAGCGCATCTGTCCGGTGAGCTCCCGGGGTATGTAAAAGTCCGTCAGGCCCCCGGAGTCCACCGTCACCACGTCGTCCTGACGCTGGACCGTGCACCCGAGACGCCGCAGGACGTTCAGCGACGCCTCCACATCCCGCAGATCCGGTACGTTCGTCAGCTCGGTCCTGCTCCCTGTCAGGATGGTCGCCGCCAAGACAGGCAGCACCGCGTTTTTGGCGCCCTGGATGGTCAGACTGCCCTCCAGGGGATATCCGCCCTGTACTCGCCATATGCTCATATTCCGCCCTCCGGCCAGTATGTTCAATGCAACATCAAAACATACTATGCCGAAGCGCGGGAATTGTGACGCCGGTCAGCGCCCCTTCTCCGCCAGGCCGAGGATGATCGACGCGATGCGGTCGGTGGCGTCGGTGACGCCCATCTTTGCGGAGCACCGGTGCATCTGTTCCAGGGCGGCCGGGTCCCCCAGCAGACCGGTGACGGTGTCATAGAGCTCTCCGCCGCCGAATCTCCCCTCCAGGAGCATCTTCACCGCTCCCGCCTTTTCCAGTACCCGGGCGTTCTTCTCCTGGTGGTGGTTGACCACATTGGGGCTGGGCACCATCACGGCGGGCTTTCCCAGGTATGTCAGCTCGCTGATGGTGGACGCGCCGCTGCGGCAGATGATCACGTCCGCAGCCGTCATGACCTTGGGCATGTCGTAGATATACTCCCGCACGTCGATGTCCGGCGCGCGCAGGCCCTCCCGGTCCAGCCTCTCCCGCACGCCGTCATAATACCGCTTGCCGGTGGCATAGACCAGCCGGAAGCCCGCGTCCGTTCCCATCTTGCGGATGAATTCCAGCATGGCGTTGTTCATATAGTCCGCCCCCAGGGAGCCAAAGACCGCCAGCACGACCGGGCGCTCCGGATCCCACCCCAGCTCCCGGCGGGCGCGGGCCTTATCCAGGCCGCGGAAGTCCACCCGCACGGGGGTGCCGGTGACCTCCACCTTATCCGGTCTCTTATAAAAATCCCGGCTCTCCGCCAGACCGACCATGATCTGATCCACGGTCTTCTCCAGCATTTTTGTGGTCAGGCCGGGCACGGCGTTGGACTCGTGCACCGCTGTGGGCACGCCCATCTTCGCCGCCGTCTTCAGCACCGGATAGCACACATACCCTCCGGTCCCCACCGCCACGTCCGGCTGAAACTGCCGGATGTACTTCTTTGCCAGGCGCTGGGAGGAGCCGACCCGCCACACGGCCCGGACATTTTCCAGGATCTTTTTGGGCTTGAGGCTCCGCTGGAAGCCGGAGATGCGCACGGTCTGCAGCGGATATCCCTCCCGGGGCACCAGCTCCGTCTCCATATGCCCCTCCGCCCCCACAAAGAGGAATTCCGCGTCGGGGATGAGCTGTTTGATGCGCCCCGCCACGCCCAGGGCGGGGTTGATATGTCCGGCGGTGCCGCCGCAGGTAAATAAAACTCTCATGCTAACGTTTCTCCGGGATGTCTCGTGATAGGGATAGGATGATGCCCATCTCCGCCATCTGCAGCAGCAGCGCGGTACCTCCATAGCTGAACAGCGGCAGGGAGATGCCGGTGCAGGGGATGAAGTTGGTGCACACGGCCACATTCAGGATGACCTGCATAGCCAGGTGCGTGGTGATGCCCGCCCCCACCAGAGCGCTGTACCGGTCCCGGGCATGCATGCTCAGCCAGTAGCCCCGGATGATGAGCAGGGCGAACAGCGTCAGGATGAGGATGGCGCCGATGAAGCCCAGCTCCTCGCATACCACGGAAAAGATAAAGTCATTGTGTTCCTCCGGCAGATACAGATATTTCTGCCGGGAGTTGCCAAGCCCCAGGCCCAGCAGGCCGCCGGAGCCGATGGAATAGAGGCTCTGGACGATCTGGTAACCCGCGTCGGATGCGTCGGCAAAGGGATTGAGCCAGGCATAGAACCGGTCGCGCACATAGGGAAACAGCAGATAGCCGATGCCCAGCAGGCTCCCGGCGGCGATGCCGCCCCCGATGAACCAGTACAGGGGCAGTCCGCCCAGAAACAGCATCACCATCCCGATGGCCAGAATGATGATGATGGCGGACATGTGGGGCTCCAGCACCAGCAGGAAGCAGATGATGCCCAAGATGGCCATAAAGGGAACGATGCCGTGGCGAAAATCCCGCATCTGGTCCTTGAACCGGCAGATGAGCACGGAGAAGAACATGATGACGGCGATCTTGGTGATCTCGGAGGGCTGGAAGGTGGTAAAGCCCAGATTGATCCAGCGCCGGGCGTTGTTGGCCTTCTCCCCGATGCCGGGGATCAGCACCAGCACCAGCAGCGCCAGGGACACCATCATCACGATGCCGGAGATGTGCCGGTAAAAGCCCATGGGGAACCGGGAGCAGACGAACATGACGCCCACGCCGCACAGGGCGAACAGGGCCTGCCGGACGAAGTAATAGGTGGCGTTCCCGCCGGTGGTATTGGCCGGGTCATAATAGGCCCGGGCAAAGCTGGCCGACAGCACCATGATGACGCCCACAGTCAGCAGCAGCAGCGTCAGCAGCGCGAAGGGCAGGTCGATGCTGCCCCGATCGATCGGGTTATCATATGTATAGTCCGCCAGGCGCGGGCTGTCATACGTCACAGTATTCTCCTTGACCGCCACAGGCTGTCACCTCCTCAGAGCTCGGCGCTCAGACATACCGCCCCACACAGGAGAAGTACGCCGCCACAGCGCACAGGAGCGATATGCCCGCGAACAGGCTCACGATCTGCACTTCGCTCCATTTATGCCCCAGCCAGCCGCCCATCTCCAGGTGGTGGTGGAAGGGGGCCATCTTGAAAAACCGCTTGCCGTGAGTGGCCTTGAAATAGGTGACCTGGATGATATCGGAGAGGGTCTCCAGGATGAAGATCAGGCACAGGGGGATGAGGATCAGCGGTACATCCAGCGCAAAGGCCATGCCGCAGACCGCCCCGCCCAGGAAGAGACTGCCCGTATCGCCCATGAAGCACTTGGCGGGATGAAAGTTGTACACCAAAAAGCCGAACAGTCCGCCGGTCAGTCCCGCCGAGAACACGGCCAGAGACCGGAACTTGACGCCCCAGGCAAAGGCCAGCACGGTATAGCAGACGAACACCGGCACCGACACGCTGGCCGCCAGGCCGTCGATGCCGTCGGTGATGTTCACCGCGTTCACCGTGCCCACGATGATGAAGGCCGCCAGGGGGAAATACACGATCTCCGGCAGGTCGACGGTGGTGCCCCAGAAGGGCACATACAGGCTGGGGGACAGATATCCCTCCAGCCGCAGCAGGTACAGCAGCGCCACGGCCACCACCAGCTGCAGCAGGAATTTCGCCCTGGCGGACAGGCCGAGATTCTGCTTCTTCTTCAGCTTCTCATAGTCGTCCAGAAACCCGATGGCCCCGTAAAACAGGGAGAACACCAGCACGAACAGCGCCGCCAGCTCCCCCTCCCGGATGAAGGGAAAGCCGAAGGAGAACACCACCGCGGTGACGGCCGTGATAAACAGCACGCCGCCCATGGTAGGGGTCCCGGCCTTGGATTTATGCCAGTTGGGGCCGATCTCCTTGATCTCCTGCCCCGCCTTGATCTTTCTCAGCCAGGGAACATACACCGCCCCCAGCAGTGCCGCCAGCACAAAGGCAGCCAAAAAGCTCATCACAAGCCTCAGCGTCATACTCCGATTCCCCGTTTCTTCCCCAGATGTTCCGCCACGATCTCCCGTTCATCCATGTGGTGCTTCACATGGTTGACCTCCTGATACGTTTCGTGGCCCTTGCCGGCCAGGACGATCACGTCCCCCGGCAGGTGGTTGTCGATGGCCCAGCGGATGGCCGCCGGGCGGTCGCAGATCACCTTCATCGGCGCCTCCGGGGGAATGCCCTCCAGGATATCGCTGATGATGGCATCCGGGTCCTCGGTCCGGGGATTGTCGCTGGTGACGACGCTGAAGTCGGCCTCTTTCGCGGCGATGCCGCCCATGATGGGCCGCTTGGTGCGGTCCCGGTCGCCGCCGCAGCCGAACAGGGCCACCACCCGGCCCAGGGAGACTTCCTTCATGGTCCGCAGGACCTTTTCCAGGGCGTCCGGCGTATGGGCATAGTCGATGACGATGGTGAGGTCGTCCAAAGCAGGCACCACCTCCACCCTGCCCTTCACGCCCTTGGCCCGGCCCAGGGACGCAGCGCAGTCCGGCAGACTGAAGCCCAGCAGACGGCCCGCCGCCATGGCGGTCAGGGCGTTGGAGACCGTAAAGGCCCCCGGGATGCCCAGGCGCACGTCCACGCGCTCACCGGCCGTGCAGGCGGTAAAGCGCACGTCGGAGGCGGACAGGACCACGTCCTCCGCCCACAAATCGGCCTGCTTCCCCTGAGCGGAGAAAGTGCTCACCGGACAGTGGGCCCGCTCCTGCATGAAACCGGCCCATGGGTCGTCGGCGTTGACGGCGGCCCTGTCGCACCGGGAGAACAGCAGGGCCTTCGCCGCGGCGTACTCCTCCATGGTCTTGTGGAAGTCCAGGTGGTCCTGGGTGAGATTCGTAAACAGGCCGGCCCGGAAGCGGACGCCCGCCACCCGGTCCAGCGCCAGTGCGTGGGAGGAAACCTCCATCACCGCATAGGCGCAGCCGGCCTCCGCCATCTGGGCGAAGAGCTTCTGCAGGTCATACGACTCCGGAGTGGTCCGCTCGGTATGGAGCTCCTCGTCTCCGATCCAGTTGGAGATGGTGCCTACCAGGCCCACCTTCTCCCCGGTCACATCCTCGATAAGGTGCTTGAGAAGAACGGTCGAGGTGGTCTTTCCGTTGGTGCCGGTGATGCCGATCATGGTCATCTTCTCGGAGGGATGACCGAAGTAGGCGCAGGAGGCCAGGGCCAGAGCCAGGCGGCTGTCCGCCGTCAGCACATAGGGCACATCCGCCTCCGGGACGCGCTGGCACAGCACCGCCGCCGCCCCCTTCTCCGCCGCCATGGAGATAAAGCGGTGTCCGTCGCTCTGCATGCCCTCTATCGCCACGAACAGGTCTCCGGGCTCCACGGCCCGGGAGTCATAGCGGATGTCCCGGATCTCGGTCTCCGGGTCTGCTGTCATGGCCAGCACGGAAATGTCTTTGAGAAGCTCTTTCAGTTTCATATCAGAATATCCCCGTCTTCGTTCCGTCACTGAGTGTGAGTGTGATGATGCTGCCGGGCTGGACCAGCATGCCGGGCTCCACGCTCTGGGCTGTCGTGAGCACGGTATCGCTGTCCATCATGGTCCCCTCGCCCCGGACATAGAGCCCGTCCTGACCGGCCCAGATGCGGGCCACCTCATAGCTCAGGCCCAGCAGGTCCGGCATAGAGATCGGCTCCGTGGGCGGCTCCTGGCCGCAGTAGATCACGATCTCGCTGCCGGCGGCCACCTTGGCGTTGGCGGCAGGGACCTGGGCGGTCACCGCGGCGCCCTCGCCCACGGTGGACTTCAGGGAGAATCCGGCCTCCTTCAGAAGGGCCTCGGCCTCTGCGGGGGTCTTGCCCACCAGCCGGGGCACCCGCTGATCCACCAGGGCCTCCTCGCCCTCGCCGTAGATGGGGTCCACCCCCAGGTACTGCAGCGTATCCCGCAGCACGGCGCCGACCACCGGCGCGGCCATCGTACCGCCGCCGACGCTGTACTGGTTCTCCGGACCCGGATTGTCCAGCAGCACCAGCACCGCCACCTCAGGGTCGTCCGCCGGGGCAAAGCCCAGGAAGGAGCAGATATATTTTTTCGTACCGTGGATGGCCTCATACACCACGTCCTCGGAGGTACCGGTCTTGCCGGCCACCCGGTAGCCGGGGACATAGGCGTTGACGCCGGTGCCGTCGGGGGCGTTCACCACGCCCTCCAGGATCTCGCAGCAGGTCTTGCTGGTCTCCTCGCTGATGACCTGCCGGACCACAGTGGGCTCCCGCTGATCGGCCACGGTACCGTCGGCGTTCAAAAACTCGCTGACCAGGTACGGCTCCATGAGGTTGCCCCCATTGGCCACGGCGCTGACCGCCGTAATCAGCTGCATGGGGGTGATGGTGAAGGTCTGGCCGAAGGAGGCCGCCGCCAGCTGGGACAGGTTGGTCTTGTCAAAGAACACATCGTCCGACCACCAAAGGCTCCCGGACTCGCCCGTCAGATCCACGCCGGTCTTGTCGAACAGGCCAAAGGCCCGCACATACTGGTAGAACTTCTCCGCGCCGATCCACTGGCCGATGGTCACGAAGGCCACGTTGCAGGAGTACTTGGCCGCCTCCGCCAGATTGATGTTGCCGTGGCCGTAGATGTTGGCGCAGTTCAGCGGGTCGGTACGGCCCAGCACCTCGATGCTGCCGCCGCAGTAGAACGCGGACTTCTCAGGGTCCACCGCGCCGCTCTCCAGGCCCGCGGCCAAGGTGATGATCTTGAAGACGGAGCCGGGCTCATAGGTGTCGGATATGGCCTTGTTCCGCCACTGGAGCTGCCGCTCCTCCTCGATGAGCGTGTCCCGCTCCTCCTGGGTATGGATATCCGCCCGGTCCACCCGCTCCTGGGCCTTCTCGCTGAGGGCCAGGTAGTTGTTCAGGTCAAAATTCCCCAGGGAGGCCATGCCCAGGATGCCGCCGGTGTTCACATCCATGACGATGCCCGCCGCGCCGTCCTGCAGGTCGTAGGTCTCCACAGCGGTCTCCAGGTGCTTTTCCAGGTAGAACTGGACCGTCTGATCCAGGGTCAGCACGATGCTCTGGCCGTCCACGGCGTCGTAATAGTCCTCGAAATCCGTGAACATCATGTCCGTGCCGTAGGCGTTGGTGGCCCGGACGATGCGCCCGTCGGTGCCGGAGAGGGTCTTGTCGTAATATAGCTCCAGACCGGACAGGCCATGGTCGTCGGAGCCGGTGAAGCCCACCACATGACAGGCGAGGCTGCCGTAGGGATAGTAGCGCTTGCTGGCCTCCTCGATCTTCACGCCGTTATAGCTCTTCTGGTTCCCGTCCCCGTCGATATAGCCGGTCTCCTTGAACTGACGGACCTGGTCGGTGATATCGTCCTCCACCTTCCGGGCCAGGGTCACATACCAGCTGTCGGTATGGGTGGTCTTCTCCAGCACATCGGCGTAATCCAGCCCCAGGATGCTGGACAGGCCCGCCGCGATGACCGTCGGGTCCTCGTCGTACATGGCGATCTCCGCCGGGCTGATATAGATGTTGCTCACAGAGGCGCTCATGGCCAGGATGTTCATGTTCCGGTCATAGATCGTGCCCCGCTTGGCGGAGACGGTGGTCTGCCGGAGCTGCTGCTCCACGGCGGCGGATTCGTACATATCGTGGTCGATGATCTGCAGCTGGAACAGCCTCGCACCCAGCGCGATAAATGCAACTATGCCGCACACTATCATCAGAAACAGTGTGCGGCGAAGCATCATGCGGTTTGGCGAAGCGGAAGACTTCTTCTCCCGACGTTTTTTGAACATACGGATTCTCCTTTGGTCGCAGCCCGATCAGCCCTGTCAATACCAGTATAATACGCCTGTCAACTGAAATATGCCTTGATCGACGAAAGGATGTCCGAGAGACCCAGCGAGAACATGTCCGCGTCGTTTTTTGTGATGACCACGGCCCGGTCTGCGGAGGCCACGCCCGTCAGGTAAAAGATCTGCTCATTGTCTGGTTCCTGCATGCCCAGCAGGTTCACGGCCTGCTCCTCCACATCCTTCAGGTTGAAGATGGTCTCATACTCCACGGTCAGCTTGTCCCGCTCTGTCTCCAGCGCGGAGATCTGCCGCTCCAGGCCGGCGGCGGTATCGGAGATGTCCGTCAGACGGATCTGGGCCAGCAGCACCATGGTCAGCAGCACCACCGCCGCGATGGCGCCCATCACAGACAAGATGGAGATGCCCTGTCCGTTCACGGCGGCCTGTTCCCGCGCCTCTTCCCTGACGTCCTCTTTGATCCATTCCCGGGATTGGGCCTTCCGCCGGCGCTTGGGCCGCTCCAGAGGCTCCTCGTAGATCGCCTCGTCCTGATACAGCCCCGGCTCGCCGAAGTCATAGGCCAGCGTTCCGTCCACCGCGCCGGTGACGAAATTGTAGGTCTTGAAGGTCTTGATATCCTGCATGGTCTTACACTTTCTCTGCTATCCGCAGCCGGGCGCTTCTGGCCCGGGGGTTTTCCGCGATCTCTTCCCCGCTGGGGATCACTGGCTTTCGGGTGACGCTTTTGAGGGTCTTCACAAAGCCACAGGTACACACCGGGAATTCCGGCGGGCAGATGCAGCCGTTCTCACGTTTGCGTATGGCCTCTTTCACGATGCGGTCTTCCAGGGAGTGGAAGCTGATGACCAGGAGCCTTCCCCCGGTCACGAGCCGGTCCGGGGCCGTATCCAGCATCCGTTCCAGGGCGCCCAGCTCGTCGTTGACGGCGATGCGGACCGCCTGGAAGCACCGCTTTGCCGGGTGCTGCTTTTCCCGCAGAGCCGCCGCGGGCATGGTGCTGCGGATGATCTGCACGAACTGGCCGGTGGTCTCCACAGGTCCGTCCTCCCGGGCCTTCACCACCGCCTCGGCGATGCGGCCGGCGTACCGTTCCTCGCCGTAGCGCCAGAAGATGCTGCGCAGCTCCGCCTCCGACCAGGTATTGAGGATGTCCCGGGCCGTGAGGGGCGCCGTCTCGTCCATCCGCATGTCCAGCGGCGCGTCCTGCATATAGGAAAAGCCCCGTGTCCTGTCGTCCAGTTGGGGGGACGATACCCCCAGATCGAACAGCATCCCGTTCACTTTCTCTATCCCCAGCCCATCCAGGATATCTCCCAGATCGCCGAAATTACCCTTTATCAGCTTAGCCCGGGCTCCGAACCGGGCCAGCCGCTCCCCGGCAAAGGCCAGGGCCCGGTCATCTCTGTCGATGCCCACCAGCAGCCCGCCGTTCAGCTTTTCCAGAATGGCCTCCGAATGGCCGCCCAGGCCCAGCGTCCCGTCCACATAGACCCCCTCCGGGTCTATTTCCAGGTAACGGACGCACTCCTGGAGCAACACGCTCACATGCCGCATCAGAAGTCGAACTCCTGCATGACCGCCGCGATGTTCTCCGGCGACGCCTCGGCGTCGCGCATCTGGGCCCATTCCTCACTGTCCCAGAACTCCGCGTGGTTGTTGGAGCCCAGGACGGTGACGTTCTTCACCAGTCCCGCCCGGTCCCGCAGGCTTTGAGGCAGCAAAATGCGCCCCTGCGCATCCAGCTCGCACTTGCAGGCAAAGGCGTACAGCGGCCGCATGGCCCGCTGCTTCACATAGGGCATGGCGTTGACCTTGTCGGAGAAGATCTGCCACTGCTCCGCGCTGTAGGCGCACAGGCAGTGGTCCATGGAGAGCGTGACAAAAAACTCCGGGCCAAGCTCGTCCCGAAGGCGCGCAGGGATGAACAGACGCCCCTTGGCGTCCAGAGAGTGCTGATACTCGCCCGTCATCCTGCTCACCTTCCTTCCGTTTTGTGGGAAATTGAAACACTTTTCCCCACTTCGCCCCACTTCGTCTCTATTATAGGGGGCGGTTTTATAAATTGCAAGGGGGGAAAAGCGGTTTTTTTATCAAAATTCCCTGCCAATTTTTTCCTATTGTGGAAGGACATTTTTCGTGCCACAACATCTAGTTTTGACAGAAACGGACGAAAAATCCCAGGCAAAAAAACGAACGAGCGGAGAGCCGTTGTTCGCTCTCCGCCCGTTTCCGGTATGTTTGATTTTAAATCTCGTATCTCCGATACTCCTCGCCGTCGTCCAGGGTCATCCAGCGGAACACGCTGTCCTCATAGGTCATATATCCCCGCCGGCTCCCCCACAGGGGGATGGACACGCTGCCGGGATTGAAGCAAAAGTAGTTTCTGAAGGGCCGGGTCTTGGGCACATGGGTGTGGCCGTGGATGAGCACGTCCCCCTCGTCCATATGCGGCGGGAGGTTGGTCTCATTATATATATGGCCGTGGGTGGCAAACATGGCATGCTTCCCGATGGGGATGCGGACATAGTCCTCCTCCACGGGAAAGGCCAGCATGGCCACGTCCCCGTCCCCGTCGCAGTTGCCCCGGACGCAGGTGATCCTGTCCGCCATGGCGTTCAACATATCCGCCACGGCCTGTTTGTCCGGCTCAGCCTTGTCGTTGAAGAGGATGTCCCCCAGCAAAAGCAGCCGGTCCGCTCCCTCCTGCTCAAAGACCTCCATCAGCCGCTCACACCATTTTGCCGACCCGTGGATGTCGGACGCGATCAGCCATTTCACTGCAATGCCCTCCCTAAATCATAATATGTATCCTCAGTTTAATCCCCGGACCTGTCCCTGTCAAGCCGGGCCATGAGCGCGTCCCCGTTCACCTGGAGCCAGCGCCGCCGCTCCCGCCAGTCAGGCAGTATCCTCTCCACCTCCGCCCAGAACCGGGGCGAGTGGTCCATATACTTCCGGTGGCACAGCTCATGGACCGCCACATAGTCCCGCACCTCCGGCGGGGCCAGCATGAGCAGGCAGTTGAAGTTCAGATTCCCTTTGGCGGAGCAGCTGCCCCACCGGGTCCGCTGCCGCCGGATGGTGACCCGACCGTAACTCACGCCCACAGCCGGCGCGAACCGGGCCGCCCTGGCCCCCATGTCTTTCCGCGCCGCGTCCATGAGCGCGCCCAGCTCCTCCTCCGTCAGAGGCGCTGTCCCCTTCCGGGCCTCCTGCCGGGCCAGGACCTGCCCACGGTGGCGCAGGATCCACCCCCGCTTCTCCTCCAGCAAGGCCCGGATACGCGCCTTGCTCATGGCGTACGGCGCCCGGACCAGCACGCTCCCGTCTGGCCGGACCTCCAGTCCCACTGTCCTCCGCCCGCTGCGGCGTATCTCCACTTGTACTTCTTTCGTGTCTCCCATAATACAAATTGTACCATCGCACCCCCACTTTCCGCAAGGATCGGCGTCAAACAGCACTTTTTGCAATCAAAACAGCAGATAACACCATTTTCATGCAAGCAATTATCCGTTATATTGTAGCAAGCATTTTGAAGGAGGATTTCCTGTATGAGAAAGCATCTGGCATTCGTATTGGCTTTGGTCATGGTCCTGAGCGTGGCCGCGATCCCCGCGTATGCGGAGGGTGAGGAGAAGGTCCTGAACCTGGCCAGCGAGAGCGATATCGAGACCATGGACGTGGCTCAGACCACCGAAGACTACTTCATCCCCCACAACGTGTTCGACCGTCTGTTCGAGATCAAGGTCAACCCCGACGGGGGCACGGACATCGTCCCCTCCCTGGTGGCAGACTACAGCGTGTCTGACGACGGCCTGACCTACAGCTTCACCCTGGTGGACGGCGTGGAGTTCTCCAACGGCAACCCCCTCACCGCCTCCGACGTGAAGTACACCTTCGAGCACCTGCTCACCGTCGAGCGCGCCTGCAACTACGATATCGCCAAGGAAGTGGTGGGGGCCCAGGCCCTGCTGGACGGCGAGGCCGAGGAGCTGGAGGGCATCGAGGTCACCGGCGATCTGACCTTCACCCTGACCCTGGCAGCCGCCAACGCCGGCTACATCGCCGAGCTCACCTCCCCCGCCATGAGCATCATCGACGAGGAGACCGTGGAGAGCGTGGATGACTTTGGCATGGAGCCCGCCGACACCATCGGCTCCGGTCCGTACATCGTCAGCGAGTGGGTCCCCAACGACCACTTCACCCTGACCCGCAACGAGAACTACTGGGGCGAGGCTCCTGACGCCGACGTGGTCATCATGAACGTGGTGCCCGATGCCAGCACCCAGAACCAGATGTTCCTCAGCGGCGAGCTGGACATCATCGACCTGGACGCGCTGGACGCCTCCATCATCGACAGTACCTATAAGACCCAGTATGCCGACTCCATCGTCCCCGGCTACCGGGTGGGCGTCACCTTCATCAGCATGAACGAGAACAACGAGTATCTCTCCGACGTGAACGTCCGCAAGGCCATCCAGATGGCCATTGACCGGCAGGGCCTGCTGGACAACTTCTACGGCGGCGACGGCATCATCCAGAACGGCATGATCGCCTCCGGCGTCTGGGGCCACAACGACGATCTGGAGCCCATCGAGTACGACCCTGAGGGCGCCAAGGCCCTGCTGGCCGACGCTGGCTATGAGGAGGGCGAGATCAGCTTCGAGTTCTCCCTGGACTCCTCCAGCGGCGACACCACCGCCATGGTCTATCAGCAGATCGCCCAGGACCTGGCCGCTGTGGGCATCAACGTGGAGATCAAGAGCTACGACAACTCCGCCTGGACGGAGTTCCGCAAGACCGAGGAGATGCCCATGTTCCTGGGCACCTGGACCATGGACTACAACGACCCCGCCAACGTGCTGGGCACCTTCTTCAGCATGGGGACGGTGGGCCGCTCCCTGAACTACTACAACACCGATATCAAGGAGCGCGTGGACGCCGCCTCCTCCATCGTCGATGACGACGAGCGCATGGCCGAGTATCAGGCTCTCGAGCACGCCATCGTGGTGGAAGACGCTGCCGTGGTGCCTCTGTACGAGCGGGCGCACCTGTTCTGCATCGGCGAAAACGTGGAGTCCTTCGTGCCCCACTGGGCCGGTTTCTCCAACTTCTTCGTCCGGGACGTGCAGATGAAGTGATGTTGACAGGGACCTATCCAATCGTTTAAACTGTAAAATTGGGCGCAGGGGAAAGCCCCCTGCGCCCAACTGATATATTTCTCGGGACCACCAAAAGGATGTGACCAAATGAGCACACTCAAAAGCATCGTCCGCCGGATATTGAGCGCCATACCCGTTTTGATCGGCGTGGTGCTCATCATCTACCTCATCCTGCGCGTCCTGCCGGGCAACGCCATCGCCACCATGATGGGCGAGCACTACAACGCCGAGGCCGAGCAGACGATCATTGCGGAGCTGGGGCTGGATAAGCCCTGGTACGTGCAGTTCTGGGTCTATGTGACCGGCCTTTTCACCGGCGACATGGGCACCAGCATCAAGTACCACAAGCCCGTCAGCGAGCTGATCGCCACCTACTTCCCCGTGACCATCAAGCTGTCGGTCCTGGCGGCGCTGGTGGCCTGGACGGTGGGCATCGTGTGCGGGGTGATCTCCGCCATGCGCAAGGATAAGCTGGCAGACCGGATCGGTATGGGCTTTTCCCTGCTGGGCGTGTCGGTGCCCGTGTTCATGACGGCCATGGTCCTGCAATATCTTCTGGCCTTCAAGCTCAAGCTCCTTCCCATCCAGGGCACCAAGGAGGGCCTGGTCTGTTATGTGCTGCCGGCCATCGCCCTGGGCTGGAGCAGCGCCGGGTCCGTGGCCCGGCTCACCCGCTCCACGCTGCTGGAGGTCATGCAGTCCGATTTCATCGACACGGCCCGGGCCAAGGGCCGGAGTGTCGCCGGCGCGGTGGTGTTCCACGCCCTGCGCAACGCCATGATCCCGGTCATCACGGTCATGGCCATCCAGATATCCTCCCTGCTCTCCGGCGCGGTGATTACGGAGACCATCTTCTCCCTGCCGGGCATCGGGCGGCTGTGCATAGACGCCATCTCCGGCCGGGACGTGCCCCTGCTGCAGGGCTCGGTGATCTTCGCCACGGCCCTGGTCATCGCGGGCAACCTGGTGGCCGACTGTCTTTACAGCGTGCTGGACCCCCGCATCCGGAAGGAGGTCTGAGCGATGACGTGGTTTCGGAAAAACGCTGCCCTGTCAGAGGAACTGGCGGGCCAGATCGGCGAGAGCCAGACCCTGGGCGTGCAGCTGCGGCGCATGGCCAGAAAGAACAAGCTGGCGGTGGCCTCGGCCATCTTCCTTGTCCTGCTGCTGCTCTCTGCCGCCCTCGTCTCCGTGGTGAGCCCCTACGACGCGGTGAACGGCGACCCCTCCATCCGCCTGCAGGCCCCCTCCTCCGCCCACTGGCTGGGCACGGATGAGATGGGCCGGGACGTGCTCACAAGGCTCCTGTACGGCGCCCGCATCTCCCTGGCGGTGGGCGTGGTGCCCACCCTGATCTCCATGGTCATCGGCGTGGCCATCGGCGTCGTGGCAGGATATATGGGAGGCTGGATAGATTATGCGCTGATGCGTCTGGCGGACGTGATGCTGGCCTTTCCCTCCCTTCTGCTGGCCATGGTCATCATGTACACCCTGGGTGGCGGGGTCATGAACATCTTCCTGGCCCTGGCTCTGGTGGGCTGGGCCAGCGTGGCCCGGGTGGCCCGGTCGGAGACCATCTCCCTGAAGGAGAGCGAGTATGTCCAGGCGGCCCGGAGCATCGGCGTCTCCAGCGGGCGCATCATCCTGCGGCACATCCTGCCCAACTGTCTGCCCGCGCTCATCGTGCTGTTCACCCTGAACATCCCCTCCGCCATCCTCTCCGAGAGCTCTCTGAGCTTCCTGGGTGTGGGCATACAGCTGCCCAACTCCTCCTGGGGCCTGATGGTGAATATGGGCCGGCAGTTTTTGTACAACGCCCCCTGGATCAGCCTGGCCCCCAGCGCGGCCATCATGCTGGTGGTCCTGGCCTGCAACTTCCTGGGCGACGGCCTGCGGGATGCCCTGGACCCCCACCTGAACAACGAATAAGGAGCCGGATATGGACGACGAACTGACTTTGAAAATCGAACACCTCTCCTCCGGCTTCTTCACGGAGCGGGGCTATGTCCCCGCGGTGGACGATGTGACCCTGACCATCCCCAGAGGCCAGGTGGTGGGCATCGTGGGGGAGTCCGGCTGCGGCAAGAGCATGATAGCCCGGTCGGTCATGGGTCTTTTGAAGTATCCCGGCCGCATCACCGGCGGCAGCATCCGGCTCGCCGGACGGGAGCTCACCGGTCTGCCTGACAGCCAGATGCGGACCATCCGAGGCCGGGACATGGCCATGGTCTTCCAGGAGCCCATGACCAGCCTCAACCCCGTGGTCCCTGTGGGCAAGCAGATGCGGGAGGCCCTGCTGCTGCACGAGAAGATGGATAAGCGGGCCGCCAGGGCCGAGGTCCTGAAGATGCTGGAGCATGTGGGCATCTCAGAGCCGGAGAAGCGCTACGCCGCCTATCCCCATGAGCTGTCCGGCGGGCTGCGCCAGCGGGTCATGATCGCCATGGCCATGATCTGCAAGCCGAAGCTGCTCATCGCCGACGAGCCCACCACGGCCCTGGACGTGACCATCGAGGCGCAGATCCTGCGGCTCATCCGCTCCCTGAGCCGGGAGACGGGCATGAGCGTGCTGCTCATCAGCCACAACCTGGGCGTCATCGCCCAGATGTGCGACGCAGTCTATGTGATGTACGCCGGGAAGATCGTGGAGCAGGCAGACGCCCTGACCCTGTTCGACGCCCATGAGCACCCCTATACCAAGGGACTCATGGACTCGGTCATCGACCTGAAAGCAAATCCCCGGCGGCTTCCCGCCATCGGGGGCGTGGTGCCCAACCTGCTGCATCTGCCGGCGGGCTGCGCCTTCTCTCCCCGGTGTCCCCGGGCCCAGGAGCGCTGCCGGACAGAGCGTCCGGAGCTCGTGGAGCTGGAGCCCGGCCACTGGTGCCGCTGCTTTGAAGAAGGGAGGGCAAGGTAATGGAAGACAACATCCTCCTCTCGGCCCGGGGGCTCGTCAAGGAATTCCCCGCCAAGGGCCGCAAAAAGGTCCACGCCGTGTCCGGCGTCGACCTGGACATCTATGCCGGGGAGACCCTGGCCCTGGTGGGGGAGTCCGGCTGCGGAAAATCCACCCTGGGCCGGACCCTCATCCAGCTCATCCCCCCTACCGCCGGGACCGTGACCTTCGAGGGCCGTGAGATCACCGGCATGAGTCCAAAGGACTTCGCCCCGATCCGGCGGCAGATGCAGCTCATCTTCCAGGACCCCTATGCCTCCCTGGACCCCCGGATGACCGTCCGGGACATCGTGGCGGAGCCGCTGGTTACCTATAAGCTCTGCCCGGACAGGGAGGCCGTGACCCAGCGGGTCCGGGAGCTTCTGGATGCGGTGGGCATCCCGGACGAGTTCCTGTACCGCTACCCCCACCAGTTCTCCGGCGGCCAGCGCCAGCGCATCGGCATCGCCCGGGCCATCGCCCTGCAGCCCAAGCTCATCATCTGCGACGAGCCCGTGTCCGCCCTGGACGTGTCCGTTCAAAGCCAGATACTGAATCTTCTGAAGGACCTGCAGGAGCGCTTCGGCCTGACCTATCTCTTCATCAGCCACGACCTCTCTGTGGTCCGGTTCATGGCGGACCGGGTGGCGGTGATGTTTTTGGGGAAGCTCTGCGAGGTGGGCGAGACCAGGACCATCTACGAGCGGCCCGCCCACCCCTACACCCGGTTCCTCCTGAACGCCATCCCCAAGGCGGACCCCCGGCTGCGGGAAGAGGAAAAGGCTCTCCTCCAGGGGGAGATCCCCAGTCCCATCGACGTGCCCTCCGGCTGCCGGTTCCACACCCGCTGCCCCTACGCCACGGACCGCTGCCGGACCCAGGAGCCGCCCCTCAGGGAGACGGATGGCCGCCTGGCCGCGTGTTTTCAGACGGAATAAACATCCGCAGGCAAAGCCGCCGCAAGACAGCGGCCCTGGCAGGCGCGTCCATGACCTCTGCCTGGCCCCAGCCCAGAATGGCCTATCGGAAAGAAGCTGTCTACGGCGGCTTTGTGGCCGTCGCGTCGGTCGATGTGGGCTGTCCAAGCCCTGCAGACAGAAAACTTGGCGGAGACATTCGTCCCCGCCAAGTTGATTTTTATGTCCTCACCGGACCACGCCTTTGATGAAGGGCGCCCGGGTCACCTCGTCCGGGCCGATCTCGAAGCATGCCCGGAGCATGTCCGCCGCGGTGGCCGCGGCCTCCGCCGTCCGGGCGTGGATGGTCCCCAGACTCTCCCCCGCCGCCACGGCGTCTCCCACCTTTTTGTGCAGCACAACGCCCACGGCCAGGTCCACCACGTCGTCCTTCCGGGCCCGGCCGCCGCCCAGGTGCATGCTCACCAGCCCCACGTTCTCCGCGTGGATGCGCTCCACCCAGCCGGCCTTCTGGGCCGGGACCTCCAGCTTCACCGGGGCTTCGGGCAGGAGGGACGGGTCGTACACCGCCGCGGCGTCGCCTCCCTGGGCCTTCACGAAGGCCGCGAACCGCTCCAGCGCCGCGCCGGAGGAAATGGCCGCTTCCAGCCTCTCCCGGGCCTCGGCGTCGTCTCCGGCCACGCCGCCCTCCCGGAGGATCTGGGTGCCCAGGGTCAGGCAGAGCTCCAGCAGGTCGCCCCTGTACTCGCCCCGCAGGGCGGCCAGGGCCTCCTTCACCTCCAGGGCGTTGCCCACGGCATTCCCCAGGGGCTCATCCATGTCCGTGACCACGGCCACTACCTTCTTCCCCGCCCGGCGGCCCACCTCGGTGAGGGCCCTGGCCAGGTCGAAGGCGGCCTCCTCCGTCTGCATGAAGGCGCCGGAGCCGGTCTTCACATCCAGCACGATCACATCCGCTCCCGCCGCCAGCTTCTTGCACAGGATGCTGCTGACGATCAAAGGCCGGGAAGCCACCGTGGCCGTCACGTCTCGGAGGGCATAGAGCTTCTTGTCCGCCGGACACAGCTCCGCCGTCTGCCCGGCGATGGCGAAGCCCACCTCGTTCACCTGCCGGATGAAGGCGTCCTCCGCGATGGCCGTGGAGAAGCCCGGAAAGCTCTCCAGCTTGTCGATGGTGCCACCGGTGTGGCCCAGGCCCCGGCCCGACAGCTTCGCCATCTTCACCCCGCAGGCCGCCACCATGGGGCACAGCACCAGGCTGGTCTTGTCCCCCACGCCGCCGGTGGAGTGCTTGTCGCCCTTCACCCCGGAGATGCCGGCCAGGTCTATCTTGTCCCCGGAGTCCAGCATCGCCATGGTCAGCTCATAGGTCTCCTCCATGTCCATGCCCCGGAAATAGATGGCCATGCACATGGCGCTCATCTGGTAGTCGGGGATATCGCCCTTGGTGTACCCCTCGATCATCCAGCGGATCTCCTCCCGGCTGAGGGCCCCGCCGTCCCGTTTTTTCTGGATCAGGTCGTTCATCCGCATACTATTCACCTCATCGCGCGGCTGCCGCCGCTGTCATTTGTGCAAAGTGCGCAATTGTTTTTGTAAGTATAGCACACTTTTTGGCGTTTGGCTACTAAAAATAATACGGCTTCCCGCCCATCCAGAGTACGTGGCGTTTCGGTTCTTCGTTTTCGGGCGTTTTCTCCGGTCCGGGCGGCACAGGCCGGCCCTCCAGAGGACGGTCGGCGGCGTACTCGATGCGCTGGGGAAAGCGCAGCATATCCAGGTTCGTGAACCGGCGCGTCAGGCGAAGTCTGCCCTGCTCCGGCTCCGGCACCCCCAGATATCCCGCCTTCTCCCCATAGACGCTCAGCCGCACCACCCTGCCCACATCCCGCAGGTCGGCCCGCATCACCGTCATGGTCCCCTGCCGCTCCACGGTCAGGGTCCCCTCCTCTGTCCCGTCGATGTATATCGGTAATTGCATGATACAAAACCCCCGTTCATACCAAAGTGTATGAACGGGGGCCGAATTTTACGACAGAGACTGGTTCAGGCCAAAGCTGACGGCAATGGCGTCGTCTACCCGGGTCATGGTATCGCCGCTGAGCTTTCCCATCCGCTCCCGCAGGCGGGATTTGTCCAGGGTGCGTATCTGCTCCAGGAGGATCACGCTGTCACGGGTCAGACCGCTGTCCGGGGCCTGTATCTCGATGTGGGTCGGCAGTCTCGCCTTTCCCACCTGGGACGTGATGGCCGCCGCGATGACCGTGGGGCTGTGGCGGTTCCCGGTGTCATTCTGGATGATGAGCACCGGTCGCAGGCCGCCCTGCTCCGAGCCCACGACGGGGCTGAGATCGGCGTAATAGATGTCTCCGCGTCGAACCGGATTTGTCATGTGAGCACCTTCCGTGAAAGAGTCGCCCGGTACATTCTATGTACGGACATGCCTCTATTCTCCCACGGAAGGTCGTTTTTTATACCTCAGTCCACGTAAATGCGGGGCACCCGGGGGCTGACGGCGCACAGAAGCTCATAGTGGATGGTGCCGCAGAGGGCGGCCACGTCCCCGCAGCCGATGTGCCGGCCGAATATCTCCGCCACATCCCCGGGCTTCACGGAAAGGTCCGTCACGTCCGCCATACACATGTCCATGCAGATGCGCCCCACCTGTTTTGCCCGTTTGCCGTCAAAGTCCACGGTGAGCTTGTTGGAGAGGGTCCGGTGCAGGCCGTCGGCATAGCCGATGGGCAGCACGGCGATGGTGCTGGGCTTTTCCACGGTGAAGGTCCGGCCATAGCTGATGGTGTCGCCGGGCTCATGGCGCTCCAAGCAGGCCACCCGGCTCTTCAGGGTCATGGCGGGGATCAGGTCCAAGCCGCCCCTCTCCGGGCCAGGGAACATGCCGTACAGGGCCACCCCGGGCCGGACCATGTCCATATAGGTCTCCGGGAAGGCGATCATGGCCCCGGAGTTGGTGCAGTGGTGGATCTCAAAGCGCTTGCCCGCCCGGGCCTCGATGGTCTCAAAGCCCGTCTTGAACCGCTCCAGCTGCTCCCAGGTGAAGTCCCGCTCCCCCGGCTCCCCGTCGGAGACGCAGAAGTGGGTGAAGACCCCCTCCGGCTCCAGACGGGCCAGGCCCATGGCCTTGGCCGCGCTCTCCAGCGCGTCCTCCCCGTAGGCACGAAAGCCCGTCCGGCCCATGCCGGTCTCCAGTTTGAAGTGGACCTTCAGGGTGCGGCCCGTCCCCGCCAGGGCAGCGTCCAGGGCCTCGGCCATCTCCAGACTTCCCACCGCCTGGGTCACCTGGTTCTCCGCCAGCACGGGGGCATAGGCGGGGGGCGTATAGCCCAGGATCAGGATGGGCAGCCCGATGCCCGCCTGCCGAAGCTGAAGGGCCTCGTCCAGGCAGGCCACGGCCAGGTAGTCGCACCCCGCGTCCTCCAGCAGCCGGGATACCGGCACTGCCCCGTGGCCGTAGGCGTTGGCCTTCACGATGCCCATGTACCGGGTGCCCGGGGTCAGCCTGGCCCGCATGGTCCGGTAGTTGTGTTCAATGGCTCCCAGGCTCACCTCTGCCCAGGTCCTCTTGGTCATGTCGTCCATTTTCTCTCTGTCTCCTCTTGCGTGATGATTTGCTATGTGATCTCCCAACCCTCGATGCGGACGGTCACCACGGTCCTGCCGCCGGAAGCCACCTCCGCGGCGGTGGGGGCCAGACTGGTGCCGTCCATCCAGAGGGTCAGAACGGAGTTCTCTCCCACATAGAGCCTGGCAGCCAGGTCATCTCCCTCCTGCCAGACCAGCTCCACATAGGCGCTGGCCAGCGCGTCCAGCATCACCGGCAGCGCGCTCACCGGGGTCAGGCCCTCTCCGTCCACCGGTCCGGCCCCCAGGATCACGCCGTCATAGCTGACCCGGGTCTCCCCCCGCAGGGCGATCGCCTTCACGCCCTTCAAAAGCTCCGGCGTGATGAGCTCTATGCAGGTCTGCTGGCCGTCGTAGGCGGCGTTCATGGTGTACTCCGCTGCTGTCTCGCCGTAATCGGCGCTGACCGCCGCCCGGAATTGGATGCTCTCCGCCTCTGTCACGGCCCTGCGCAGGGCGTCGAACTGCTCCTCCAACCGTGCCTCCCGCGCGCCGCAGCCCGGCAGCGCCAGGAGGGTCATCATCAGTGCGCATGCGATGGCTCTGCGCATAGATACTGCTCCCTATCGTATGATCTCCTTTTCGGCCTCCGGCAAAAGGCCGATGATGTCCCCGGCCTGGAGGGCATACTCCCCGAACCGCTCCGCGGCCAGGTCCCCGGCCCGGGCGTGGAGCCAGCAGGCGGTCACCACCGCCCGGCAGGGGCTCATCTGACCCAGCAGCGCCCCGATCACCCCAGCCAGCACGTCGCCGCTGCCGCCGGTGGCCATGCCGGGGTTGCCGGCGTCGATGATGTACGCCTTCCCCTCCGGGAAGGCACAGATGGTCCGGTGGCCCTTCAGCACCACGGCGCAGCCGTGCTCTCCCGCAAAGACCATGGCGTCCGTGAGCCTATCCTCCACCGGTCGGCCCAGCAGCCGGGCGAACTCCCCCTCGTGGGGCGTCAGGATCACCGGTCCCGCCGCCTGGTCCAGGGCCGTCAGGTCCCGGCTCACCGCCCAGAGGGCGTCCGCGTCCAGCACCAGCGGTCCCGCCGCCTTCCGGAGGATCGCCGCGGTGAGGGCCTCCGTGTCCCCGTCCCGGCCCAGGCCGGGCCCCAGGACGCACACGTCACAGCTGTCCAGCCGCTTTTCCGCCGCCGGGACCGCATCGGGACCGAACCGGCCTGCCTCGTTGGCCGGCATGGGGAAGACCATGGCCTCGTCGTTTTTCATGGCCGCTATCTCATATATATCCGCCGGCACGGCCAGATAGACCAGTCCCGCCCCGGAACGGACCGCCGCCCGGGAACAGAGCCCCGCTGCGCCCGTGTATCCCACGGAACCGGCCAGGATCAGCAGCTTGCCGTAGTCGCCCTTGTGGGTGAGGGCCTTCCGTCTGGGCAGGGCCAGGTCCTCGCCGTGGATGGCGTACACCCCGCAGCCCGCCCCGGCCAGGATGTCCGCCGGGACGCCGATGTCCTCCACGGTGAGCTGCCCTCGGCAGGTGCAGCCCGGCTCCGCGAAGTGGCCGGGCTTGGCCATGGAGAAGGTCACAGTGCGCTCCGCCTTCACCGCCGCCCCCAGGATGGCGCCCGTATCCGCCGAGACCCCGCTGGGGATGTCCGCCGAGACGATGGGCCGGCCAGCGCCGTTCATGAGCTTCACCGCGGCCAAGGCGTCCCCGGTCAGCTCCCGGCTCAGCCCCACGCCGAACAGGGCGTCCACCAGCACCCCCGACGACTGCACAAAGTCCCGGACCCCATCGTCCGCCGGGTCGAAGCTCTCCAGCGCGCCTCCCGCGGACTGGAGCTCCCGCTCCATGGCCCGGGTGTCCCCGGTCATCTTCTCCCGGTCCCCCACCAAAAAGCACCGGACAGGAGAAAACCCCATATCCATCAAAAACCGCGCCGCAGCCACGCCGTCGCCCCCATTGTTGCCGGGGCCACAGAACACCGCCGCGCTGCGCGCCTGTCCAGCCAGCTCCGCCGCGGCCTTTGCCACGGCGCCAGCCGCCCGCTCCATCAGCTTCACCGAGGGGATGCCCCGGCCGCGGGTGGCGGTCTCGTCGGCAGCCTTCATATGTCGGCTGTCGGACAGTTCCATCTCCATCACCCCTTCCTGCGTATTATAATGATTATCGCAAGGCGAAAACGAAGGTCTTCGCCGCCAAACGACACGTTTGGCAGCAAATGATCTGAGGATCATTTGCGCGATGTTCATTGCAATGAGTGTCTGGTAAAACAGCACAGCTGTTTTGTTGAGCCGCGAAGCGGCTCGGCGCAACGTCTACGGCGTTTCGCCATCAGATAATCATTATAAGCTTCGGGAAATAATTCGTCAATTTCAATTCCAGTATAGTTGCTAAAAATGGTTTTTTGTGTTATAAATTAAGGTTAGTGTGAATTTTCTTTGAAACGCAAAGGAGCAGACCGATATGGAAGAAAAACTGCGGCAGCTGCGGGAAGCATCCCTGCAGGCCATCCGTGACGCCGGCGCGCTGGACGCGCTGGAGGCGGTGCGCGTGAAGTACCTGGGCAAGAAGGGCGAGCTGACCGCCATGCTCAAGCAGATGGGTGGGCTCTCCGCCGAGGAGCGGCCCCGGATGGGCCAGTTGGCCAACTCCATCCGGGAGGAACTGACCGCCGCCCTGGAGGAGGGAAAGAAGCACCTGAGCGAGAAGGCCCTGGAGATGCGCCTGGCTGCCGAGCGGGAGGACGTGACCATCCCGGGAAAGCCTGTGACCATCGGGCGGCCCCACCCCCTGAACCGGGTCATCAGCGAGTTTTCCGAGATCGCCATCGGCATGGGCTTCACCATCGCCGAGGGGCCGGAGGTGGAGCTTTCCAGCTACAACTTCGACAAGCTCAACACCCCCGAGGGCCATCCCGCCCGGGACCGGCAGGACACCTTCTATTTTGACGATGACGACCAGGTCCTGCTCAGGACCCAGACCAGCCCCGTGCAGATCCACGTGATGGAGAACTATCCCCTCCCCATCCGCATCATCGCCCCGGGCCGGGTCTACCGGAAGGATGAGGTGGATGCCACTCACAGCCCCATGTTCCACCAGATCGAGGGGCTCGTGATCGACGAGGGCATCACCTTCGGCGACCTGAAGGGCACCTTGAACGAGCTGGTCCACCGGCTGTACGGCAGCGACCTGAAGACCCGTTTCCGCCCCCACCACTTCCCCTTCACCGAGCCCAGCTGCGAGATGGACGTGGAGTGCTTTAAGTGCCACGGCGCAGGCTGCCCCGTCTGCAAGGGCGAGGGCTGGGTAGAGCTTCTGGGCGGCGGCATGGTCCACCCCAAGGTCCTGGAGGGCTGCGGCATCGACACGGAGAGATACTCCGGCTTTGCCTTTGGCTTCGGCTCGGACCGTCTGGCCATGTTCCGCTTCAACATCAGCGACCTGCGGCTGCTGTTTGAAAACGACGTCCGGTTCCTGGAACAGTTCTGAGGAGGGTTGAGGAAAAATGGATCTTTCAAGACAGTGGCTGAATGACTACACGACCGTCACGGTCTCCGACAAGGAGTTCTGTGACCGCATGACCATGTCCGGCTCCAAGGTGGAGGGCGTATCCGTCACCGGCGCCGGCATTGAGAACGTGGTGGCCGGCAAGGTCACCTTCATGAGCCCCCACCCGGACTCCGACCATATGTGGGTGTGCAAGGTGGATGTGGGCGGGCCCCACGACCTGACCATCGTCACCGGCGCCCAGAACGTGTCCGTGGACGACATGGTGCCCGTGGCCCTGGACGGCTCCACCCTCCCCGGCGGCGTGGAGATACACACCTCCAAGCTCCGGGGCGTCATGAGCGAGGGCATGCTCTGCTCCCTGGCCGAGCTGGGACTGGATACCCACGACTACCCCTACGCCATCGAGAACGGCATCTTCATCATGCGCGAACCCTGCGAGCCCGGGGACGACATCCGGAAGGTCCTGGGCCTGGGGGACAGCGTGGTGGAGTTCGAGATCACCAACAACCGGCCTGACTGCCTGAGCGTGATCGGCCTGGCCCGGGAGGCCGCCGCCACCTTTGGCACCGAGTTCGCGGACCGGCAGCCTCAGGTGAAGGGCTCCGGCGACGATATCAAAAAATACCTGACCATCCAGATCGACGAGCCCGGGCTCTGCCCCCGGTACACCGCCCGGATGGTGAAGAACATCAAGATCGAGCCCTCCCCCGCCTGGCTGCGGCGGCGTCTGCGGGCCTCTGGCATCCGGCCCATCAACAACATCGTGGACATCACCAACTATGTGATGCAGGAGTACGGCCAGCCCATGCACGCATTTGATTACAGCTGCGTGGGCGGCAACAAGATCGTGGTCCGCCGGGCCGCGCCCGGCGAGGACCTGGTGACCCTGGACGGCAACGTCCGGAAGCTCACGCCCAACATGCTGGTCATCGCCGACGAGGCAAAGCCCATCGGTGTGGCGGGCGTCATGGGCGGCGGCAACTCCGAGATCGTGGACGACACGAAGACCATCGTCTTTGAGTCGGCCAACTTCAACGGCACCTCCATCCGCAAGACCGCCATTGCCCTGGGCATGCGCACAGACGCCTCCGGCAAGTTCGAGAAGGGCCTGGACCCGGAGGGGACCGTCCCCGCGGTACAGCGGGCCTGCGAACTGGTGGAGATGCTGGGCGCGGGCGACGTGATCGACGGCATGATCGACGTGGTGGCCGCGCCCCATGTGGAGAAGACCGTCAAGCTGGAGCCGGAGAAGATCAACGCCCTGCTGGGCACGGACATCGGCCGGGATTACATGGTCAAGGTCCTGGAGAAGCTTGGCTTCACCGTGACAGGGGACGACATCCACGTCCCCTCCTGGCGCAGCGACATCGAGCACTACTCCGACATCGCCGAGGAGGTGGCCCGGTTCTACGGCTACGACACCGTGGAGTCCACCATGATGCGCGGCAAGACCGCTCAGGGCGGCTGGAACGAAAAGCAGGTCTTTGAAAACCGGCTCAACAGCCTCTGCCAGGCCATGGGCTTCAATGAGATCCTCACCTATTCCTTCGGCAGCAAGACCGCATGGGACAAGATCCGCCTCCCGGAGGACTCCCCCCTGCGGCAGGCCCTCGTCATCCAGAATCCCCTGGGAGAGGACCGGAGCGTCATGCGCACCACCCCCATGCCCTCCATGCTGGAGGTCATGGCCACCAACGCCGCCCGGCGGAACCCCGCCGTCCGGCTCTATGAGCGGGCCAAGGTGTTCCATCCCCTGCCCGACAGTCCCCTGGCGGACGAGGAGCTGTGGCTGGTGCTGGGCGAGTACGGCGCAGGCGCGGACTTCTTCCAACTCAAGGGCTGCGTGGAGGCCATTCTGCGGGACGCCCGGGTCCGGACCGTCGCCTTTGTCCCGGAGAGCGGCGAGGCCGCCTTCCATCCCGGCCGCTGCGCCCGGATCACCGCAGACGGCGCGGCCATCGGCTTCATCGGTCAGGTCCACCCCACCGTCTGCCAGACCTACGGCCTGGAGGCCGAGAGCTTCTACGCCCAGCTGAACGTGCCCGCTATGCGGGCCCATCAGGGGCCGGAGCGGACCTTTACGGCCCTGCCCCGCTTCCCCGCCGTCAGCCGGGACATCGCCCTGGTCTGTGCCGACGAGGTCTCCGTGGCGGAGCTCACAGACACCATCACCGCCGCCGGCAGGCCCTACCTGGAGGAGGTAAAGCTCTTCGACGTGTACAAGGGCGCCCCCATCCCCGCCGGCCAGAAGAGCGTGGCCTTCTCCCTCACCCTCCGGGCTGCGGACCAGACCCTCACCGAGGACCACGCCACAGAGACGATGAATGCCATTTTGACCGCTTTAAAGGAGAAAAACGGCGCCGTCATTCGCTGAACTGTGACTAATCTTAATACTTTTGTAACATCTTTTCCCACGTAAGTATGCTATAATCATATCAGCCACTGCAAAGGAGGGATGCGAGCATGGAAGAATCTACCCGGAAATTCAAGGTCGTGGACCACAGCGCGGAGATACGGGAGATATTGGCGAGCGTATACAGCTCTCTGCTGGTGAAGGGCTATAACCCCATCAACCAGATCGTGGGCTATATCCTGTCAGAAGACCCCACCTATATCACCAACTACAACAACGCCCGGGCGCTGATCTGCCGTCTGGACCGGGACGATCTCCTGCAAGAGCTCGTATCCTCGTATCTGCAAAAATAACAGAGAGCGGCCTTGCGCCGCTCGGTGTGGAAAACTTTCCCCAAGAAAGGACCGCACTCTTTTCTGGTGAAAAGAGTGCGGTCCTTGGTTTTTCTCCGCAACCGTCCCGGGGACAGTCCGTCAAATGGATCCGTTATAGGGCCGGCCCAGTCCGATGGCCCCTTCCCGTATGCATACGTCCGCTGCGTAGCGGGAAGCGAAGGCAAGCATCTCCCGGATCGGCTCCTCCCGGGACGGGGGCTCCTGCCGCATCAGATCGTAGTATCTCACCAGCGCCGCCGCCGTAAAGGCATCCCCCGCGCCCATGGTATCCACTACCTTTTCCAGCCGGCACGCCGGCTGTTCATAAAACGACCGGCCGTCGTAGCACAGGGCGCCCTCGGCGCCCATAGTGCCCACGCTGATGGCCGTTCCCAGGGCACAGGAACGCCGCAAGAGCTCTTCGGCACCGGTACGGTCCAGGTGGCTCACGGAGTAAAAGGCGAACTTCACATACGGGCACACCTTTTCCATATAGCCCGGTCTGTCGTGGTAGACGGAAAAGTCGAAGGAGATATCGATCCCCTGGCGGACGAATTCCGGGAGGTATGCCTCGATCCGGCTGTCATTGGACAGATGTGCCACATCGAAGGTGCGGATATAATCGTAATCCTCCTGGGTAAAGCCCTCATAGGCCAGCATCTCGAACAGCACGCCGGTCATAGGATGCAGAGGCACGGGAGGTGCCACGAATACCCGGTCATCGTCTATGATGCGATAGTAAGACGGGAAATTCGGCACAGGATACCTGCGGCAGCGGGAGCGGTCTACACCCAGCCGGTCCAGCGCATCGCAGACGATCTCTCCTGCCTCGCCATTTCCTATGCTGCCTATGTAGGCGCACTCTGCTCCCAGCATGGAGGCATTGGCCGCCACGTTCAGCGCCTGGCCCCCGGGGTATACCCGGCTGTTGGTCAGGTTGATGTCGACCACATTGTCTCCGATACCAATGATCTTTGCCATGTCTTCTCCTCCTTCGGCGGCCAAAAGGAACCTTTTGGCCGCCGATGTGACGGGCTTAGTATTTCAGTCTGCGGTAATAACGGCGGATATCGCCGGGATGCTTGCGGATATCCTCCAGGTTCATGAACGTCCGCTCCTGATAGGCGTGGAAAATGAAGGGGCTCAGATAGCGGCGCAGCTCCTGGGGCACGCCCTCCAGCTCCACATCCTTGCTGTCATAGACCGTAACGTCGTTGGTGACACGGCGGATGAAATCCTCCGCGCGCTGTACCTCCGCCCGGGAATCGTCCTCGCTCTTGAACAGAAGCACCGAAACGCCCTTTTCAATGACCTCCAGGGTGCCATGGAAGAACTCGGCAGCGTGGATGGACTTGGTCCGCATCCACATCATCTCCTCCATGTAGCACATGGCCAGGCAGTAAGCAGCGCCCCAGGAATTCCCGGCGCCCACCAGATAGTTCATATCCGCCTCGCCATAGGTCTCCGCAAACTTGCGGCAGTAACCGTCAATCACGGGGTAAGCCTTTACGATCTTCTCGGGGAGGGTCTCCAGGCAGTCGGCCAGGGCGTCATAGTCGCTGAAGTCCCCCCATTTTTTCATCATGTATCCAAAGAAGTAATATGGCTGATAGTAGCCGACCGTGGCGGTGGACACCAGCACATCCACGCTCTTTGCCAGAGGGCTGTCCTCTTTTTCGATAAAACCATAGACCCGGGCGCCGGCGCCTTTGCACTTGTCGACCGCCTCCACCATCTCAGGGGTATCCCCAGAGCGGGATTCCACATAGACAACAGAGTCCTTCGTCAGATTCTTGTTGCCCATTTTGATATATTCCCCGGCATTGGCCAGATACAAGGGCAGCGTGGAGTTGGTCTGCACGAAGCTCTCCACGTCAAAGGCGTGGGAGATGGTACCGCCGATGCCAATGTAGAAAACATTCTTGAATCCCTGCTCGAAAATCGAATCCACGGTCTTCTCAATGACTTTGCGCAGTCCGGCGCCGGCCTTTTCCTTCTTCAGGACTTCTGCTTCTTGAAAATTGTACATTTTTCTCCTCCGTTCGTGAAATATGTGTGGGTCAAATTCACCGCGCCGCCTGCTCCACGCCTGCCTTGGCCATGCAGGCGCGCAGATGGCTGACGGATCTTTCCATGTATGTCTCCGGGTCCTCGATGTAGCCGCAGATCTCAATGCTGCAATAGCGGCTATACCCCATCCGGTCGATAAGCGAAACGACCGGCTCCATCTCGATGCATCCGGTCCCCAGCGGCACATGCGCGCTGGTCTTCCCATCGCTGTCGGCCACATGGATGTGGCCCATCTTATCCCCCAAGAGGCGGAAATAATTGGAAAACGATTCGCGCATCACGAAGGGATTGACCATATCCATCATGCCGTAAAGTCTGGGGGACGGCACATCTGCGAGCAGCCTGGCCAGATCCCCCGCGCTGGTGAGGATAAGGCTCTCGTAGGGGGTCAGCGTCTCCATTACCACATCGACGCCCACCTTTTCCCCGTGCTGGCAAACCTCTGCCAGCGTCTCGCACAGATGGCCCCAGTCAGCGTCTTCGGAGCCCTCATAGCCCGGGTCGCCGGGGGTGATCTGTATCAGCGGCGCCCCGATCTGCGCCGCAACGTCCAGCGCGAGCTTATAATACTCGACCGTTTCCCGGCGCTCTTTTGCGGACTGCGAGCAGAGACTGTAGGGATACACACAGTTCTCCGGCGTATAGGCGGCGATCTTGATGTTCCAGTCCCGGGATAAGGTCCTGATGTGCTCGATCAGCTTGTCGTCACAGTCAAAGGCGTATGCATGGGGCCTGGCGCCCCAGATCTCCACGCCGTTGAAGCCCATGCGATCCGCTTCCCGGAAGACCTTTTCCAGACCGTACCGCTGATACACCATGGAGAGGAAAGAGAGTTTAAGCATCGGCCGTTCCTCCGTTTCGTTCTATCCAGTTTTCAATGTACCGGACGCCCCGTTCCAGGGCCCCATGAGGATCGTTCAAATAGCTCCAGCCCCAAAGCTCCGGAGACAGATACGCCTCATAGCCTCCTTCCGCCAGAGCCTCCAGATAGTCCTCCATGGGAAGGATCCCGTCACCGGGAGTCAGACAAGGCACGCCGGGCTTCAGGTCAATGAAATGCATATGCTGCAGGTCCGGCCCCAGAAGCCGTATGCTCTCCCGGATGTCCTCCCCGTTGTTGTACATCTCGTTGGTGTCGATCATGCCGGTCAAATATGGGCTGCCGATGGTATCGATCATCCGCCGGGTATCCTGCAGCGTGGCGACAGAACAGGCGGGATCTGCCTCCAGGACGATCTGGACCCCCAATTCCCGGGCCCGCTCCGTCACAGCGCCGATGCCGTCCACAGCCCGCGCCCAGTTCTCCTCCGGCCTGCTGTGCAGATAGCACTGCCCGGATATCATCTGCATCCTGGGGCACCCCGCTTCCTGCGCCAGCTCCAGCGAGCGCATATAATACCTCATGGACCGTCTGCGCACCAGCTCGTCCTCCGTAGACAGGCTGACAGGATACATGCACTGCTCCGCGGTGAAGCAGATGGGTTTGATCTCCGCCTCACGCAGCTGCCGGCCTATATTCCGCGCCTGCGCATTGGTGCTCTCCGGGACGAACAGGTGCGGGGAGGCGGCGTACAGCTCAATGGCGTGGATGTCCAGGCGTTCCATCGAGGCGATGAACTCCTCAAACGTACAGCGAAGATAGGCAAAATTGTTGCCGGCGATCTGTTCTTTCTTAAGCATGACTACCCCTTCCTCTGACGGTCAGCCAAGATATTTCTTGATACGGCTGAAGCTTTGGGCCATCTCCAGACCCGGGTTGCGCTGATCTCCGCCTGCTATCTCAAAGGTGATGGCATCCTGATAGCCATGGTCCACCAGGGCCTGTACATCCTCATCCAGCGGCAGATAGCCCTTTCCCCAGGCGAGGTGTCCGATAGGGCTGCCGTCGATCAGGTGTACATGGCGCAGATCATCCCCAAACGCCTCCAGATAGTCCTTCATGGTCTCCCCTGCCCCGTGCATGGGCACAGTGTCCACCATGGCCTTCAGGGCCGGGTGCCGCACTTCCTCCAGCATCTTTTTCATAGTAGGCAGAGAGTTGACGAGATTTGACTCAAAGCTGTTCAGATTTTCCAGCACAAGGAATATCCCCTGCTCCTGGGCATGCTCGGCCAGCGTGTGAAGGGATTCACAGGAGTATTTCCAGTTGTCCCGGATGGGCTCGTCGTAAAGGCCCCACCCGCTGGTCATCAGCATCCGGTCCGCGCCCAATTCACAGGCGGCGTCAATGGCGCGCTTGTAATATGCCAGGCTCTTGTCCCGGATGGTCTTGTCCAGCGAGGCGATGTTGTAGTAGTACAGCAGCTGCTCCGGGGTATAGCATACGAGCCGCAGCCCGCGCTCGGCGATCTTCTGCCGTACAACGCTGCACGGCGGAAAGGATGTCTCTCCATCCACGAATTGATGCGGATAAGCGCCCCAGAGCTCAAACGCACGAAATCCCATAGACGCCAGATCGTCCAGCATGTAGTCCAGACTGTACATCTTATAGATGAGGCCCATACCGGCGATCTGCTCCAATTTCAGCATATCATGTTCCTCCTTTCACCCGGTGTGCTCAGCCCTTGACGGACCCGCTGGTCAGTCCCTCCACGATATACCTCTGCAGGAGGAGGAAGATGACGAACACCGGCAAAACGATCAGGCAGGCAAAGGCCATGCCTCTGTCCCAAGCCATGCCATAACGGCCCACGGCACTGTAGATGCCGGTAGTGACCGGCCACATCGTGCTGTCGTTGGTCAGGTTGAGGCTGTACATCATGTCCCCGTATGCAAAGAGGAAGGAAAACACGAAGGCCACCGCGATGCCGGGCGAGGCAATGGGCATCATCACCTTCACAAAGGCCTTCCAGTGACTGCATCCATCGATGCGGGCCGCATCCTCCAGCTCCTGCGGCACGGTGAGGAAGTAGGGCCGCAGCATGATGACGCAGAAGGGAACTGCCAGCGTACAGCAGGCGATCATGGGCGCGAAATAGGTGTTATAGAGCCCCAGCTTCCTGAAGATGGCAAGATATGGGGTCAACGTGAATACTTCCGGCAGCATTTGGGAGATCAAAAACACCAGAATGATGATGCCGCTCCCCTTCATCTTGCGCTTAGCCAGGGCGTAAGCGGCGGGCACGGACAGTGTTACTGAGATAATCATGCACCCAAAGGCAATGATGAAACTGTTCTTGAAGGCGTGCATCACGTCCACCGTGGGCATATTGAGGATATCCTTGTATGCTTTCAGCGTCGGATGAGGAGGGATCAGATGGGGCGGGCGGTCAAAGATCTCCGTGGTGCTCATAAAGGAGCTGCACAGCATCCAGTAAAGGGGCATCATCAGAGCGATGAACATGAGGATACCAACAGCCATCCAGACGGTCTGAAAGAAGAGTTTTTTCCTTTTCGCCGACATCAGTTATCCTCCTTTCTGAGGATCCGCATGTACATGACCCCGAACACGAGCAGGATCATGAGCATGACAATGGCAATGGCCGCGCCCTCGCCGAAGTTGAATTCCATGAAGGATCTCCTGTAGGAGTATATACTCAGCAGTTCTGTGGCGTTGTTGGGCCCGCCGGAGGTCATCACATAGATCAGCTCAAAATTCCGGAAGGTGTAGATAAATCCCAGGATCAGCACCATATAGATGGAGTTCTTCATCAGCGGCAGTGTGATCTTGAAAAACTGCTGTATGCTGTTGGCGCCGTCGATCATGCTGCTCTCATACAGCTCCTGCGGGATGTTGATCAGGCCGCTCTGCAACAGGATCATGTTGAATGCGATGCCGGTCCATATATTGGTCAGCGTAACGCTGAAAAGTGCCAGATTTGTGGAAGACAGCCATTCTATGTTTTCCTTGATGAGCCCCAGGGAACTCAGCATGGAGTTCAGGACGCCCGTACTCAGGAAGAAGAATTTGAAGACGATACCGGTGACGGTGACGGGCATGATGTACGCGATGAGCAGAAGCCCGCTGATCTTTTTGAGAGGTTTGGCTTTTTTCGTATAGACGATGGCCAGGAAAAAACCAAGCGGAAACTGTACCAGGATGCACCCCAAAGTAAACAGGAGCGTGACCTTGATAGAGTTGAGCAGATATCTCCCCTTGAAAACAGAGACGTAGTTTTCCAGGCCCACGAACGGCCTTTCCCCGGTGAGCAGGTTGCCCGCTTTCACATCGTGCAGAGAGATATAGACGTTATAGATCAGTGGATAGACGATGAAACAGATGAGAAACAGCAGAGCCGGCGCCACCATGAGGCAGCCGAAAAGCTTGCTCTTCCTGTCCGGTGAGAGTTTTCCCAAGGTCAGGCCCCCTTCTTTGCTGTTGCCGCGCCGGAGGCGCTGGGCCTCCGGCGCGGTTTTTGTGGTCGTGATTGGCGTGTACTAGCTTCTGGCCTCGTCGATCATAGACTGTCCCTGTACCGCTGCCTCCTCAGGAGTAGCGTCGCCGGTAATGACAGCCTGGATGGCGTACTGATAGCCAAGAGAGATGCTGGGCCAGTCCGGATCGGAGGGCCGCGCGGTGGTATACTGGATCAGATCGGCAAACGTCTTCCAGTGCTCGGTCTGATAACGGGCGTCCTCTGTCGTCTCCGGGACAGCCGCGAACTGGCTCTGTTCATAGCAGGTGTCAATGCAGTGCTCCGGCTGGAGGTACCACTTAGCCAGCTGGACTTCCGCATCCACGTTGTCCCCCTCGATGAAGGCCATATTCTCGCCGCCGAAGAGGGAGCCATAGTTCTTGTCCTGCAGGGCAAAGGTGCCGTAATCGAAGGTGAGCTCTTTGTCATAGGAGTTGACGAACCAGCACCCGTCCATCATGATCGCCACGTTGCCCGCTGCGAACTGGGCGCCAACATCGTTCTGGCTCCAGGAGACAACGTCCTTGGGCATGACGCCCTCATTGGCCAGATCCTGCAGGAACGTCAGAGCCCGGATGCCGGCCTCGCTGTTCAGATCATAGTAGTTGCCGCCCGCCATGAGCTGCCAAGGCAGGTAGTTGGCCGTGCCCTCTTCGTTGCCGACCATGACCAGTCCCAGGCCATAATGCCGGTCATTCGTCAGCTTCTTGGCCGCATCCATCAGTTCCTCCCAGTTGGTCGGGACATCCTCAATGCCGGCCTCTTCAAAATACTCTTTATTGTAGTAGAAACCGTAGTTGTTGGTGATTGCGGGAATGGCGTAGATGCGTCCTTCATAGGTCCCGCTCGCCACGATGGGATCGAAGTAGTTGTCCAGCTCCTCCGAACCCTCCAGGTCATCGGTCATGTCGTGGAAAATACCCATCTCGGCATAGGCCACGGTGTCGCAGTTGTCAATGAACACCACGTCCGGCAGGGAGTCAGCCGTAGCCGCCATGGTCAGCTTGGATTTGAAGTCGGCAAAAGATACCGCCGTCAGGTTGGACTTGATACCGGTGTCCTCCTCGAACCTGTCCAGCATCTCCCGGACCGAATCAAAATAGATGCCATCGTAATAGGTCCAGATCTCCAGGGTAGTCCCGTCGCCGGCGGCTTCCCCGGCATCGGCCGTTTCTTCCTCTGCGGGAGCCTCGGCCTCTTCGGTCTCCTCCCCGGCAGCCTCTTCAGCGGGGGCGGCTTCCTCGGCAGGCGCCTGCTCCTCCGCCTTGTCGCTTCCTCCGCCGCAGCCCACAAGGGACAGGCCAAGGCAGAGAGCCATAAGAAGTGCCAGTACGCGTTTTGTCGTAAGGGTCATTGTCATTCCTCCGTTTTTATTATATTTTTTGGGGGCCTCCCCCCCGGATATACATCAATAGTTCACTTTTCCCATATAGCGGCGCATGAACAGCGGATGTTCCTTGTAAAACGCGAGCCTCTCACTGTAGGCCAGCGCCACCAGCCAGTGCAGGACCGGGCAGAAATACTCCGCCACACTATCCTGCAGGGTATCGATGCCCAGTTCCTTGGCGTCCAGGACCTCGACATTGGCCCTGTCCCCATATCGTTCCAGGAAGCGCAGGACCCGCTCGTCCAGCGGTCTGGTCCTCCCGACGCTCTCAAAGACCATAAAGGACTTGTCCTTGTCCGTGACCTCAAAGGGGCCGTGGAAAAACTCGCCGCTGTGGATGGATGCCGAATCCACCCATTCCATCTCCATCAGCATGCAGATGCTCATGGTGTAGGCTACCTTGGCAGAAGGGCCGCTGGCAACGGTGTAGACGATCTTCTCCTGCGCATTCTTTTTGCCCCAGCGGTCGGCCCGCGCCGCTGCCTGCTCAATGGCCCGGCGGCAGATGCCGTCTATCTTTCCGGCCGCATCCAAGGCGTCTTTGTAGTACTGGTAGCCCTCGATCTGCTCCAAGAGTTCAATGCCGCACCAAAGGGTGGTAAACACATTGCTGTGGCTGGCGCAGTAATCCGTCTCGATCTGAAAGACGATGGTGCTGTCTGCCGTTTTGGCCAGCTCTGCCTCCGGATCCGCCACCAGCGCTACGACCGCAGCGCCTCCGCGTTTTGCCCGCTCCGCCGCTGCACATGTCTCCGGGGTGCTTCCCCCAAGGGACATGACGAACACGATGCTGTTCTCATCCATCGCGCGCGGCACGGCGTGCGCAAATTCGTTGGCGGATATGCTTGTGCAGCCAAACGTCCGCGCTTCCTCCCGGAGAAAATACTCCATGGGGTAGAACGCACCGTTGCTGCCGCCGCATGCTACCGCATATACCTGCCTGACCGGCTGGGCCATCTCTATGACATGGGCCATCGCCTTGCGGATATCGTCCAGTGAAGAGCGCCGTACTTCTTTCTCCATCCGTATTTGACTCCTTCCCTAAGGGTCCTGGCTTGTTCTAGCCGGGGTTCATGTTATGCATTATATCATAATTATGATATATGTCAATACGAAAATATAATCTTTTTGACTATAATCTGTTGCATTCTATTACATATTGAATTATAATCATGTCATGTAATTGATTTGTTTTGTTTTCTTTTTATGTAATTCCTATAACCTCTTGCATTATTCAGAAGAATGTATTATAATCAGCCTCGAAAGCATGACCTTTTATTATTAAGAACGAAGGACAAGAGACATATGGCGTTGGACAAGAATCAGGGCTTTCCGCTTTATCAGCAGATCGTTGCCGATCTGAAGACCCGCATCAGCAACGGCGAATACTCAGATTATGGCCGCATCCCCACAGAGAAGGAGCTTTGCCAGCAGTACGGCGTGAGCCGGATCACTGTTCGGCGGGCCATCTCTATCATGGAGGATACGGGCATCGTTCATAAGCGGCAGGGATTCGGCACGGTCTACACCGCAAAGCTGGAGGCCGGCACGCCTCCGTATATGTGCTTTTCCCAGACATGCCGCATCAACGGCCACGAGCCGGGCGCCATCTTCCACGATATAACCATCCGGCCCGCGACCGAGGAGGAACAGACTGCCTTCCGGCAGCCGGACATGAAATGTGCCGCCTTGATGACGCGTGTGCGGACCATGGACGGCTTTCCCGTACTGGTAGAAAAGGTGGTCATGCCGTCTGCCTTCGCCGCCTACATCGAGAAGGAGCCAGAGGGCTCTTACACGGATATCCTGCGGCAAAACGGCGTCATCGTTCACCACTCCCAGCGTACGATCGAGATCTGCTATGCCGACGAGTCCGAGGCGAAGTATCTGGGCGTTCCCGCTCAGTCCCCTCTCCTGCTGATCCGGGAGGTCCTGTACTCCAGAGACCACGACGTACTGTCGCTTACGAAGAACGTCATCACCACCAACCGCTTTCCGTATTTTCTTTGACGGCTCCATTGTGCGCCCCGCCTTCCAGGCGGGGCTTTTTTATGTCCTTTGGAAAAAAACGCGCTGAAACATCGAACCATCTCTTGACAATCATCTCCGCCACTGTTATTATGAAAATGTAATATACATTATATTTTTGTCATATACCACATCATCACCTTCCGCACGCCCCAGGCTGCGGAAACATCAACAACAGGAGGACAAGCCATGGAGTACAAGATCCAACCTTCCCAGCTCGCTGTGATGAACATCCACTACTGCTTTTTCCCGCTGGAGCACTTCTTCAACACCATGCAGGAACTGGGCGTAGAGAACGTGGACCTCTGGTCCGGATATCCCCATTTTTACATCGAGGAAGACACCTACCGGGAGCAGGCCAAAAAGATCCTGGATATGAGCCGCCGCAGCGGCACGAAGATCATCTGCTGCACCCCGGAGCAGATACGCTATCCCATCAACATCGCCGATCCGGACCCGGACGTCCATGCCCGTACCATGGCCTATATGCATACCACCCTGGAGGCAACAGCCGCGCTGGAGGCGCCCATGTACCAGATCGTCCCTGGCCGGGGCTACTACGAAGGGCCCACCGAGAAAAACTGGGCCTGCATGTGTGACTCCCTGGGCGAGTTGGCGTTGCACGCCCAGAAGCTGGGCATCACCATGGTCCTGGAGCCGCTGCAGATCATCGAGTCCAACCTGGTGGGAAGCGCCGCAGCCGCCAGAACGCTCCTGGATGACGTGGCCTCTCCCGCTTTGAAGATCGTTGTGGACACCTGCCATATGGCCGTCAAGGGGGAGTCCTTCGACCATTATTTCGAGCTGCTGGGGGATGATATCGCCCACATCCATCTGAATGAGTCCGGTCAGGTCCCCTGGGGCCAGGGCGACCTGCCCCTGGGTGAGTATCTGAACTGCATGCGCCGGCATCACTATCAGCACCATTTCACCCTGGAGATATGCTCCTACAAGCACCAGCTGATCCCCGACGAAGCGGCCCGGGACAACGTCCAGGCCCTGCGGGCGGCTCTGGCAGCACAAGAATAAGCCCGGCCCTTCAAGCCGGACTGCCGTAGGCCGGACCCGCGCACAAACTCAGGCGTCGGGTCCGGCCATTGATTTTGCGTTACACCGTTGGGAGAAACGATCGAATACCATGAAAAACGAGTCAAAGGCATCCATCAAAACATATGTCTGCTACATGTTCCCCTCTCTGCTGGACCTCTCAGTTTACTCTCTGCTGACTGCTTTCAACGGTATGTTCACGAGCCGCATACTTGGGGAATCCGCCATGGCTGCCGTGAATCTTGCCTCTCCGTATGTCTCCATCATCTACTCCTACGCCCTTCTTTTCGGTGTAGGCGGGTCGACGATGATCTCGATCTGCCGGGGCCGGGGCGAGCAGGAAAAAGCTGACCGCTACTTCAGCCAGACCGTCGCCGTGCTGTTTGCCAGCACCGTGCTCATTGGCGTTGTATCCTTTTTCCTGACCCATAAGCTTGCGCTCATTTTGGGGGCCACACCGGAAAACCTCGCGCTGGTGGTGTCCTACCTCCGGACGATCACCCTATGTTCCCTCACCTTTGCCGCCTGCTATATGCTCGCTGTCATGGTGAAGGCCGACGGTCATCCTGAGCTCTGCATATACGGCTGCCTCTCCGGGGCGCTGACAAACGTCCTGCTGCTGTTCCTGCTCGTTCGGAAGCTCCGCATGGGCATGACCGGCGTCGCCCTCGCGACTGCCGGCGGACAGGGCACCATCGCCGTGTTGTATCTCTCCCACTTCTTCACCAAGAGCGCGACCCTGCGCCTGCGGCCTTTTCGATTCGATAGGAGCCTGCAGATCAGCACCATAAAGCTGGGCATCTCTGACGCCATCAGCGAGGGGTCCTCCGGCATATTCGTGTTCGTGTTCAACCACATCATTCTCAGCCTCATGGGGGAGCCGGGGATCGTGATCTTCTCCGTCATCAACTACATGAATCTGCTGTCTGTTCAGATGTCCCTGGGCATCACGCAGGGGATGCAGCCGCTGGTCAGCTATATGCACGGGGGAGAAAACCACAGGGCCGCGTCGGACTATTTCCGTTACGCCAGGATATTTGCCATCGGTCTCGGCGCACTGCTTTTCGTCGTTTGCTGTTTCTGCGGACCGGTGCTGGTCCGGCAGTTCATCTCTCCTGAAAACGGGCAGCTTTTCGCCTCCGGCGTCTCCGCTTTGAAGCGGTTCTCCCCGTTTTTCCTGTTCATCGGCTTCAATGTGTCCTCCATCGGCTATTTCTCCGCCACAGAGCGGCCGCGCACAGCCCAATTCCTCTCCCAGTTCCGCAGCATCAGCGGCATGGTTTTGTTCGGTCTGGTCTGTGCGAAGGTCATGGGCGAGCGCGGCGTCTGGCTGGCTCCGGCTCTGACCGAGGCGGTCTGCGCCGTTTTCGCCCTGTTCTTCTTCCTTCATCCCAGGAGCAGAAAGGCTGTCCGTTCACACCCGGAATGACCCCTACCCCCGGGGACACGGGTGCAGGCGGCCAAATAGAAATGGCGCGGTCCGCACAGGCCGCGCCATTTCCGAAAACAGACATTGACGGTGGGCCCCGCCGACCGGGGCCTTTCCATATATATGAAAGGACGCGGCTGAAAGCCGCGTCCTCATTGCATGATTCACAGTGTTTTGATGAATTTCTCCATCCTCTCCAGGCCTTCCTGGAGTTCGGCGTCGGAATAGCAGTAACTCATGCGCATGTACCCCTCCGTGCCGAAGTAGATGCCGGGGATCATCCCCACACCGGCCTCGGCCAGCAGCTTCTCGCAGAAGGCCCGGGAGCCCATGCCATACCTGCTGATGTCGATGAACATATAGAAGGCCCCTTCCGGCTCCTGGACGGTCCAGCCCATCTCCGTGAGCCGGCCGTAGACATAGTCCCGGCGGCGCTTGAACAGCGCCCGGACCGGCGACACGTCCGTCTCCAGGGCCTTCACGCATCCCGCCTGGAGGAAGGAGGGCGCGGAGGTGACGCAGTACTGATGGAACACCTGCAGCCGCTCCCGTAGGGGCGCGTCCGCCAGGATATACCCCAGCCGCCAGCCGGTCATGGCATAGGGCTTGGAGAAGCTCTGCACGACGATGATGCGCTCCCGCATGTCCTGGTACTCGGAAAAGCTGTGATACTCCCCGGAGTAGACCAGCTCCCGGTACACGTCGTCGCACAAAACGAAGACGGGCCTGTCCTTCAGGATCTCATGGACCGCGTCCATGGTCTTTTTCGTATAGATGCACCCAGTGGGGTTGTTGGGGGACGTGAGGATGACGGCCTTGGTCCGGGAGGTGATGGCCGCCCGCAGCTCGTTGGGGTCGATCTGGAAGCGGTGCTTCTCCGTGGGCAGGGCCACGGGCACGCCCCGGAACAGCCGGACGATGGACTCGTACAGGCCGAAGGCCGGCGTGGGGATGATGACCTCGTCGCCGGGCTCCAGGATGGTGGCGAAGGACACGAAAAGGCCCTCCGTGGCCCCGTCGGTCAGGATGATCTCCTCAGGGGAATAGTGCAGGCCGTGCTGTCGGGCCTCGTAGGCGGAGATGGCCTCCAGGGTGGCAGGATAGCCGTTGCCGGGAGGATAGTGGGTGTCGTTGGCGTCCAGGGCGGCCTTGGCGGCGTCCTTGATGGGGTCCGGGGTATTCAGGTCCGGCTCTCCCAGCGTGAAGCCGATGGCCCCGGGGGTAGCCCGGACAAGATAGGTGAACTCCCGGATGCCGGAGAGCTGTTCGTGCGCCGCGGCGCTGTTGATCGTAAGGTCCATGTCTCCTCCCTCACCCCGCCGTATCTGCGGGGACGATGTTCATATATACATCCAGACTGTCGATGCCGAAAAGCCCTCCCGCCTGTTCCAGGACCTCCTCGAATCCGGTCCACCGGTCGTCCCGTATGGCCTGGATATCGCTGTGATAGGCCAGGATCACATAGGGGCACTCGTCATAGAAGATCTGCTGGAGCTGGATGGTGGTATTCTGCACGGAGATATCATCCATCGCCGTCTGAAGCTGCGCAAAGGCGTTCATATACGCCTCGCTGGACCAGCCGGTAAGGCTGTTGGTGGCTGTTCGGAAGCTGCGGGCAGCCAGCACCGGATTGGCGCTGCCACGCCAGGAGAGCATGCACATATCCCAGTTCCCCTTGGGGGTACAGACATCCGTCACGCTCCCGTCTGTGGTGTGCCAGTCCAGCTGCACGCCGATCTGCCCCAACGCGTCCCCCAGGACGGTCCCGGCTGTGGAGGACCAGCTGTCCTGAGAGCTGGTCCAAAGCTGCAGGACGAGCTCGTCACCGGTCACCAGGTTCTCCATGTTGCCGTCCTGATCGGTGTCATTGTAGCCGATGGAATAGAGGATGTTCCGGCCTGTCTCCACATCAAAGGGCCGCAGATTCACGATCTGGTAAAAGTAATCCGCCCCGGGGCTGGCCCACACGCTGCCGGTCAGGCCGGCGTCGCCGGAGGACATGGAGAGCATCCACGCCCGGTTGGAGCAGTACTCCACCATCTGGCGCATGCCCTGGTCCGTGAACACGCCCTTGCGGGTATTGAAGGCGATGGCCCAGACCTCAGAGCTGGGCAGATACGCCTGGATGAGCCGCACCCCCGGAACGCCCTGCAGCGTGGTCAGCTGCACGTCCGTCATGTTGATGGCGGCGTCCGCATCTCCCGTGGAGACCGCCCGGCCCGCACCGTTCTCCGTCCCGTAATAGACGAAGCGCACGCTTCCCAGATTCGGCTCTCCCAAAAAGTGATCCGAGCGGGCCAGGAAGGTCCAGCTCACATCCTGCGGGTTCTCGCTCCCCGCCTGGAGCACAAAGGGCCCGGAGCCGATCATCTGCGCATTGTCAAAGTCCCGCAGGTCCGACACGTGCTCGCTCCAGATATGCTGGGGCAGGATGGGGACCGGATTGAGGCACATGTCCCCTTTCACATAGTCGGTGGTGATGACCACCGTGAACTCGTCCGGGCAGCGGATGTCGGCGATGCCGTCGAAGCAGGGATCGTATACCGGCGAGTTGATCATCATGGTCTCATATGTATACTTCACGTCGGCTGAGGTGAGCTGGATGCCGTCGGAGAAGTACGCGTCATGCCGCAGACGGATGGTCCAGGTCAGCTTGTCGCTGGACATGCTGTAATCCTCCACCAGGCAGTTCACCGGGTCGCCCGCGGCGTTCAGCCGCCACAGCGGATCATAGGCCAGCAGGAAGAACTCCTCCGCCACCTTGGAGGCGGCGACGAAGGGATTCAGCGTTTCCGGCTCCTCCGTCACGGCCACGGTAAACACGCTGCCCTCGCGGTACTGGATCTCCTTGGGCCCATCATCGCCGCACGCCGTCAGCAGCAAGAGGAGCGCGCCGCACAGCAGCAGCGCCGCGCCGCGCCTGCAATAATCCATGAATGTTGGCTGAGTCATCCGCCGGCCGCCTTTCATCTCTCGTCTGGAAAAGGGCCGTGGGGTTATCCACGGCCCTTGCTGGTTATTGGTCCACGCTTCGCTCTGTATACTCAGCGATTCTTGCGGCGCATCACCACGATGAGCACCGCGGCAAGGGCGATGATCAGCACCACCAGGATCACGATATACAGTGTGACGTTGTTGGTATCGCCGGTCACCGGAGAGGTCCCATCAGGCCGGAGCGTGGGGCTGGGCGAGGGATTGGCGATCGTCGTGGGCGCATCCCCCATCACCTTCAGGTACAGCTCCATGGAGTTGCCGGTGCTGTCGGCGCTGACGGTCATAGGTCCGTCAAAGGTCACCCGGAACCGGTACTGCTGGTTGCTCCACTCGCCCCAGTTCTTGTTGACCATATCCGGGAAGAGCGTCATGGTCGTGCCGCTGATGGCATAATCCCGGTCCTTCACGGCCTCCTTATAGCCCTGCTTGCCGTAGTCTATCTCCAGCTTGATGGGATTGCCCCGACCGTAGCTGGCAAAGTCGATGACCAGGTTCTGGGACCGGTCCCAATCCCGCTGGATGCTGGTGACGGTGTTCGCCGGCTGCTCCGGCTCCTCCGCCTTCTCCTGGGCCTTGATGACCAGCTGGCGGTTATCCGGGGAGAAAGTAGCGTCGGTCGTATCCAGGAAGGTCACGGTCAGGGTGTGGTTGCCCACGACCAGGCCGTTGAGGTAGTTGTTGTCGAAGAAGAAGCCCTTGCTGTCGGCATTGAGGCCGTACTGGCTGTTGAGGCTCAGCGCCGCGCCGTCCACGGCCACAGAGGCCACGGTGGCGTCGTTGTAATAGAGGGTGACCTTATCGGTGCCGCCCTGGATATAGGTCACGTCGCCGGAGGTGGTGGCGCCGGGGGCCTTGGTAGTCTTGGAGGCCTCGGTCCACTGGGCGGTGAAGACAGCCACGTCGGGAATCTTGTCAAACTGGTAGGTCCCGTCGGCCGCGATGATCGTATCGGTGTCGTTGACCTTCCAGCCGGTCAGGTTATAGCCATCCCGCGTGAACCTGTTGGGGTCCATGGTGATCACGGTGTTGACGGTGCCGGTATCCTTGACCTCAGCCGGAGCGCCTTCGTAATCGCCGGCCTTATAGATCACCTCAAAGGTCTGGGGCGCCGTATCCTGCCAGG
Organism: uncultured Oscillospiraceae bacterium; assembly: GCA_947632005.1. Classification (GTDB taxonomy): domain Bacteria; phylum Bacillota; class Clostridia; order Oscillospirales; family Oscillospiraceae; genus CAJOIG01. The sequence continues at coordinate 6,722 of CANRNU010000015.1, read as the reverse complement.
TGGCAGTCAGGGTAATGTTGTTGTTCTCACCGGACAGGGTGATATTCTCGCCATTCATCTTGGTCTGGCCTTCCAGCTCGGTGAGCCCGGAGATGGTCCAGCCGCTGAACTGCTTGCCCTCTACCTGGAACTGGCAGGCCGGCAGAGTATACTCGCCTGCGGGCTGGTTGGTCACCTGCGCCATCTCGCCCGAAGCGCTCTCATTGCCATTGGCAAAGTTGATGGTATAGGTCTGCGCAGCGCTGGGGGCCGTCTCAGCGACCGTCTTCCATGTGGCCGTGACGGTGATGCTGTTGTCCGGAGCCGGAGCCGTCTCCGCGTTCAGCGTGATGGAATCCACCAGGGGCTGCTTGATCTCCCCGTTGACGCTCCAACCGGCAAACTCATAGCCGGAAGCGGTATAGTTGCAGACCGGGAGCTGATACACCGCGTTCTCATCCAGGACAGCGGGGGTCATGCTGCCCTCCACCTCGGCATCGCCGGCCTGGCCGCCCTCAAAGCTGACGAAATACTGAGCAGCCTGCTTGCTCCACTGGGCAGTGGCAGTGATATCGCCGGAGATCACCACCGCCTCGTCCGGCTGATGGACCTCATTGTCGGAGCTCAGCAGCCAGCCGGTGAAATCGGCGCCATCGTTGGAGTACAGGCAGGCGGCGACCCGCCAGGCCTCGTTCTTATTGACCGTGGCAGGGTCCATGGTGCCCTGACCGCCCTCGCCGGGCTCAAAGGTGATGGTCCAGGTCTCCTGGGCCTCCGGGCCCGGGCCTGCCACCATGCCGGGCATAGTCGCATCCGGCATGGCCATGCTCTCCACACCCTGGACGCCGGACGCGCCAACCGTGATGACGCTCAAAGGCATGCTGCCGTCGCTGCCCACCTTGATGAGCTTATCGGAGGAGACGTCGGTCTCGTCGGTGGTGAGGACCTTGTCCGCTTCGGACTCCACCGCCGCCTGCACGTTATAAGAGCTCGCGGGAGCGACAGCGATGACGACGCAGTTCTGGCCCTCCTGCTTATAACCGGCTATCGCGGCGTTGATGGTCTCCGCCGTGTCGTCCGCGCCCACAGGCAGGAACACCACCGTGCAGGTGGTCCCCATATCGTCGGTCACGGTGCGGGTGGGCAGAGCTCCCATCCCCGGCCAGATGAACGCATAGTTGCTGGGGGAGAAACCCTCGTCAATGTCGGAATAGGAATAGGTATAGCCCGCGCCGTCGGTACCGTCGAGGCCGTTGACGTCGAGGACCACCACGTCCATACCTGCCTTATCCTGCTCTATCCTGCTGATCTGGTCGGCAGTCAGGGTCTCGTAGGCGACCGCCACCACCGCAAGATCCTTGGGGCCCTCTGCCGCCTCGGCGACCGCCCCCATGCTCATGATCATGCAGAGCACGATGCCCAGCACGACAAGAGTATTCCATAACTTTTTCATAAGGTATTACCTCCTGAATCCATTCGTTCCACCCGATGTAATCTTTTTGTTATTTCTTGTTATCTCCATCTGGATTCGGTTACAATTCTATCATCAAAAATCAGGGTTGTCAACGATGGATTCGGATAATTTTATTAAAATGCCGGAATTTTTTTACTTTTTGTCATTAATCCCGGTTCCTGTCCCCTTCCATGCCGGCCAGAGTATTCACCCAATAGCGTTTGTGGACCAGCACGCCGCCGATGACACATTTGATGAGCACGGTGGACATGCTCAGCGCATACACCTGCAGGATGCCGAGACCGGTGTGGTGAGCCAGGAACCAGGCCACCGGCACGTTCACCGTCCAGGCAAAGCAGCTGTCGAACAGGAACGTCACCAGGGTCTTGCCCCCGGAGCGCATGGTAAAGTAGCTGCCGTTGGCGAAGCAGTCAAAGGGCAGTATCACCGCCATGATGCGGATGAGCGCCGCCGCCAGGCTCCGCACCTCCTCCGAGGTATTGTAAAATCCGGGAAACAGGACGGAGGCCGCCCCCATGACCAGGGCGATGGCAGCGGAGAGCATCACACCCAAGGTCAGGAGCTTGCGGTCCGTATCCACCGCCCGTTCCGTCAGTCCCGCCCCCAGCTCCTGGCCCACCAGGATGCCGATGGTGCTGCCCACGCTGAAGGCGATGGCCGTGAACACGTCAAACAGCACCAGGGCGATGTTCATCGCCGCCATCACGTTGATGCCCCGGGTGGAGTAGATCTGGGTCAGGGTCGCGGTGCCCAGGCACCACAGGGCCTCATTGGCCATGAGCGGCGTGCTCCGGCGGAACATATCCGCCAGCAGGGCTCTGGGCATGGGCGCCCCCTCCAGCATATGCCTGGTGAACAGCACCTGGTCCCTGTGCCGGTGGCTCCACCCCACGCACACCCCCAGCTCCACGAACCGGGATATCACCGTGGCCAGCGCCGCGCCCCGCACGCCCATGACCGGCGCGCCCAGGTGCCCGAAGATCAGCACCCAGTTCAAAAACAGATTCACCGCCACCGCCGACCAGGATGCCGCCATGGGCACCACCGCGTGCCCGGCCTCCCGCAGGGTGGTGGCATAGACCATGGCCACCGTGTAGGGGATCATTCCCCACAGCATCACCCGCAGATACCCCTGGGCATAGCCGGCCACCTCCGCGCTCTCCGCCTCGCCGCCGGTGATGTACAGCCCGATCAGGGGCCGGCCCGCCGCGACGAACACGCCCAGGCATACCAGGCACATGACCAGCGCGGTCACCATCTTATAGCGAAACGCGGCCTTGAAAGACCGCTCCTCCCCCGCGCCCCAGAACTGGGCGCAGAAGATGCCGGGGCCGGAGACCGTTCCGAAGATCACCAGGTAGAAGATGAAAAACAGCTGTCCCACCACCGCCACGCCGCTCATGGACGCGGTGCCGGTCTGCCCCACCATGATGTTGTCCAGCAGGGAGACAAAGTTCGTCACCGTGTTCTGCAGCATGATGGGCAGCGTCACCGTCAGCGCCCGGCGGTAAAACCGGCGGTCCCCTATGTATTTGTGAATGATGTCGTCCGTCATGGCTGCGCCTCTCCTTTGCACGCGGGATGACATTATACTAAACGGGCGAAAAAATGTCAACGCGCGTATGCTCTCCCCACTTTTTCAGAAAAACTCCCATTATCTTCGCTGATTTTCAAAATTTATGCCTGTTGATTTGCTATATTCCCCCACTTATTCCCCACATCCGGCTTTTTGCCCGCTCCCGGAGGCCGCTCTGCGATGGCCGGACCGCAAAAAAGCTCCCAGCCTGACCGGCTGGGAGCTTTGTCTGGGGTCCTATGCGTCTTTCAGCACATCCTTGTTGTCCATCAGATAGACGCCGCCGGACGCCACCGTCAGTATCACGCAAATCCACATGAGGATGTTCGCCAGCGTCTCCAGAAAGCTCACGTCCACCGCCCGCAGGACCAGGATCGCCACCAGCGACAGGTCCTGCACCAGGGTCTTCAGCTTGCCCCAGATGTTGGCGGCCACCACCCGGCCCTGTTCCGCGGCGGACAGCCGGATGCCGGACACGACGAATTCCCGGAACAGGATGACGACCAGCGCCACCGGGGGGATGAGCTTTTCCGGGATGAGCACGATCATGACGGAATAGTTGAGGATTTTGTCCGCCAGGGGGTCCATGAACTTGCCGAAATTGGTCACCAGATTCCGGCTGCGGGCAATACGGCCGTCGGCCATATCCGTCAGGGACGCCGCTACGTACAGCACCGCCGCCAGCCACGCCCACACCGGGCCGCTCAAAAGCAGAAATATCACCATCAGCACCGCCATGATGATCCGGGCGACGGTCAATCTGTTAGGAAGATTCATCTCATGCCGCTCCTTTTGTCCGCGGTTTTTGCTACCTCATTTTATAAGAGTCCCGCCAAGCTGTCAAGAGCAGCAGGAATTTCTTCCTTTACAAGCGGATGAAATATATTATAATAGAAGAGTATGGATGAGAAATACACAGGGCGTTTCGCGCCCAGTCCCTCGGGGTACATGCACATGGGAAATCTCCTGGCCATGCTCCTGGCATGGCTGGACAGCCGCGCCCACGGGGGACGGATCGTGCTGCGGATGGAGGACCTGGACCCGGTGCGTACCCGGCCCGAATACGCCCGGGCCATTGCGGACGACCTGCGCTGGCTGGGCCTGGACTGGGACGAGGGATACCCTGACCCCGCCTATTGCCAGAGCAGCCGGACGGCTCTCTACGCGGAGGCGTTTCGTGCCCTGGAGGCAAAAGGGCTCGTCTATCCCTGCTGGTGCAGCCGGGCCCAGCGGCTGGCTGCCGCCTCGGCGCCCCATCCCGGCGAGGCCGTGCACGACCCCCGCTGCCGGTGCGCGTACCTCACCGCCGGGGAGCGGGCCGCCCTGGCCCGGGAGCGCCCACCGGCCTGGAAGATCCGGGTCCCGGCGGAGACCGTCACGGTCACCGACGGCCATTACGGGGCCTATGCCCAGGACCTGGCCCGGGAGGGCGGGGACTTCATCATCCGCCGCGCGGACGGGGTATACGCCTATCAGCTGGCGGTGAGCGTGGACGACATGGCCATGGGGGTGACACAGGTGGTTCGGGGCCGGGATCTTCTGTCCTCCGCGCCCAGGCAGGTGTGGCTCATCCGTACCCTGGGGGGCACGCCCCCCACCTATGCCCATCTGCCGCTGCTCACCGGCGGACAGGACGGAAAACTCTCCAAGCGCGTGGGCAGCCTCTCCACCCAGGGCCTCCGGGACATATACACGCCCCGGCAGCTGGTGGGCGAGCTGGCATATCTGGCGGGGCTCCTCCCCGCCCCGGAGCCCATATCCCCCTCAGAGCTGATCCCCCTCTTCACCTGGGATAAGGTCCCGAAGCAAGACATCCCCTTTGCGCAAACATCATCAAGGACATAAAGAAAAGGAGATACGACCATGGACGATCTTCGCACCCGCCTTTCTTCCGGCGCGCTGGACAAGCACCTTCTGCTCCTGTACGGCCCGGACCGCCTGGAGAAAGAGAAAGCACGCTACGCCTACGTACTGGAACAGTTCACCAAGACCTTCGGCTATCCGGCGGAGGGCTTTTTCAGCGCCCCCGGCCGCACAGAGCTGGGGGGCAACCACACCGACCACCAGCATGGCCGGGTCCTGGCCGCCGGCGTGGACCTGGATGACCTGGCCGCAGCGGCCCGCACCGATACCGGCCGGTTCCGGGTCCTGTCCGAGGGCTACCCCCTGCTGGACGTGGACCTGACGGACCTGGCGCCGAAGCCGGAGGAGCAGAACACCTCCGCCGCCCTGCTGCGGGGCGTGGCCGCCCGATTCGCCCAGCTGGGCTGTGATCTCACCGGCGCCGGCCTGGACGCATATGTGGTGTCCGACGTGCCCGGGGGGAGCGGTCTGAGCTCCTCCGCCGCGTTCGAGGTCCTGCTGGGGACCGTGATGAACGACCTGCTCTTCGGCGGAAAGTGCTCTGCCGTGGAGGTCGCCCAGATCGGCCAGTACGCGGAGAACGTCTATTTCGGCAAGCCCTGCGGGCTCATGGACCAGACCGCCTCCTCCGTGGGCGGCGTGGTGGCCATCGACTTTCTGGACCCCTCGGACCCGGTGGTGGAGCGCATCGACCTGGACCTGGGCAAGGAGGGCTACGCTCTGTGCATCCTGGACTCCGGCGCAGGCCATGCCGACCTCACCGGCGAGTACGCCGCCATCACCGACGAGCTCCGGGCCATCAGCCGCCACTTCGGCAAGGAGGTCCTGCGCCAGGTGGGCGAGGCGGAATTCTCCGCCGCCATCTCTGCCCTGCGCCGGGAGGCGGGAGACCGGGCGGTGCTGCGGGCCATGCACTATTTTGATGAGAACGACCGGGCCCATGCCCAGGCGGAAGCCCTGAAGGCCGGAGATTTTCCGGGATTCCTGTCCCTGGTGAACGCCTCGGGCCTGTCCTCCGCCCTGTATCTGCAAAACGTGGTGCCCACGGGCCAGACCGCGGACCAGGCTCTGATGCTCACCATCGCCCTGAGCTCCCACCTCCTGGCCGGCCGCGGCGCCGTCAGGGTCCACGGGGGCGGCTTCGGGGGCACGGCCCAGGCCTTCGTGCCTCTGGACATGCTGGAGGACTTCAAGACCCAGGTAGAGGCCGTGCTGGGCGCCGGCGCCTGCCACATCCTGTCCGTCCGCCCGGTGGGCGGCGTGAAGATCGCGTAAGGAGGCCGCCATGATCGACAACCATATCGCCGCGCTCATCCAATACGCCCTCGCCAAGGGGCTCATCGAGGAGGACGACAGGACCTGGGCCGCCAACCGGCTGCTCACCGCCCTGGGTCTGGACCGCTGGGAGGCCCCCGCCGCCACGGAGGACCGGCCCCTGGAGGACATCTTGAGGAGCATCCTGGACTGGGCCGTGGAAAATGGCCGGTGCGAGCCCGGCATCGCCAGCCGGGACATCTTCGGCACGGAGCTCATGGGCCGGCTCACCCCCCGCCCCAGCGAGGTGCGCCGGATGTTCCGGGAGAAGTATGCCCAAAGCCCCCAGACCGCCACAGACTGGTACTATGACTTTTCCCAGAACACGGACTACATCCGCCGCTACCGCATCGTCAAGGACATGAAATGGGTCTCCCCCACCGAGTACGGGGACCTGGACATCACCATCAACCTGTCCAAGCCAGAGAAGGACCCCCGGGCCATCGCCGCGGCAAAGCTGGCCCCCCAGAACGCCTATCCCGCCTGCCAGCTCTGCGCCGAAAACGAGGGCTACGG
>CANRNU010000014.1 GCA_947632005.1 uncultured Oscillospiraceae bacterium | reverse complement strand
TTTCAATTTATCGAACAGTCTCCCATCCAATATTCTTATTACCTCAACCGTTTTGACATCAGCGAAACGCTCCTGTCAGATCAGCCATCCAATGCCGGCCGCGACAAGGCCGGCAATCGGGCACATAAACAGCGGCCAGCCGAGCAAATGCTCCGGCAGCGCCAGCATGAGCATCCACTTTTTCAGTCCCCACGCTTCGCACTTCTCTGTTCCCGGAGGTACAAGTCCATGCTTTAACACATAGGCGCGGAAAAAGCCGTCCAGCCCGATGAGGTCGCCAAAGCTGACAAACAGCATCTCGATATACGCCGTCCAGAACAGCGGCCAGAATCCGCTGACGCCGGCATTTGCGGCGCTCAGGACCATATAAACGATGATCAGCAGCTGCATCGGATGCAGCACGCCCGCCAGTATGATGAAGTCTCTCCGAGTCTGCTTAGGGGCGGCCTTTCGTATCTCCTTCGGCATCATCCGGGAAAAAGCGGTCGGCCTGATCGTCCACAGCAGCGCAGTGGACACGTTGAACACCACGCACATAGCAAATCCGTCCAGTACGATCCTCGCCCAATTCATCTCACCAGGCCTCTTTCCAGAACGCCAACGTCTTTTCAAAGGCGTCCATGTCGCTCTCCCAGCACTGTTCCGGGTATTTCCTCTCTACCCGGAACATGACCGTGGACCGGGACTTCAGCGGAATCAGCATATGACTGGCGTATTGGTAGCTGACGCACTTAAAGGGGTGGGAAAAATTCTTCTCTTTCAGCCGCGTCTTGATTCTCTCTGCCGACAGCTCGGAGGGCCACATGGCGTCGTGCTCCGGATAGAGTAGCAGCATCGGACCGCCGATATTCTCTACCTTGACCTGCGCCTCCTCCGGGGCGTTCCGTACCGCGTCCTCATAGCAGGAGCGCAGGCAGACGCTCCGCTCCCGCAGGCTGTCCCGGAGAATGGCGAACTTGGAAGCCTTCAGTCTTGCCCAGGGCAGTTCCTCACCCCGCCAGCTGAAGGCGGAGCACTCCAGCTGCTGAATGCCTTTTTTCTTCACGAAGCCCTGCCCACAGATGTTCGTCGGGCACACAGCCGTCACGCAGGAGATCAGCCCCGGCATCAGGCTGCCGGCCAGAAGCGCCAACTCCGCGCCCATGGAAATCCCCCACAAGCCAACTTTCTCAAAGCCTTGCCCGCGCAGCCACAACGCGGCTTTTTCTACCGATTCCACCGTGACTTTTTCAAAGCCGTCCGGCAGACCGGGTTCATTCCAATACGCCAGCGCCAGGACCGTCATGCCGCGCTTCACATACTGTTCCGCAACCAGCTTCGTGAGGTTATAGATGCCATCACTGCCGCCAAACATGATGACGGCCTTTCCTTGGTATTCGTCTTTCTCCGGCCTATACAGTGCGCCGATAAAGCCATCATTTTCCAAGGTAAACTCCGCATTCGGCGTCAAAGTCAACTGTTCCTTCGCCCGTTCCGCGCTAGTCATCATATTGCACCTCACTTTAGGTAGTTTGGAATAACTAACTCAATATAACACCATTTCACTCTGATTGCAAGTATGATAAACAGCCGCCAGAACTTTCGTCTGGCGGCTGTTTCCCGTGCGTACGGTCGTGTCTGTACATAAAGGAGATCAAAGAATTTCTGCAGGGTTCGGGCGGAAGAAGAGAGAGAAAACCGTCCGATTCAACATGCCAGAGGTGATGCGTCCCACGGCTTTGCCCTGCAAAGTAAGCGCACGGGTGATGGAGGTAAGCCGACCATTCGCTATGGCTGGACGAATGAACCGGTATTTTAGTTAGCTATAACTAACAATATGCATTATATTCCTACTTTTCCTATATGTCAAGTATTTTTTGAAATTTTATGTACGAGCCTCACATGAGACTATATGTGGCTCATTTCGGGCCAGCCAGCAAATCTGGATCGAGAAATCAAATCCTCTGTACTGGCACAGTAATCTTCTGCTGCTCCTTTCATAGCCTTTTCTTCCTTTACATCAGCGCAGCACCCAGAGCCTTGGGGGTTCTCGATGCAGCAGTATACCAAAGTTTAAGTGCTCCTGATAACGAAAATAACTTGGCTTATCTGGTTCAGGATGTAAAAAGTCCCCCGAATCATAGGAACATGATCCAGGGGATGCTTTGCGTTGGCTTGTTGTTCATTCAATTTGCCGCTCGGTCACAGCGCCCAAATATTTTTCCGGATCGCCGCTCAGGATCAAATCGGCGTATGCCAGTGGGTCATTGTAGATCAGATAATCCAACTCCGACCGCTGATACAAGTTATCGGCCACTGCGTTCTCCACGGCGGTGCAGTCGATGGAGATCATGCTGTTGTCCGAATACACCAGTTCCACACACGCGCTGTCCATATTAAACTCACAGGAAACCAACTTTTTCATGGGGAAACCTCCAAAATCATATTGTACGGAAGTCATGTAAGCGCAGGTTTTCCATTTGTCTCTTTAACTATGTGCCACGTCTCAGCCATACATAGAGAGCGCCTTCAGCATCCGGCCCACCGGGGCCACACTGCTGTTTGCGGATGTAGACGTGGACGAGATCAGCTTCAATCGGGGCTATTACACCGTGGACGTGACCTATTTCTATGAGGTCAGCGGCACCACCTTCCCGGGGGAAAACCCGGTCAACGGCCTGTGCGTGTTCAACAAGCGGGTCATGCTCTTCGGCAGCGAGGGCTCCGCCAAGGTCTTCAGCTCCGACGGCACCTTTGCCGACAGCTACACCCAGCCCATCGGCGTGGTGGAGTGCGTGGACCCCATTGCCCTGAACATGAAGGTGGCGGACGCCTGCCCCACCGGGCTCATGGCGGACATCTCCGCCATTCCCGCCTCCATCCTGGCCCACTTCGGCGAGGACCTGGTCCTGACGGACGGCGCCCGCATCTGGCTGACCACCCTGGGGCAGTTTTCCATCGTCCGCCTGGAGCGGGACAGCCAGCTGGTGGTGCCGGTATATGACTACTGCCTGCCCGACAAGGACTGTGTATCCAGCGACCAGGACGACCCCTGCACGCTCTTTGGCCGGATCAGATTTCCCGTGGAAGAATTCTTCCCGCCCGACAGCATCGACGCGGCGGAGGATTACCGCTCCGCCATCCAGAACCTGAACATCCCCCAGTCCCCCGCCGTCAATCCCAACAGCGGCAACAACTAAAACACGGGCTGCCTCTCCGGCAGCCCGCTTCTTATGCTGTCTTCCAAGAATACCGGCGGCAGCAGCCCCGGAAGGAAACATGGCCCCTTGGCTCGGATGTCCGGCCCAGTCCAAAGCCGGACCAAGGCCATGCTCTGGGCGGGCGCCGTGGCAGGCCCCGGCTTAAAGGCCCCCATGTCAGATCTTCATACACACATCCCAGGCATTCCAGATGACATTTCTGAGGTTGCCCCAGGCCACGCAGGTGCCCACCCGGTGGATGTGGCTGCCCTTCTCCCCCAGCGGCGCGGGATCGAAGCCCACGGCGTTGACCACGCTGTCGCAGGCGAGGTCAAAGGTGCTGCCGTCCTTGCCCTTGACGGTGACGGCACCGTCCCGGATGTCGGTGATGGTGGACTGCAGATACACCGGCACCTTCCGGAAGGCCAGTACATCCCGCAGGAAGGAGCTGTTGGCCAGACATGTGCCCGGCGCGGTGATGAGGTCGTCCGCCATCTCCACGATCACCGGGTGCTTTCCCTGCAGGGAGAGCTCATAGGCCGCCTCGCAGGCGGACTGGCCGCCGCCCAGGAACACCACTCTATCCCCGGCGCCGTCCCCCAGCAGCAGCTGGGTGAAGGTGATGGTCTTTTCAAAGCCGGGGATGGGCAGGGTCTTGGGCTTGGACCCGGTGCACACGATCACCTCGTCAAAGTCGCCCACCAGCGCGGCTGGGTCCTCCACGGGGGCATTGAGGCGTACCTCCACGCCGGCCTTGGAAAGCTCCCGCTCGTACCAGGCCAGCAGCCGCTTGTCCGCGTCCTTGAAGCTCATGGCTGCGGCGGTGATGTAGAGCCCTCCCAGCTTGTCCCCCTTTTCAAAGAGCACCGGCGTGTGGCCCCGCTTTTTCAGCACCAAGGCACATTCCATACCGCCGATGCCGCCGCCCACCACGGCCACCTTCCTGGGGCTCCTGGCCGGCACGATCTTATACTTTTTGCTTTGCATGGTGGGCGGGGTCAGGGCGCACCGGGCCAGGTGCAGGGCGTCGGGCAGGCTCTGGGTATTGGCCGTGCCCTCGCTCTTGGCGAAGTTGAAGCAGCCGTTGTGGCAGCCGATGCATGGCTTGATATCCTCCTCCCGTCCCTCCATGAGCTTGGTGACCCAGGCCGGGTCCACCAGGTTCTGGCGGGCGGTACCCATGGCGTCCAGACGACCGGCGGCGATCTCCGCCGCGGCGGTGGCGGGGTCCATCTTGCCGGCGCACACCACGGGCATATCGGTGAACTGCTTGATGTGCTCCACCTCGGCCAGGTTGCAGTTTTTGGCCATATAGGTGGGCGGGTGAGGCCAGTACCAGGCGTCATAGGTGCCGTTGTCACAGTTGAACATGGCGTAGCCGGCGTCCTGCAGATGTTTGATGGCACGCTCCGACTCGGGCATGTCCCGGCCGAACTCGGTGAACTCCTCCCCCGGCACGGCGCCCTGGCCGAAACCCTTGGTCTTGCTCACCACCGAATACCGCAGCGCCACGGGGAAGTCGTCGCCGCAGTATCTGTGGATGCACTGGACGATCTCCACCGGGAAGCGGTAGCGGTTTTCAAAGCTGCCGCCGTAGGCGTCGGTGCGGTAATTCATGTTGGCGATGGTGAACTGGTCCAAGAGATACCCCTCGTGCACCGCGTGGATCTCCACGCCGTCCACCCCGGCCTGGCGCAGCAGCTTCGCCGTCCGGCCGAAGGCGTCTACCATCTCCTGGATCTCCTCCACGGTCAGCGGTCGGCTCTTCAGCTCGGGGTACCAGCGGTTGGGCGTCTCCGAGGCGGAGGCGCAGGCGTACTGGATGTCCAGGAACGGCTTTGCCACCGTGCCCAGGGCCTTGTGCTGGAGCATCTTCACCATCAGGTCGTTGATGGCCATGGACCGGCCAAAGCCCGCGGCCAGCTGGACGAACAGCTTGGCCCCGGTCTTGTGGAAGTCCGGCAGCCATTTTTCCAGATCCCGGAACATCTTCTCGTTTTTATAAAGCCACCGGCGGCCCATGGTATCCCGCACGCACTGCATCCCCGGCAGCACCAGACCCACGTTCTCCTGGGCCCGGTTCAGGATGTGATGGGCGGCCTCCTTGTCGAAGTGGCAGGGCTCCAGCCAGCCAAACAGGCTGGTGCCGCCCATGGAGCACTGGACGATGCGGTTTTTGATCTCCACGTTCCCGATCTTCCAGGGGGTAAACAGCGGCTCGTATTTTGCATCCATCATAGTCTCTCCCTCATTCCACCGTCACGGTGCCGTCCTCGGCCACCGTGATGGTCATACCTGTCTGTACATACTGCAAAAACTCGTCCCCCAGCTGGTCCACCACCGGCATGCTCACATCCGTCCACACATCTCCCAGGATGGCCCCGGAGGCCGCCAGGGAGTCGATGTGTTTGGAAAAGAGCATACAGGCCGGCTGCCGGCCCATGGCACAGGCGGCGTACAGCACCATGCCCCCGGTGGTGGAGCCGATGGTCATGGGCAGGCACAGCGCCTTGCCCACCATGGGCTTTTTGTAGAGGTCCGGGTTGTTCTGGTCCCCGCACTTGACCTTCTTGTCGCCAAACATCAGCGCCATCTGGTAGCTGGCCAGGGTGTTGAAGCCCTCCCGGCTCACCAGTGCCTCGGCTGTGCATGTGCCGGGCACCACGGCGCGTCCCTGGAACGTTCTCATCTGGCACCCTCCTTCCCGGTGATGATGTCCAAAATGTCCGCCTCGGTATAATACTTGGCGCTGGTATAGGTGCGCAGCTTGTTGGAGGATGTGATGACCGCCTTGCTCTTGCACAGGGGGTTGTTCATATACATCAGCGGACAGATGTAGCTGACCACCACCCCGGTCTTAGAGAGCCGCGCGGCATAGGGGGTCTTTTCAAACTCCCGGATCACCGCCGTGGGCGCGGTGAACACCGTGGGCACCGCCACCTGCTGCCGGCCGTTTTTCTCCAGGCCCGCCTCCACCGCGTCCGTCCAGTCCTGAAGCTGGGTAAGGGACATGTGGGGGCAGCCCACGAAGCACAGCCTGGGCACAGCCGCCGGGTCCTTCCAGATGACCGGGTAGTTTTTGCGGACATTTTCCAGCGTCTCGTCGTCGATGACCCAGGTCTGCGCCCCCTCCGCGATGAGGCTCTCCCCCATGTCCACGGCCTCCGGCGTCAGGTGCTCGATGTGATAAAGCCCCACCGCGCCGTTGGAGGCCGTGGCCGCGCCGAAGTCCTTGAGATAATCCTTCGCTGCGTCGGTGAGCTCCGTGCCCAGCCACTTCTCCATGCCCCGGATATAGGGCACGTCCTCCATCACCTTCATGCCGATGGCGGAGCCCAGCAGCTGGGGCTCGGGGCGATTTTTGCACCGCACGTCGATGACCCAGGTGGCCTTTCGCCCCTGGTCGGTGAGCAGCCCGAACTCCGGCACGAACCCGGCGATGGAGCCCATGAGTTCGATGATGCCCGAGTTGCGGTTGCACCGGGCGCCCAGAACGGAGTTGGCATATACCACCGCCGAGGACTCCGCCCAGGACAGCACCTCCCCCCGCTTGGGCGTGTTGCCCACCTCCGGCATATAGCAGGTGCAGGTGTACCCGTCGTCGCCGGTGACGCCCAGCTTCTCCAGCTGTGCCTCATAGCGTGCCTGCTGGTTGTACATGAATTTCTTAAAGACCAGGTTTTCCAAAAACGACGCCGGGACCTTGTCGTCCAGGGGCCGGGGGTCGGCGGTGAACTGCTGGCCTTTCGGCAGGTCCCCGCCCAGGAGCGTGTCGTAAAGATCGTAGATCGGCTTCATCACCCCCAGGCCGAAGCTGATCACTGTGTGGCCGTACTGGCTGGTCACCGGGACCATGCGCCCGGCGCCAAACGTCTCGCCGTACATGACCAGGGTCTTGACGACCTTGGCCATCACCTCGCCCTTCTCTCCCTCCAGAAGGGCCCGCTGTTCGTCTGTCAGGTTCATGGGATCACCTCTCTGTCATGATTATCTGATGGCGAAACGCCGCGAGGCATTTTGCCATATACACATTCCAATGGATACCGCGCCAATGGACCTGAACCGTTGGCGCTATGCGGCGGTCAGTATTGAACAAGCTATCTAAATTATACAAGAGCAAGCGGCCATAGTCCAGCCAAATATGTAATTTTTCTCAGTTTTCTTGCGCTTTATTCCTCGGAATTTGTTGAGTGTCCGCTTGCCGTATGGTATTATGGGGATAAGAATACAACAAAGGAGACGGCATATGGGCATTTTACAGCAACTCAACAGTACGCCGGTCTATCTCATCTGCGGATGCATCGTTGCCTTTGTGGCGGTGGTGTGCGTGGTGTTCATGGTCCGGGCCTGGCGGGCGGGGGTCGCCATCGGCATGGACAGAACGAAGATGAAGCGGGCCATCACCGCCAGCGCCACATTTTCCGTACTGCCCAGCGTGGGCATATTGCTGGGGGTCATCGCCCTGTCCGGCAGTCTGGGCACGCCCTGGCCCTGGCTGCGGCTGTCGGTGATCGGCGCGCTGCACTATGAGACACAGGTCGCGCAGGCCGCCGCGGAGCAGGTGGGCATGACAACCCTTTCCGCTTCCGAGATGACGCCCTCCGCCTTTGCCACCATCGCCCTGCTGATGAGCGTGTGCATCATGTGGGGCATGGTGCTGAGCGTATTTTTCAATAAGCGCTACACGAAAAAGCTGGGGTCGGGCTCCGGCGAGGGCAAGAGCGGCGGCTTCGGGGACCTGGCCATGACGGCCATGTTCATCGGCCTGGTCAGCGCCTACATCGGCAGCTATGTGGGCGGATTCGTCTCCGGAGACGGTCTGGGCCGCTTTGGCGGGGACTGGACGCCGCTGGTGGTGGTGGCTGCGGCGTGTCTGGCCATGGCCGGCTTCGTATATCTGAGCGAGAAGAAAAACATGGCCTGGCTGGACAGCTTTTCCATCGCCGGGAGCATGATCGTGGGCATGGCCGCGGCGGTCCTCGTCGGGGCAGCCGCGTGAGAGGAGGCACGTAACATGAACGAGACTTTTGCAAGATACAACCGCAGGACCCATGTCATTGGCCGCGCCGTCACCGTCGCCACCCTCCTCATGCTGCTGGGCGCGCCCTTTTGCATCGGCGGCATACTGGGGGCCATGCCGGACCTGGGCGCGGTGGCCCGGGCCTTCTTGTCCGTCGGGCTGGTGTGGACGGTGAGCAGCGTGGTGGAATTTCTGGTATACACCCCCATGCTGGGGGCCGGCGGCGGGTACCTGGCGTTCATCACCGGCAACCTGATCAACATGAAGATCCCCTGCGCTGTCAACGCCCGGGACATGGTGGGCGCGAAGACCGGCACGGCGGAGAACGAGATCATATCCACCCTGTCCATCGCCACCTCCAGCCTGGTGACCATCCTGGTGCTGGCCCTGGGGGTACTGCTGCTGGCGCCCCTGCAGCCGGTGCTGCAGAGCCCGGTGCTGCGCCCGGCCTTCGACAACGTGGTGCCCGCCCTGTTCGGCGCCATGGCCTACCGGTACTACCGGAAAAACATGGATATCGCCCTGACGCCCCTGGTGCTCACGAGCGCGCTGTTCATCTTCGTCCCGTCTCTGACCGGTTCTACCAGCTTCATGGTCATCCCCTCCGGCGGCATCGCCATCGCCATCGCGTACCTGCTCTATAAGAAGGGCCGGAAGGGGGCAACGGAATGAAAACGCTGCTCATCATTATCTGCTGCCTGCTGGGGCTGTTGGCGGCCCTCGTTCTCATCGCAGTCGTTCGCACCCTGCTGACCCCGGCCAAGAAGTCCGCCTATACCGCCCCGCCCGCCGATGAAAACGCCATGGCGCTGGCGGAAAAACTGGCGAGAATGGTCCGCTGTCAGACCGTCTCCCATCCCGGGCAGACGGACCTGGCCTCTTTCCTGGAGCTGCAAAAGGTCCTGGAAGAGCTGTTCCCGCTGGTCCACCAGCGGCTGGAGAAGACGGTCATCGACGGCAATCTTCTGTTTTATTGGAAGGGTAAAAGCCGGGAAAAGCCCATCCTGCTCATGAGCCACCAGGACGTGGTCCCGGCGGAGGGGCCATGGACCCATGAGCCCTTTGCCGGAGAAATTTCAGACGGGAAGCTCTGGGGCCGGGGCACGGCGGACACCAAGTGTTCTCTCATGGCCTTCTTCCAGGCCGTGGAGCAGCTGCTTGCCGAGGGCTTCGAGCCCGCCTGCGACGTATATCTGGCCAGCTCCTGCACGGAGGAATGGGGCGGAGACGGCGCGCCCAAGCTGGTGGCCGAGCTCAAGCGCCGGGGCGTAGAACTGTTTATGCTCTGCGACGAGGGCGGCGCCATCATCTCCGAGCCCATCGGCGGCATCCACGGCAACTTTGCCATGGTGGGCGTATTTGAAAAGGGAAAGGCCAACGTTCGCTTCACGGCCCGCAGCGCCGGCGGCCACGCCAGCGCCCCGGGCAAGAACACCCCGGTGGACCGGGTGGCGGCCTTCGTGCACAGCATGCAGAAACATCCGCCCTTCCGGAAAAAATTTCTGCCGGAGGTCACGGCCATGTTTGGCCGCCTGGCCCCCTACGCCCCCTTCGGACTGCGGCTGGTGCTGGGCAACCTGTGGCTGTTCGGCCCTATATTGAAGCCCATCCTCCCCTCCATCAGCGCCCAAGCCGGGGCCATGCTCCAGACCACAGCCGCGTTCACGGTGCTGTCCGGGTCCGAGGCGTACAACGTGCTGCCCCAGGAGGCGTCCGTGGGGGCCAACATGCGCTTCATCCCCCACCAGGGCGAGCAGGAGAGCCTGGCACTCATCCAGGCCCGGGCGGCAAAGTTCGGTCTGGAAACCGAGGTGCTGCTCAGCAACGACTTCTCCTCCCCCGTGGACATCCGGGGCGACGCCTTCAAGCTGGTGGAGCGGGTCATCGGCGAGACCTTCCCCGGTCTGCCCGTGAGCCCCTATGTGATGACCGGCGCCACGGACGCGTATTTTTACCAGGACGTGTGCAAAAACTGCATCCGGTTCTCCCCGGTGGTGTTCGGCCCGGAGCAGATGAAGGGCATGCATGGGCTGGACGAGTGCATCGAGGTGAACTGTCTGCCCGGGGCGGTTCAGTTTTATGTCAACCTAATTCGCGCCCAGAACTGAGAAGAGAACAGCGGCCGGAACGCGGTAAGCGCTCCGACCGCTTTTTTTGTCGTTCTCATTGGACGGCAGCAGCGCCACTTGGCGTACTTAAGTCCGTTGGCCTCGAGCCCGGCTGTCAAGATGCACAAAACCCGCGGGGACTGGTCCTCCGGTTTTGGCAGCGGAAACGGCAAACAGCCATTGACTTTATCGCTTTAGCGTGATAGCATAATGAAGCATCTGTGATGTGGAGGTTTTGCTATGGCGCTGCCAAGAAATGAGGAGACCGACCAGCTGTTCCGTTCCATTCTCATGCTGCGGGATGTGGACGAGTGCTATCAGTATTTTGAAGATCTGTGCACGGTCCGGGAGATACAGTCCATCGCCCAGCGGCTCGCCGTGGCCCGCATGCTGGCGAACGGCCAGTCCTACCAGAATACCGCCTCCGGCACCGGGGCGAGCTCCGCCACCATCAGCCGGGTCAAGCGCAGTCTGGATTACGGTGCGGGCGGCTATGGGCTCATTCTGGACCGGCTGGCCGGCAGGGAGGAACTGTCATGACCGACGCCATTCCCCCTGCCGAGCGGCTGGCCGCCCAGCTGCGGGCGCTCTACCAGCGCTACGGGTTCAAGCAGTACCGGGTCAGCAAGTTCGAGGAATATGACCTGTATGCCCGCAACAAGCGCTTCCTCACCAGCCCCCACATCCTCACATTCAGCGACACCAATGGCCGTCTCATGGCTCTGAAGCCGGACATCACCCTGTCCATCATCAACAACACCCGGGACGACGACCGGACCCGGAAAGTCTGGTACATGGAAAACGTGTACCGGGTGCCCCGCGGGGGCAGCGGTTTTCAGGAGATCATGCAGGCCGGCCTGGAGATGCTGGGGACGGTGGACCTGTACGCCATGGGAGAGGTGCTGATGCTGGCGGCCCGTTCTCTGGAGGCAGTCAGTCCCCGATATGTGCTGGAGCTGTCCCACATGGGCATCCTGACCGGCATCCTGGACTGCCTCGACCTGCCCGCCGGCGGCGCGGAGGGCATCCTCGCCGCCTTTGCCGCGAAAAACGTCCAGGGTCTCGCCGCCGTCTGCGCCGGAGCCGGCGTGCCTGAAAACAGCGCTGCGCTTCTGGGCCGGCTCTGCCGTCTTTCCGGCCCGGCCCAGCCGACCGTGGAAGAACTGCTCTCCCTGCCTCTGCCTCCCGCCGCAAAACAGGCAGCCACGGAGCTGGAGCAGCTCACCGGACTGCTGACGCTGTTCGGATCGTATAACACGACCGTCGATCTGTCCCTCATCAACGACACGGATTACTACAACGGCCTGCTCCTCCGGGGCTATGTGGACGGCGTGGCGGCTCCGGTGCTGACCGGCGGACGCTACGACAGTCTCATCCACCGGATGGGCAAGCGGGGCGGCGCCATCGGTTTCGCGGTATATCTGAACGAGCTGGAACGGTTCCTGACCCAGCCTTCCGACCGGGACGTGGACACGCTCCTGGTATACGGTCCCGGCGATGATCCGGCTGCTGTGATCGCCGCTGTTCAGGCAGAGGCCGCCCAAGGCAGGACCGTGCGGGCCCAGCTGGCCGGAGAGACCGCCGTCACCTATGGCCGGTGCATCCGTCCGGACGGCAAGGAGATGACGTGACATGGAAATGCTGAACATCGCCCTGCCAAAGGGGCGTCTGGGAGAAAAGGTATATGCGCTGTTCCAGGCCGCCGGCTACGACTGTCCGGCGCTGCTGGAACCCAACCGGAAGCTGATCTTTGAAAACGAGACCGCCGCGGTCCGGTACTTCTGGGCCAAGCCTTCGGACGTGGCCATCTATGTAGAGCGGGGCTCGGCAGACATCGGCGTGGCCGGCAAGGACATTCTGATGGAGTATGAGCCCGATGTGTACGAGCTTCTGGACCTGGGCCTCGGCCAATGCCGCATGTGCGTGGCCGGTTTCCGGGACTTCCGGGACGATGGCCGGCGCACCCTGCGGGTGGCCACGAAATTTCCCAACATCACCCGGAGCTATTACGCCGCCCAGAGCCGGCCCATCGACGTCATCCATCTGAACGGCTCCATCGAGCTGGCCCCCATCGTGGGGCTCTCAGACGTGATCGTGGACATCGTGGAGACAGGCAAGACCCTGCTGGAAAACGGTCTGGCGCCCCTGGCGGAGGTGGCCCCCATCAGCGCCAGGCTCATCGCCAACAAGGCCCGGTCAAAATTCGTGGGCGAGCGCATCGACACCCTGTGCCGGCGCATCGCGGCGCGCAGAGAACAGGAGTACGGCAAATGAAGATATACCGCTACGGACAGGTCCCCTTGCAGGACCTTCTCATCCGCACTGTGGAGACCTCCGGCGTGTCGGAGGCGGTGCGGGCCATCATCGCGGACGTGGCTGAACGGGGCGACGCGGCGCTGCTGGACTATGCCCGCCGGTTCGACGGGGCCGAGCTGCAGGCCCTGGAGGTGTCCCGGGAGGAGATCGACCAGGCGTACAGCCGGGTGGACCCGGCCCTGCTCCGGGTCCTGGAGCAGGCCGCGGAGAACATCCGCGCATTTCACGTCCACCGGATGCCCCACGGCTTTCAGCTGGACCGGCCGGACGGCTCGGTGCTGGGGGTGAAGGTCACGGCCATCGAGCGGGTGGGGCTGTGCGTGCCTGGCCGCACGGCGGCCTATCCCTCCACCGTGCTGATGACCGCCATCCCGGCCAGGATCGCCGGATGCAGAGAGCTTGTGATGATCTCCCCGCCCGGGCCGGACGGGAAGCAGCCCGACGCCATCCTGGCCGCGGCCAGGATCGCCGGGGTGGACCGGGTGTTCCGTACCGGCGGGGCCCAGGGCGTGGCCGCCCTGGCTTACGGCACCGAGAGCGTGCCCAGGTTGGACAAGATCGTAGGGCCCGGCAGCGCCTATGTGGCCGAGGCCAAGCGCCAGGTGTTCGGTCGGGTGGACATCGACATGATCGCCGGGCCCAGCGAGATCCTGGTGGTGGCGGACGGCACCAATGACCCCGCTGTGGTGGCGGCGGACCTCCTGAGCCAGGCGGAGCACGATGTGCTGGCTTCGGCTGTGCTCGTTACCGACAGCGAGGCGCTGGCCCATGCCGTCAGCGCCGAGGTGGACCGGCAGCTGGCCCTCCTGCCCCGGGAGGCCATCGCCCGCTCGTCCATCGGGGCGAACGGCAAGATCATCGTCACTGATGACCTGGCCGCGGCGGTGGAGGCCGCCAACGCCCTGGCCCCGGAGCATCTGGAACTGTGCGTGGATGATCCCGCGCCCTTGCTGGACCTGGTGCGCAACGCCGGCTCGGTGTTCCTGGGCAAATATACCCCTGAGGCCCTGGGGGACTATCTGGCGGGGCCGAACCACACCCTGCCCACCTGCGGCGCGGCCAGGTTCTCCAGCCCTCTGGGCGTAGAGGATTTCGTAAAGCGGACGCAATATACCCGCTTCACCCGGGAAGCCCTCGCCGCCGTCAGCGACGACATTGCCCGCTTTGCCCGGGCGGAGGGCCTGGAGGGACATGCCCGCTCCGCTCTGGTGCGGTTTGACAAGGAGGTCGTATCATGAGCGGATTTTTCAGCGGCAAGCTGGCCGCCCTGGACCCCTATGTCCCCGGCGAGCAGCCCCGGGACATGCAGTATGTGAAGCTGAATACCAACGAGTCCCCCTTCCCCCCGGCCCCGGCGGTGCTTCAGGCCGTGGCGGAGGAGGCGGGAAAGCTCAATCTCTACTGCGACCCGGAATGTACCCGGCTCCGGGCCGCGGCGGCGGCGCTTTACGGTCTTGCCCCGGAGAACATCCTGCCGGTCAACGGCTCGGATGAGGCGCTGTATTTCGCCTTCACCGCCTTTTGCGACAGCACCCGCCCCATGGCCTTTGCGGACATCACCTACGGGTTCTATCCCGTGTTCGCCGCCATGACCGGCACGCCGGCGCACATCGTTCCTCTCCGGGAAGACTTCACCCTGGACCCAGCCGATTACTGCGGCCTGCACGAGAACATCGTCCTGGCCAACCCCAATGCCCCCACCGGTCTGGCCCTGGCCCCGGCGGACATCGAGAGCATCCTGCGCTCCAACCCGGACAACGTGGTCATCGTGGACGAGGCATATGTAGACTTCGGCGGCGAGAGCTGTGTGCCGCTCATCGGCAAATACGAAAACCTTCTGGTGGTCCAGACCTTTTCCAAGTCCCGCTCCCTGGCGGGGGCCCGGCTGGGCTTCGCCCTGGGCAGTCCCGCCCTCATCGCGGGACTGAACACCGTCAAGTTCTCTACCAATCCCTACAACGTCAACCGCATGACCCAGGCCGCCGGCGTGGCCGCCATCGCTTCCCAGGACTACACCCTGGAAAACTGCCGCCGGATCGTGGAGAATCGGACGTACACCGCCAAAGCCCTGGAGGCGATGGGCTTCCGGGTGCTCCCCTCCAAGGCCAACTTCCTCTTTGCCGCCCATCCGGCTGCGGAGGGCCAGGCCCTGTACAGCTCCCTGAAAAAACGGGGCGTATTGGTCCGCTGGTTCGACAAGCCCCGCATCCGGGACTGGCTCCGCATCACCGTAGGCAGCCGGGAACAGATGGACGCGCTGCTGGCTGCACTGAAAACCATATTGCATGACGAGAGAGGTGTCTGACCATGCGCAATGCTGTCATAGAACGCAAGACCGCCGAGACCGACATCCGCCTTTGCCTGTGCCTGGACGGCGCGGGCGAAACCGAGATCCACACGGGCATCGGCTTTTTGGACCACATGCTGACCCTGTTCGCCGCCCATGGCCGGTTTGATCTGACCGTGTCCTGCCAGGGCGACACCTATGTAGACGGCCACCACACCACGGAGGACGTGGGCATCGCCCTGGGCGCCGCCTTCGCCCAGGCATTGGGCGACAAACGGGGCATCCGCCGCTACGGGCACATCATGCTTCCCATGGACGAGGCGCTGGTGCTCTGCGCCGCGGACATCTCTGGCCGGAGCTGTCTGCGCTGGCAGTTTGAGCTGCCCAGCCCCCGTGTGGGAGACTTCGACACGGAGCTGGCGGAGGAATTTTTCACCGCCTTCACCCGCGCCGCCGGCGTCACCCTGCACCTGCGGCAGCTGGACGGGACCAACACCCATCACATCCTGGAAGCTGCCTTCAAGGGCTTCGGACGCGCCATGGCCCAGGCCGTGAGCATCGACCCGGACGCCGCCGGCGACCTGCCCTCCACGAAAGGCGTGCTCTGATGGTCGCCGTCATCGACTACGGCGTAGGCAACCTGTTCTCCCTCCGGCGCTCTCTGGAAGCCGTGGGGGCAGAGGTGGCCGTCACCGCCGACGAGAAGGTCATCGCCCGGGCCGACAGGCTCGTCCTCCCCGGGGTGGGCGCCTTTGGCGACGCGGCAGACAAGCTGCGCTCCGCGGGCCTGGACCAGGTCCTGCTGGAGCAGGCCCGGACCGGCAAGACCATCCTGGGCATCTGCCTGGGGATGCAGCTTCTCTTTGACAGGAGTTTTGAGTTCGGCGAACACGCCGGCCTCGGTCTGATCGCCGGGGACGTGGTAGACATGACGCCGGTGGTGCCCGCCGGGTACAAGGTCCCCCACATTGGCTGGAACGCCCTGCACTTCACCCGTCCTCACCCCCTGTTCCGCTATGTCAAAGAGGGTGACTGCGTGTATTTCGTCCACAGCTTCTACGCCGACCGGTGCGGAAAGGCCGTCATCGCCACGGCGGAATACGGCCCCGCCCTCACCGCGGCAGCCGCCCGGGACAACGTGCTGGGCTGCCAGTTCCATCCGGAGAAGAGCGGCCCGGTGGGGCTGGCCATCCTCAGGGCGTTTTGCGAACTATAAGGAGAGAGCATGTACATCTATCCAGCGATCGATCTATACGACGGCAAAGCCGTGCGTCTCTTCCGGGGCGACTATGACCAGATGACCGTATACAGCGACGATCCCCTGGCCGTGGCCCGGGACTTCGCAGCCGCCGGAGCGGAACACATCCACATGGTGGACCTGGCCGGGGCCCGGGACGGGACCACGCCGAATTTTGATATCGTGGCGTCCGTATCCCAGCGCACCGGTCTGAAGGTGGAGATCGGCGGCGGCGTCCGCAGCGAGGACGTGATACGCCGGTATCTGGACGCAGGGGTGGACCGGGTGATCCTGGGCACCGCTGCCGTCACGGACTGGGACTTCTTCGCCGCCATGGCCGCCAAATACGGCCCCCGGCTGGCCGCCGGGGTGGACTGCCGGGACGGCTATGTGGCCATCAAGGGCTGGCGGGAGACCAGCGCCCTGCCCTGCCTGGACTTCTGCCGGAAGCTCCAGGACGCCGGGGTGGGCGCCGTCATCTGCACGGACATCTCCCGGGACGGGGCCATGGCCGGCACGAACCGGGACCTGTACCGGACCCTGGCCGCCGCCCTGGACATGGACATCGTGGCCTCCGGCGGCGTGTCCACGCTGGAGGACATAGCGGCTCTGCGGGACATGGGCCTGACCGGGGCCATTTTGGGCAAGGCCTACTACACCGGAGCCATTGACCTGGCCCGGGCAATCGAGGTGGCCAGATGATCACAAAACGCATCATCCCCTGTCTGGACGTGAAGGACGGCCGGGTGGTCAAAGGGGTCAACTTTCAGGGTCTGGCGGACGTGTCGGACCCGGTGGCACTGGCGGAATACTACTCCCGGTGCGGCGCGGATGAGCTGGTCTTCTATGACATCACCGCCTCTGCCGAGGGCCGGGACATCTTCACGGACATCCTGCGGAAGACGGCCTCCACCGTCTTCATCCCCCTGACCGTGGGTGGCGGCATCCGCACCCTGGCGGACTTCGACCGGGTGCTCAAATGCGGCGCGGACAAGGTCAGCGTCAATTCCGGGGCCCTGGCGGAGCCGGGGCTCATCGCCGACGCCGCCAAGCGCTACGGCAGCCAGTGCGTGGTCCTGTCCGTGGACGCCAAGCGCATGGGGACCGGCTACCGGGTCTTCGCCAAGGGCGGTCGGGAGGATACGGGCCTGGACGCCATCGAATGGATACGCCGGGGGGTGGACATGGGCGCCGGGGAGATCGTCCTGAACTCCATCGACACCGACGGGGTCCGGGGCGGTTTCGACATCCCCATGCTGGACGCGGTGTGCCGGGCGGTGAACGTGCCGGTGATCGCCTCCGGCGGCGCCGGGTGCATCGGTGATTTCATCACCCTCTTTCAGTCCCTGCCCAAGGTGGACGCGGGCATCGCCGCCGGCATCTTCCACTTTGGGGAGGTGTCCATCCCGGACCTGAAGGCCGCGCTGGCGGAAAACCATATCCTCGTAAGGAGATAACGACCATGCTTGACATCGACAGTCTGAGATTCGACGAAAAGGGCCTCATCCCCGCCATTGTGGTGGACGACGCCAGCCGAAAGGTGCTGACCCTGGCATACATGAGCCGGGAGAGCCTTCAGATCTCCATGGAAAAAGGGCTGACCTGCTTTTTCAGCCGCAGCCGCCAGGAGCTCTGGCTCAAGGGAGAGACCAGCGGCAATTACCAGCATATCGTGTCCATCACCGCCGACTGCGACCGGGACGCCCTGGTGGTCCGGGTGCAAAAGGACGGCCCGGCCTGTCACCTGGGCACGGACAGCTGTTTCAACGATCTGGTCTATGAGGCAGACACCCCTCCCGCCTTCCAGTATCAGGGACTGATGGACCTGCTCCGGGGCCGGAAGGACAGCCCCCGGGAGGGCTCCTACACCTCTTACCTCTTTGAGAAGGGAACGGACAAGATCCTCAAGAAGATCGGCGAGGAGGCAACGGAGGTGATCATCGCCGCCAAGGACGGCGACAAGCCCAACACCGTCTATGAGTTGGCGGACCTGGCCTATCACGCCATGGTGCTGATGACGGAGATGGGCATCGGCCTGGAGGATGTAAAGGCAGAGCTTGCCTCCCGCCACGTCATCGACCACAAGGTCAAGCAGGAGAAGATGCGCTGATGTTTGCCCAAAACCTGCACACCCACACCGCCTGGGACGACGGCACAGCATCGCCCCTGGACATGGCCCGGGCCGCTGTGGCCGCGGGGCTGACCTCTCTGGGCTTTTCCGTCCACAGCCCGCTGTCCTGGGGAAACGACTGGGCCATTCCTGCGGACCGCCTGGCCGCCTATCGGGCGGAGATCGCCCAGGTCCGGGCACAGTTCCGGGGTACGCTGGCCGTCTATGACGGACTGGAGTGGGACAGCCGCTCGCCTCTGGCGCCGGACGGCTTTGACTATGTGATCGGTTCGGTGCATTTTCTCGCCCCCGGGGGCGAGGCGTCCTCCGTGGACCTGTCCTCCGCCGTGACAAAAGCGCTGCTCGAAGACCGCTTCGGCGGGGACGAGCGGGCCATGGCCCGGGCGTACTTCGCCCAATACGCCGCCTTGGCGGATGACCCCCGGGTGGACATCGTGGGGCACTTTGATCTGATCTGCAAATATTCCGAGACAGCGGGGCTTTTTGACAGCCGTGCTCCCTGGCTGCTGGACCTGGCGTCGGAGACCATGGGGCCGCTGGTATCCGCCGGCAAGATCTTTGAGGTCAATACCGGGGCCATGGCCAAGGGGTATCGCACGGAGCCCTATCCTTCCGTGCCCCTTCTCCGCCGCCTTCACGCCCTGGGAGGACGGGTCACCATCTCCTCCGACGCCCACCGGCCCGAGCATCTCACCTATGCCTTCCCGGAAACGCGGGCGCAGCTTCGGGCCATCGGCTTCCGGGAGCTGTGGCGCTTCGATGGCCGCGGATTCGTCCCGGGACCGCTCTGACCGGACGAAAGACAGATCTTACAAAAAAACTTTGACAAAGAGGGCCGGGCGTGCTAAAATGGTCCCATCAATTTAAAACACTAAACCGTTGACGCGGAGATAACGTCGGTGATGCCCTCACAGAGAGCCCCCTATGCTGAGATCGGGGTGGGAAACAAGCCGTCAAATGGACCGCTGAGGGCGCGGTAATGCGCGACGTGTGGGCATACGTCAGTTGCCGGGGATATGTTGGTATCCTGCCAAGCGCACGGCTTCACCGCCGTGAATCAAGGTGGCACCGCGGATAAGGCTTTTATTCGTCCTTGACAGAAAAGGATTTCTGTCGGGGGCGTTTTTTCATGTCCCGGCAGAGTATCCAGAATGAGTGTCCGGCAAAACAGCACGGCTGTTTTGCTTCAGCCGCGAAGCGGCTCGGCGCAGCACCTGCGGCGTTTCGCCGTCAGATAATCATGATACACAAGGAGGACCATTATATGGTCGTCAGACCCAGTTTGGAGGAAGTCAAGACCATCGCCGTCCAGGGCCGGTACAAGGTCCTGCCGGTGAGCTGTGAGATGCTGTCGGACATCTGCACACCCATCGAGGCAATGAAGATCCTGAAAAATGTCTCCACCCACTGCTTTATGCTGGAATCCGTGGCCGAGCGGGAGAAGTGGGGACGCTACACCTTTTTGGGCTTCGATCCCCGGATGGAGATCACCTGCACCGATGGGGTGATGAAGGCGGGGGACGTGACCTTCCGGACGGACGATCCGGCGGCGGAGCTGCGGCAGATCCTGGCGGAGCACGTCAGCCCCCGCTTCGGCTACCTTCCCTCCTTCACCGGCGGGCTGGTGGGATATTTCTCCTACGACTACCTGGGCTACAGCGAGCCCGCCGTCCGGGTGAAAACGGAGGACACCGAGGCGTTCAAGGATGTGGACCTGATGCTCTTTGACCGGGTCATCGCCTTTGACAATGTCACCCAGAAGATCATCCTCATCGCCAACATGTCCCTGGATGACCCGGAGACAGGCTACAACCAGGCGGTCCTGGCCCTGGCCCATATGCGGGACCTGCTGCGGACCGGCGCGAAGAAGAACGAGCCCGGCGGCCGGCTCACCGGAGAGGTGACGCCCCTGTTCGGACGGGACGATTACTGCGCCATGGTGGAGCGGGCCAAGCACCACATCCGGGAGGGAGACATCTTCCAGATCGTGCTGTCCAACCGGCTCAGCGCCCCCTTCCAGGGCAGCCTGCTGAATACCTACCGCATCCTGCGGACCATGAACCCCTCCCCCTACATGTTCTACTTCTCCGGCACCGACGTGGAGGTGGCCGGTGCCTCGCCCGAGACACTGGTAAAGCTGGAGGACGGGGTCCTGCACACCTTCCCCCTGGCAGGCACCCGGCCCCGGGGCAGGACCGACGAGGAGGACGCCGCCCTGGAGGCGGAGCTTCTGGCGGACGAGAAGGAGCTGGCCGAGCACAACATGCTGGTGGATCTTGGCCGCAACGACCTGGGCAAGATCAGCCGGTTCGGGTCTGTCCAGGTGGAAAAGCTCCACTCCATCGAGCGCTATTCCCATGTGATGCACATCGGCTCCACGGTCCGGGGCGAGATCCGCCCGGAGTTCGACGCGCTGGACGCCATCGCGGCGGTGCTCCCGGCGGGCACATTGTCCGGCGCGCCAAAGATCCGCGCCTGTCAGCTCATCGGCCAGCTGGAGAACAACAAACGGGGCATCTACGGGGGAGCCATCGGCTACATCGACTTCACCGGCAACATGGACACCTGCATCGCCATCCGCATCGCCTACAAGAAGAATGGCCGGGTATTCGTCCGGTCCGGGGCTGGCATCGTGGCCGATTCCGTGCCGGAAAAGGAGTACCAGGAGTGCATCAACAAGGCCCAGGCCGTGGTCAACGCCCTGAAGCTGGCCCAGGAGGAAGACCTATGATCCTGCTCATTGACAACTACGACAGCTTCTCCTATAACCTCTACCAGCTGGTGGGGGCCCTGGACCCGGACATCAAGGTCATCCGAAACGACGAGCTGACCGCAGCCCAGATCGGGGCCCTGGGCCCGGACCGTATCATCCTCTCCCCCGGCCCCGGCAGACCGGAGGACGCCGGCGTCACCATGGATGTGGTCCGCGAGCTGGGCCGGGACATCCCCATCCTGGGGGTCTGCCTGGGCCACCAGGCCATCTGCGCCGCCTACGGCGCCACGGTCACCTACGCCAGGCGGCTCATGCACGGCAAGCAGTCCACGGTGCGCTTCGACCCCGACTGTCCCCTGTTCGCCGGCTGCCCGGAGACCGCGCCCGTGGCCCGATATCACTCCCTGGCGGCAGACCCGAACACCATACCGGACTGTCTCGCCGTCACCGCCCGGACCCTGGACGGCGAGGTGATGGCCGTCCGGCACCGGCAATACCCCATCTACGGCGTCCAGTTCCACCCGGAGTCCATCATGACCCCCGACGGCGGGACCATGCTCCGAAATTTCCTCTATCTCATCTGAATCAAAACAAAAAGGAGTTTTTGTCATGATAAAAGAAGCCATTGTAAAGATCGTCGCCAAGGAGGACCTGACCTACGACGAGGCCTACGCCGTTATGAACGAGATCATGTCCGGCGAGACCACCCAGACCCAGAACGCCGCTTTTCTGGCGGCTCTGTCCACCAAGAGCGCCAAGGCCGAGACCAGCGACGAGATCGCCGGCTGCGCCGCCGCCATGCGGGACCACGCCATCAGAGTGAACGCCCCCTACCCCGTCTTTGAGATCGTGGGCACCGGCGGCGACGGAGCCCACAGCTTCAACATTTCCACCGCCTCCGCCCTGGTGGCCGCCGCCGGCGGCATGAAGGTCGCCAAGCACGGCAACCGGGCCGCCTCCTCCCAGTGCGGCACCGCGGACTGCCTGGAGGCCCTGGGCGTGAACATCCAGCAGAGCCCGGAGCGGTGCGTGGAGCTTTTGGACGAGGTGGGCATGTGCTTCTTCTTCGCCCAGAAGTACCATACCTCCATGAAATATGTGGGCGCCATCCGCAAGGAGCTGGGCGTGCGCACGGTGTTCAACATCCTGGGACCCCTCACGAACCCCGGCAGCCCCAAGATGCAGCTTCTGGGCGTGTATGACGAGTATCTGGTGGAGCCGCTGGCCCAGGTGCTCATCAGCCTGGGCGTGGAGCGCGGCATGGTGGTCTACGGCAGAGACAAGCTGGACGAGATCTCCCTGTCCTCCCCCACCGCCGTGTGCGAGTTCAAGGACGGATGGTTCAAATCCTACACCGTGAAGCCGGAGGACTTTGGCCTGACCCGCTGCGAGAAGAGCGAGCTCGTGGGCGGCGCCCCGGCGGAGAATGCCCAGATCGTCCGGGACATCTTGGCCGGCGTCCCGGGTCCCAAGCGGGATGCGGTGCTCATGAACGCCGGCGCGGCCCTGTACATCGGGGGCAAGGCCGGGACCTGGGCCGACGGCGTGGCCCTGGCGGCGGAGCTCATCGACAGCGGCAAGGCCGCCGGGACCCTTGCCAAGCTCATTGAGGTCTCCAACCGCCCGGAGGCGTGAGATGACCATTCTGGACCAACTGGCCGCCCACGCCCGGGAACGGGTAGCGGCGGACAAGGAAGTGCTCAGCCCCGACGCCATGCGGGAGCTGGCCCTCCAGGGCAGTCCGGCGGACGGGGAGGCATTCCTGCAGGCCCTGAAAAAGCCCGGCCTTCGCTTCATCTGCGAGGTGAAACGGGCCTCCCCCTCCAAGGGACTTATCGCGCCGGACTTTCCCTACATGGACATCGCCCGTTCCTACGAGGCCGCGGGAGCGGACGCGGTATCCTGCCTGACGGAGCCCAAGTGGTTTCTCGGCTCAGATGATATCTTCCGGGATATCCGCCGGACGGTCTCTCTGCCCATGCTCCGCAAGGACTTCACCGTGGACGAGTATCAGCTCTACCAGGCCAAG
The DNA here is from genome assembly GCA_947632005.1 of uncultured Oscillospiraceae bacterium. Classification (GTDB taxonomy): domain Bacteria; phylum Bacillota; class Clostridia; order Oscillospirales; family Oscillospiraceae; genus CAJOIG01. The sequence goes on along the minus strand of CANRNU010000014.1, from coordinate 31,446 downwards.
GTCATGGGCGCCAATGCGGTGCTGCTCATCTGTGCCCTGCTGGACACGGCCACCATAGCCAGGTACCTGGACATATGCGGCCAGTTGGGACTGGCAGCCCTGGTGGAGGCCCACGACGAGGGGGAGATACGCTCCGCCGTCAGCGCCGGGGCGGCCATCATCGGCGTGAACAACCGGAATCTGAAGGACTTTTCCGTGGACTTCTCCAACGCTGCCCGGCTGCGGGACCTGATCCCGACCGAGGCGGTGTATGTGGCGGAGAGCGGTGTGACCGGTCCGGAGGACGCGGCGGCGCTGAAAAAGCTCGGGGCCGACGCGGCCCTGGTGGGGGAAGCTCTCATGCGGGCGCAGGACAAGGCCGCTCTCCTCGCGGCCATGCGGGAGGCAGCCGGATGACAAAGATCAAGATCTGCGGCCTGTACCGGCCATGCGACATAGAATACGTCAACGCCGCCCGGCCGGACTGGTGCGGCTTCATCATCAACTTCCCAAAAAGCCACCGGGACCTGACCCCGGACCGGGTGCGGGCCCTGCGGGCCGGACTGGCCCCCGGCATCACTCCCGTGGGCGTGTTTGTGAACAGCCCGGTGGAGGATGTGGCGGCGCTTTTGAACGACGGTACCATCGCCGTGGCTCAGCTCCACGGCCACGAGGACGACAGCTATATGGCCGCGCTCCGGGCCCTGGCGCCCGGCTGCACGATCTGGAAGGCCTTCAAGGTCCGCGACCCCGCCGACCTGGCGGCCGCCAACGCCTCCGCCGCCGACATGGTCCTGCTGGACAACGGCTACGGCACCGGCCAGAGCTTCGACTGGTCCCTGGCCCAGGGCGTGACCCGCCCGTATATCCTGGCCGGCGGGCTCACCCCGGAGAACATCCCCGGCGCCATAAGCCAGCTCCGCCCCTACGGGCTGGACATATCCAGCGGCGTAGAGACGGACAAAATGAAAGACTTTGATAAGATCAAGGCGGCTGTGGCCGCCGCGCGAAAGGAATGAACGACATGTCCAACGGACGATTCGGCATCCACGGCGGACAGTACATCCCCGAGACGCTGATGAACGCGGTCATCGAGCTGGAGGCTGCCTACGAGCACTTCAAAAATGACCCGGACTTTGACCGGGAGCTGACCTATCTTTTCAACGAGTATGCCGGCCGCCCCTCCCGGCTGTATTATGCCGAGAAGATGACCCGCGACCTGGGGGGCGCGAAGATCTACCTCAAACGGGAGGACCTCAACCACACCGGCGCCCACAAGATCAACAACGTCCTAGGCCAGGCCCTTCTGGCCAAAAAGATGGGCAAGACCCGGCTCATCGCCGAGACCGGCGCCGGCCAGCATGGCGTGGCCACGGCCACCGCCGCCGCCCTCATGGGGATGCAGTGTGTGGTGTTCATGGGCGAGGAGGACACGAAGCGCCAGGCCCTGAACGTGTACCGGATGCGGCTGCTGGGGGCAGAGGTGGTGCCTGTGACCACCGGCACCGCCACGCTGAAGGACGCGGTATCCGAGGCTATGCGGGAGTGGACCCGCCGCATCGACGACACCCACTATTGCCTCGGCTCCGTCATGGGCCCCCACCCCTTCCCCACCATCGTGCGGGATTTCCAATCGGTGATCTCCCGGGAGATCAGATCCCAGCTCCAGGAGAAGGAGGGCCGGCTGCCCGACGCGGTGATCGCCTGCGTGGGCGGCGGCTCCAACGCCATCGGCAGCTTCTACCACTTTATCCCGGACAAGAGCGTCCGGCTCATCGGCTGCGAGGCCGCCGGCCGGGGAGTGGACACCTTCGAGACCGCCGCCACCATCGCCACCGGGCGGCTGGGCATCTTCCACGGCATGAAGAGCTACTTCTGCCAGGATGCGTACGGCCAGATCGCCCCGGTATACTCCATCTCCGCGGGGCTGGACTACCCCGGTGTGGGTCCGGAGCACGCCTGGCTGCACGACACCGGCCGGGCGGAATACGTCCCCATCACCGACGACGAGGCGGTGGACGCCTTTGAGTACCTGGCCCGGACCGAGGGTATCATCCCCGCCATCGAGTCCGCCCACGCCGTGGCCTACGCCCAAAAGCTGGCCCCGACCATGGGAAAGGACCAGATCGTCGTCATCACCATTTCCGGCCGGGGGGACAAGGACTGCGCCGCCATCGCCCGGTACAGAGGGGAGGATATCCATGAGTAACATCGCCAAGGCCTTTGCCCACGGCAAGGCGTTCATCCCGTTCATCACCTGCGGCGACCCGGACCTGGAGACCACCGCCGCCTGCGTGCGGGTCTGCGCGGCGAACGGAGCCGGGCTCATCGAGCTGGGCATCCCCTTCTCCGACCCCACCGCCGAGGGACCTGTCATCCAGGGCGCCAATCTCCGGGCCCTGACCGGCGGCGTCACCACGGACAAGATCTTCGACCTGGTCCGGGACCTGCGCCGGGATGTGACTGTGCCCATGGTGTTCATGACCTATGCCAATGTGGTCTTCTCCTACGGCGCGGAGCGGTTTATCTCCACCTGCCGCCAGATCGGCATCGACGGACTCATCCTGCCCGACCTGCCCTTCGAGGAAAAGGGGGAGTTCCTCCCTCTCTGCCGGCAGTACGGCGTGGACCTGATCTCCCTGGTGGCGCCCACCTCCGCCGACCGCATCGCCATGATCGCCCGGGAGGCCGAGGGCTTTCTCTACATCGTTTCCAGCCTTGGTGTCACCGGCACCCGCAGCGAGATCACCACAGACCTGGCCTCCATCGTGAAGGTGGTCCGTGCCAATACCCCCATCCCCTGCGCCATCGGCTTCGGCATCTCCACGCCGGAACAGGCATCCAAAATGGCCTCCCTCTCCGACGGCGCCATCGTGGGCTCGGCCATCATCAAGCTGCTGGCCCAATACGGCAGGGAAGCGCCGGCGCATGTGGGCGCGTATGTGCGGGCCATGACGGAGGCGCTGGGCCACTGAGCGCCGCGGACCAGGCTTCTGACACGCAGTGTCCCCCAGTCCCCCGCCGCCGATCCCACATCGGCAACTGAATGCGGGCTGCCCCTCCGGGCAGCCCGCTTCTTATGCATCTTTCCTCGCCGCAATATGCTTCTGGTCCCAGGCAGCGCACCTGGCATGGAACCACTTTAAAAACACCCGTTCCACTGTGGCCCGCCGCAGCAGGTCCACGGCCAGGCATACCAGGAATACCGCCATGATCTTCACAGGCGCATGGATCCACACGCTATCCAGATGAGCCGCATTGGGGGACAAGCCCTCCCACAGCAGCTTCCGGACCAGGTCGTCGTCGTGGATGAGGTATATGCCGACCATAGAGCCGGCCAGATAGTTGATCCATCGACTGGAAAACGTCAGCTGGGAGAAATACAAAAACGTGGATATCGCAAATATCACGCTTAATACGGAATCATAATTGTAAAACCAGCATGCCAGCGTGACGATCAGTTCGCTGTGCAATAGATGCCCCGCCGTGTTGATCGCCGCCACTGACCCAAGGATCGCTCCGGCAGACACCAGCGAGGCAGCCAGGTTCCATCGGTTGGGATACTCTCCCTGTCTCCCATGAAGGCTGATGTACCCCCCCGTCAAATACATGACCAGGAAAAAGTCCAGCGGGCCGTATTTTTGACTGTCTTCGGCAAAAGTCGGTATCACCGACCAGAACACCAGCAGGATCATCAGCAGGCGTCTATATGTCTTTTTCTCCATGGATAAAATCCACGGGTTGATGAAGGACAGCAACGCATACAGCACCACATATCCCACCACATACCAGTTTCCCCAAATGACCGGGACCAGTGCATGGACCGTGTCAAAGAACGACACGCTGCGCAGGTGAAAACACAGGACCACCGCCAGGATCCCCACAGAATAAAACCACTGCTCTGCCAGCAGCGGCACGATGCGCCGAAGGGGACAGTTTTTCCCTCTCCGTACCAGAAAATATCCACTCATCAGCGCAAAGATCGAACACGCAGGCCGGCCGAACATTCTGAGCATCTGTACCATCATCCCCGCCCCCTGCTGGGACATGACAGCATCCGAAGGAATCCCGCCGTGAATGGAATAGTGGTGGGTAATGATCATAATCATGCATAATATCCGCAGAAGCTCCAGGCCGGAACTCCGCTCGCGCTTGTTATCCATCTTTTTTCTCTCTTCTCTTCAAAATTGCTCCCGTCCTGTCCCGGACGGGAGCTTGGTATCCTATTCTTTACGCCAGGCTTTTCGGCACGATGTTGTTCTGTGCCTTGAAAATGCTGTTGGTCGGGACCACGCCCCGGACGGAGGATAGGGGGTAGATGTTGCTGTTCGGCCCAATCACGGTGCCCGGATTGAGCACGCTGCCGCAGCCCACCTCCACGCCGTCGCCGATCATGGCCCCCACCTTCTTCCGACCGGTCTCGATCTGTTCTTTTCCGTTGTGGATGACCACCAGCTTCTTGTCGCTCTTCACATTGCTGGTCAGGCTGGCCGCGCCCATGTGGGACTTATAGCCCAGAATGGAGTCGCCCACATAGTTATAATGAGGAACCTGAACGTTATCGAACAAAATGACATTTTTCAGCTCAGTGGAATTGCCCACCACGCAGTGCTCCCCCACCAGAGCATTGCCCCGGATGAAGGCCCCGGGCCGCACCTCGGTGCCATGGCCGATGATGCAGGGACCGGTGATGTAGTTGTTGGGGTATATTTTGGCGTCCTTGGCGATCCACACGTCCTCCGCCGGATGGTCATACTCCTCCGCCGGAAGCGTCCTGCCCATCTCCAGGATGAAATCGCCGATGTCCGCCAGGGCCTGCCAGGGATACTCGGTCTTTTCCAGCAGGGACGCGGCGGCGGTGTGGGACAGATCATACAGTTCAGCCGTCCTGATCATCTGCGCACCTCCACCAACAGGCCCTCCGCCTCCATGGCGGCGATGATGCGGTCCACGCTCTCCTCGCACAGCGCGGGTGTGGACGCCTCGGCCATGACCCGCAGCACCGGCTCCGTGCCGCTCTTGCGCAGCAGCACCCGGCCGTCGCTGCCCAGGTCCGCCTCCACCGCGGCCACTTCCCGCTGCACCCGCTCATTGGCCAGGGTCAGCTCCTTGTCTGTGACCACCACGTTCTTCAGCACCTGGGGATACATCTTCACCGGCGCGGCCAGGGTGGACAGGGGCAGGTTCGTCTGGATCATCTCCCGCATGACCATGATGGCGGTGATGAGGCCGTCCCCGGACCGGGCGTGCTTGCGGAAAATGATATGGCCGGACTGCTCGCCGCCGATCAGGTGGTTGTTCTCCTTCATGTTCTCATACACATACCGGTCGCCCACGGCGGTCTTCTCGTAGCCGATGCCGGCCTCATCCAGCGCCTTGTACAGGCCCAGATTGCTCATGACCGTGGTCACCACCGTATTGCTGGGCAGGTGGCCCCGCCGCTTCATGCTCTTGGCGCAGATATACATGATCTTGTCGCCGTTGACCACCTCGCCCCGCTCGTCCACGGCCAGGCACCGGTCGCCGTCGCCGTCGAAGGCAAAGCCGCAGTCCGCCCGGCTCTCCCGGACGAATTCCTGGAGCCCTCCGATGTGGGTGGAGCCGCAGCCCCGGTTGATGTTGAGGCCGTCGGGCCGGTCGTTGATGACCAGCACCTTGGCGCCCAGGGCGTTGAACACGGCCCGGGCGATCATCCAGGTGCTACCGTTGGCGCAGTCCAGGGCGATGGTGCGGTTTTCAAAGGGGCAGTCGGCAATGGCAGTCAGCCGGCCGATGTACCGGTTCCGGCCGGAGTAAAAGTCCACCGTGCAGCCGATCTGGTCCCGGGTGGCGTAGGGCAGCTCCCCGATCTGACCGTCTATGTACTGCTCGATGGCGTCCTGGAGGGCGTCATCCATCTTCTCCCCTTCGCCGTTGAGAAGCTTGATGCCGTTGTCGTAGAAGGGGTTGTGGCTGGCGGAGATCATCACCCCGCAGTCAAAGCCCTCGCTGCGGGTGATATAGGCCACACAGGGAGTGGTGGTCACATGCAGCAGATACGCGTCCGCGCCGGAGGCCACGATGCCCGCAGCCAGAGCGTTCTCATACATATAGCTGCTGCGGCGGGTATCCTTGCCGATGACGATCTTCGCTTTGCGTTCCCGGCTGTAGTACCAGCCCAGGTACCGGCCGATCTTGAACGCATGGACCGGATTCAGGTCCACATTGGCCTCGCCCCGGAAACCGTCCGTGCCGAAATACTTTCCCATAACTGTTCTCCTCTTGTCTTATTTTCCGCCGCTCATACTTTTGTCCGGAAAGCGGCATACTATTATCATGCTAAGTAAGATAATATTCAACTCTGTCGTCATTTATGCCGTGCTCATCCTGTTCATGCGCCTGATGGGCAAACGGCAGCTGGGGGAGCTGGAGCCCTCGGAGCTCATCGTGACCATCCTCATCTCCGAGGTGTCCGCCACGCCCATCGGCGCGCCGGACAAGCCGCTCTGGTACGGCATCGTTCCCGCGGCAGCGCTCTTCGCCCTGGAACTGCTGCTGAGCCTGCTCATGGCCCGGAGCGTAAAGTTCCGCAGCCTGCTGGCAGGCAAACCGGCGCTGCTCATCGTCCACGGCAGAATAGATCAGACCCAGATGCGCCGCAACCGCTTCACCCCGGATGAATTGGCCGAGGCGTTGCGAAACCAAGGCGCACTGGATCTGAACGAGGTAGAATATGCCATTTTGGAGACGGACGGCCAGCTGAACGTCATCCTCTCCCCCGCCAGCCGACCGGTGACCGCCGGTCAAATGGGGTTCCCCGGAGAAGATGCCGGATATCCGCTGATCGTCATCAACGAAGGCCGCGTACTGACAAACAACCTGAAGATCCTGGGTAAGGACGAAAAGTGGCTGGAAAAATACCTGCGCAGCCAGAAGCTGTCCTCTCCCAAGCAGGTATACATGATGACCGTGGACATGGCGGGGGGCGTCTTTCTGTCCCCCAGAGAGCCGGGCAGGCGTTAAGCCTCCTTGGTCTTGTCCCCCAGGAGCTTGGTGAGCTCTTCCATGAAGGTGTTGATGTCCTTGAACTGGCGGTAGACGCTGGCGAAGCGCACATAGGACACCTCGTCCACGTTTTTCAGCTGCTCCATCACCATATCGCCGATCTCGGCGGTGGACACCTCCCGCTCCAGGGCGCTCTGCAGCTCGGTCTCGATGGCGTCGGCGATGGACTCGATCTTGTCCAGGGGCACCGTCCGCTTCTCGCAGGCCCGGACCATGGAGTTGATGAGCTTGACCTTGTCGAAGGTCTGACGGCTGCCGTCCCGCTTCACCACCACCAGGGGCATGCGCTCCACCTTCTCATAGGTGGTGAACCGCTTGCCGCACATCAGGCACTCTCTCCGGCGGCGGATGGTGCTGCCCTCGTCGGCAGGACGGGAATCGATGACCTTGCTCTCGGCATAGCCACAATAGGGACATTTCATGGTTTTTCCTCCCAAGCAAATCTCCGCATGGCGCGGGAATTTACATAATTATAGCACATGCCTTCGCAAATTACCACTACAAATTGCGTTTTTTCGCATTTAAATAGACATAATATCTCTGTTTTCCCGCCGTCCTTCCGGGGAGAGCCTGCCGTCTGCCTGGAAGAAAGTGTTCCTTGCGTCCGGCGTTCTGCCGGGTTACAATGGGGCCATGAAGAAGTTTTTACATAGCTTTTCAAAGATATCCGCCCCGGGACTGCTGGCGGTAAAGATCACGCTCATCGGGTGCTGCGCCATGGTCTTCGGAGCCTTCGTACTGTGCCTTTTCGCAGGGGAACCCGGCGTGGCCAACTTCCGGACCTACCGGCTGGCCCAGGCCCTGGCGGAGACCCCGGCGGGGGTGCTGCTCCTGGCCGGTATCGCCCTCATCATCATGGAGTCTCCCCGATGATGGCCTCCAGCTCCTCCCGGGTACACAGCACGTTCACCACATCCAGAAGGCCATTGACCGTGAGCCGCTCCGGCAGGTCCAGGGCCCTCTTGACGAGTTCCCGCTTTCTGGCGCTGTCCGGCCGGCCGGTGAGCCCCAGGGCGTAAAGATCCGCCTTCGTCATGGGCCGGGGGCCGCCGCTTTCCTCCTGCGCCTCCCCTTCGATGGTCGCGCCGGCCCGGCGGAGCGCCTGCTCCAGCACCTCCGGGCGCATCCCCTCTACCCCCAGCTTCCCCTCCTTGGAGGGGCTTTTTTTACGCCGTTCCTTGCCGGGGATATCCGGGATATAGGCGTGCTTCACCAGACTGCTGTCGATGGCGCCCTTCAAAAAATTCCGGATCAGGAAACCGCCGCTGTCGCTGTCCGTCAGCACCACCATGCCCCGTGCCCGGGCCAGGCGGCGCAGCAGGGCCAGCTTCTCCCGGTCCGAAAAGATGCCGAACCCGGCGGTGTCCACGATCACTGCGTCCACCGCATTCTCCAGGGCCGCCTTGTCGTACCGGCCCTCCACCACGATCACTTCCCGTATGCGGATCATGACCGGTCCATGGCCAGGCGCAGCAGCAGTTCCTTCATGAGGACCGCGCCGTCTCCCCCCGTGTCCTTCATGGCATAGTCGCACCGCACGCAAAGCCGCACCGCCTGGGCGAGCTGGTCCGCGGTATACCCCCTCGCCGTCTGCTTGAGCCTGCTGATATCTCCCCACCAGCCCTTCAGTTCCGGCAGGCAGGCAACGATGAATTCGTCCCCCTTGCCGCTGTCCATGGCCACCCGGGTCACATACAGCTGCCGGAATTGATTGCTCACCGCCGCGATCTGCTTCTGGGGCGGCTCATCCTTGTCGGCCAGCAGCTCCGCCAGCAGCCCAGCCGCGTCGTCATACCGGCCGCTCCCCAGGGCCAGCAGCATCTGCCGTATCGTGGCCTCCGGGGCCTTCTTGGCCACCGCGTCGATGTCTGCGCGGGTGATGGCCTTCCCCTTCGCGTAGCCGGCCACCTTCGTCAGCTCCGGGATGAGGGTGTTCATCCGCCTTCCGCAGACCTCCATAAGGTACTGGGCCGTGGACGGGTCGATGGTCTTGTCCATGCTCTCCGCCCGGCGCGCGATCCACCGGACGAGCTCGCCGGCGCCGGGGCTGGTGAACTCCAGGTCCGTCCCGACCTTCCGCATGGTCTTTACCGCCCCATATTTGCCGTCCGGGTCCCGGCCCGGGGAGAACACGAAGACCGCCGTGGCCCACTCCGGCACGTCCTCCAAAAATGCCTTCAGCGCCTCCGGGTCATAGCCGGAGGTGCGGCTGGGCTCAAAGTCCCGGACCTCCATGAGCGTCCGCTCTCCCATGAACGGCATGGCCTCCGCGCTCTCCCGGAGCCTGCCCACATCCAGCCCGGGCCCCTGGAACCGGTGGTAGTTGAACGCCTCCGTCCCCTCGGCCAGGCACAGATTTTTCAGCTCCTGCAGGTAGCTGTCCCGCAGATAATCCTCCTCTCCCCGGAGGATATAGACCCGGTCAGGACCATCCCGGCGCAGCTTCTTCACCTCCGCGCCGTAATCCATGGCCGGCTCTTCCCATCTTTTCCTTTTAGGCCCCGCTGTCTTCGCCAAGGTCCTCACCTCCCAGCTTGATGACCACATTTCCCTGCTCATCTGTCCGCAGGACTTCGTCGCAGTAATACGCCAGCCGCTCCAGCACGTCTTCCGCCGGGTGGCCGTAGGTGTTGTACCCCACGCTGACCACGGCGGTCTCCGCCCGGGCCGCCCGGAGAAACACCGGCCCCGAGGCGGACCGGGACCCGTGGTGGCCCGCCACCAGGATATCCACATCCGGCACCGCCCGGCTCTCCAGCAGCGCCGTCTCCGCCTCCCGGCCCGCGTCGCCCATGATGAGGGTCCGCATATCCCCCATTTTCGCCAGGACCACGATGCCCCGCTCGTTCGTACCGCTCTCGCCCTCCGGCAGGAGCATGTCCAGTTCGATATTTCCAGCCGCCGCCCGGGTCTCCCGGTCCAGCAGCTCCACCGTCACGCCCTGCCGCTCCGCGGCGGCCAGGATATCCTCCCGCTGCCAATCGCTGTCGTCCCCGTCCGAGGGCAGCACAAGGCACCCCACATTCGCCCGGTACAGGAGCGTCTCCACGCCGTTGGCATGGTCCGCGTGCAGATGGGTCAGCACCAGCATGTCGATCTTCGTCCTGCCGATGCTCAGAAGGTAGTTGGCCGCGATGTCCCCGGCGCTGGTCTGCCGGCTGCCGCCGCAGTCCACCACCACGGTGCTGTCCTTGTCCGCCAGCACCACACACTCGCCCTGGCCCACGTCCAGCACCGCCACCTGTCCCTCCCCTGCCCGAACGGAGAGTTTGCCCAAAACCAACACCGCCGCCAGAGACAGCACGGCCAGGCATACCGGTCCCTGGAGCCGGATACGCCGGCCCCTCCGCCGGCAGAGATACCACAGGCCGAAGGCCCCGTACACCGCCCCCAGCCATATCCAGGTCCGGGCGCTGCGCATATCAAGGCTGCTGACGGGAAACGCCGCCAATGTCCTGTAGACCCACTGGCAGGCCCGCACCGCCCAGCTCAGAACGCCCGCAAGCGTCTCTGCCGCCCCGGGGCATACCGCCCCCAGCGCGCAGACCACATAGCTGGCGGCAAAGACGAACTCTACCACCCCCAGGGTGAGCAGATTGGCCACCACGGACAAAAGAGGCATCTGGCCGAAATACACCGCCGCCAGAGGCACGGAGAACGCCGTGGCGCTCACCGTACAGGCCAGGTTGTTGGCCGCATAGGCCACCGCCCGCCGGTGCATGGGCAGATGGGCGTTCATCCACCCCAGCAGCCTGGGCAGCAGGAACACCAGCCCCGCCATACAGGCAAAGCTCAGCTGCAGCCCCACGCCGCCGATGGCCATGGGATTGGGCGCCAGCAGCACCAGCAGCGCCGCCCCAAGGCAAGTGGCCCCGTCCGACTCCCGTTTCAGCACCGGCGCCAGCAGATACAGCGCCTGCATCACCGCCGCCCGCACCACCGAGGGCTTTCCGCCCGCCATCAGCGCAAACAGCACGATCAGCGGCAGACACAGCAGACTGGTCCGGCGGCTCTTCCCCAGCAACAGCTGCAAAAAGCCCACCAGCACGAACAAATGCATCCCGCTCACCGCCACGATGTGCAGCACCCCCGCGGTGCGCATGGCGGTGTAATCCTCCACGTCCTCCTGCAGGTCGATGGTATTGCCGGTGAGCAGTCCCTTCACAAAGGGGGCCGTGTCCGGCGGGAACAGCCTGTCGCACAGCGTCTCCACCCGGCGGCACAGCCGCTGAGGAAAGTAGACCCAGTCATGGTCCGCCCGGCCTGTCACGGCCAGGGTGTCCTGCCGGATATACCCCAAAAGGTTCCGGTCCTGGGAGGTGTAGGTCCTGGACCGCTCCCCCTGCCGGGTCACGGCGGAGGTCACCCGGATGTCCGCCCGGACGATATCCCCCGGCTCCAGTTCCGGCAGGGTCCCCTCGTACAGATACAGCAGCGCCTTCTCCTCCGGCGCCCCGGAAAGGACCCGGACCTCTACCCGCTCGTATTCCTCATGACGCTCCACATAGTCCCGTATAATGGCCTCGATATTGACGTCTTCCCCCACCACGGCCTCGGAAGGAGCGATATGGAGCCTATAGTGTCCCCACCAGCCCAGGAAACCCAGCGCTGCCGCCAGACAGCAGATAAACACCCGCCCCCGGCGGCGCCGGTCCCGGACGAACAGGCCGCCCAGGGATAAAACGGCAAGAGCCGCCGCGTAAAACGGCAGCTCTTCCATAGGCAGCGTGTACTCCGCCAGGGCCGCCGCCGCGGCGAAGCCCAGCGCCGCCCACGCCAGCTTTCGCATATTCGCCTGTCAGCTCATCCGGTCCGAGAGGCGCTCGCCTCCCAGGATATGGAAGTGCAGATGGGGCACGGTCTGGCCCGCGTTGGGCCCGGCGTTGGACACCACCCGGTAGCCGCCCTCCTCCAGGCCCTCTGCCCGGGCGATCCGGACGATGACGGTGAAGATATGGCCCACCAGACCGGCATTCTCCGCCGTCACGGCGGCGCAGGAAGGGATATGGGTCTTGGGCACCACCAGGATATGGGTGGGCGCCTGGGGATTGATGTCCCGGAAGGCGTAGCACAGCTCGTCCTCATAGACCTTTTGGGAGGGGATATCCCCCTCGATGATCCGGCAAAACAGGCAGTCCGGGTCCCGATGGATGGTATCGCTCATATCTTAAGTTCCTCCTCACTGCTTGGGGATGACGGCAAAGAACACCAGGTCCTCGTTTCCGGTATTTTCCAGTCCGTGGGCATGCCCCTTGGGGCAGTGGTGGCACTTTCCCGGCGCCACGGGCTCATACCGGCCGTCATAGTACATCCGGCCCGTGCCGGAGAGGTAGTAGACTGTCTCCGAGTCGTCCTCATGGGTGTGGATGCCCAGCGTCGCGCCCGGCTCCAGCCGGCCAAGCATGATGGTGTTGTCCGGCGTTTGCAAACATTTGCGGTAAAGCTCCTTCTCCCCGCCTCTGGCGTGGGGGATGACAGCCTCCTCCATATTGTCGAACGAGATCAGCATGGCAGACTCTCCTTTCTTACAGTCCCAGCTTCTGGGCCACGAAGTCGTCCACGATGGCCAGGGCGTTGTCGGTCTTGAGCACGTCGGAGCCGCCGCCCATGGCGGATTCCGGCTTGCCGCCGCCCTTGCCGCCGGTGACGGCGGACACCTGACGGACCAGGTCCCCGGCCTTGACGCCGGCCTTCACGGCCTCCGCGCCGCACACGGCCAGGAAGGTGACCTTCTGTCCGTTGTCGGCGGCCAGTACCGCCACGATGTTGGGGGCCTTGTCCCGGAGGATGTCGCCCATCTGGCGCAGACGGTTGGCGTCCGCCTCGGGGACCGAGGCAGTGAGCACACGCAGCGCCCCCACCTCCCGGGTGCCGAACAGCAGCCGGTCGGTCTCGCCGGCAGTCTCCCGGGCCTTCATCTTCTCCACGGTCTGGTGCAGGCTCTTCAGCTCGCCCATGATGGCCTCCGCCCGGCTCTCCAGCTCATTGGGCCGCACCTTCAGCACCGCCGCAGCCTGGTCCAGCCGGCCCTGGAGCCGGCGCATCCCCTCCAGGGACGCCTTGCCGGTGACGGCCTCGATGCGCCGCACGCCGCTGGCCACGGAGAACTCGCTGATGATGTGGAACACGCCCACCTTGGCGGTGTTGTCCAGGTGGGTGCCGCCGCAGAACTCCACGGAATAGCCCTCGCCCATGTCCACCACCCGGACCGTGTCGCCGTACTTCTCACTGAACAGGGCGATGGCGCCCCGCTTTTTGGCCTCCTCGATGGGCAGCACGTCGGTGCGGACGGGATAGCCCTCCAGCACCGCATCGTTGACCATGGCCTCCACCTGGGCCAGTTCCTCCGCCGTCATGGCGGAGAAGTGGGTGAAGTCGAAGCGCAGCCGGTCCGGCTCCACCAGGGAGCCCGCCTGGTGCACATGCTCGCCCAGAACGGTCCGCAGGGCCTTGTCCAGCAGATGGGTGGCGGAGTGGGCCCGCATGATAGCTCTGCGCCGGTCCACGTCGATGGAGGCAGTCACGGCGCCGCCCAGCTTCACCACGCCGCTGGTCACCTTGCCATAGTGCATGTACTTGCCGCCCTTGTTCTTCTGCACATCGGTGACGGCAAAGGTCATGTCCCCGGCGGTGAGCACGCCATGGTCGGCCACCTGGCCGCCCATCTCCGCGTAGAAGGGGGTCCGATCCAGCACCACGATGCCCTCCACGCCGGGCATGAGCTCCTCAGCCTGCTCGTTCTCCACCACCAGGGCCACCACCTTGGCGCCCTCGATGGCGGTGTGCTCGTAGCCGTCAAAGACGGTCTCGGGCACGTCCTTGCCGAACTCCACGCCGGCCCAGCCCAGGTCGCCCAGGGCCTCCCGGGCCTTCCGCGCCCGCTGGCGCTGTTCCTCCATCAGGGCCTGGAAGCCCTCCTCGTCCACGGTCATGCCCTGCTCGTCGGCCATGTCCATGGTCAGGTCCAGGGGGAAGCCGTAGGTGTCGTACAGCTTGAAGGCGTCCGCGCCGGAGAAGACGCTCTCGCCCCGCTCCTTGTGCCCGGCCAGCATCTCGCCGAAGATGCGCATGCCGCCGTCGATGGTGCGGGCAAAGTTCTCCTCCTCCACCCGGACCACCTTGGTGATGTACTCCTGCCGCTCCCGCAGCTCGGGATAGTGGCCCTCGTTCTCATGGATGACCGTGTCCACCACTTTGTAAAGGAACGGCTCGTTGACGCCCAGGAGCTTGCCGTGGCGGGCGGCCCGGCGCAGCAGCCGGCGCAGCACATAGCCCCGGCCCTCGTTGGAGGGCAGCACGCCGTCGCAGATCATCATGGAGGACGCCCGGATGTGGTCGGTGATGACCCGCAGGGATACGTCCATCTTGTGGCTCTGGCCATAGGTGGCGCCGGTGAGCTTGCTGACGGCGTTGGTGATGTTCATCACCGTGTCCACGTCGAACAGGCTGTCCACGTCCTGGCACACCACCGCCAGGCGCTCCAGGCCCATGCCGGTGTCGATGTTCTTCTGTTTCAGCTCGGTATAGTTGTCGTGGCCGTCGTTGTCGAACTGGGAGAAGACCACGTTCCAGACCTCCATGTACCGGTCGCAGTCGCAGCCCACGGTGCAGGTGGGCTTGCCGCAGCCGTACTTGGGACCCCGGTCGTAATAGATCTCGGAGCAGGGGCCGCAGGGGCCGGAGCCGTGCTCCCAGAAGTTGTCGGCCTTGCCGAACTTGTAGATCCGGTCCGCCGGGATGCCGATCTCTTCATTCCAGATGCGGAAGGCCTCGTCGTCGGCGGGGGTGGTCTCGTTGCCGGCGAACACGGAGGGATACAGTCTATCCGGGTCCAGGCCCACCCAATCCGGGCTGGTCAGGAACTCCCAGGCCCAGGGAATGGCCTCTTTCTTAAAGTAATCGCCGAAGGAGAAGTTGCCCAGCATTTCAAAATAGGTGCCATGGCGGGCGGTCTTGCCGATGTTCTCGATGTCGCCGGTGCGGATGCACTTCTGGCAGGTGCAGACCCGGTGCCGGGGCGGCTCCTGCTCCCCGGTAAAGTAAGGCTTCATGGGGGCCATGCCGGAGTTGATGAGCAGAAGGCTCGCATCGTTTTGTGGGATGAGGGAAAAGCTGGGCAGACGCAGGTGCCCCTTCGTCTCAAAGAAAGCCAGGAACATCTCCCGCAGCTCGTTCACACCGTACTTCTTTTTCATTCTGTCTACCTCTTGCTTTGCTGATTTGCTGATCTATGCTGAGACGCCGCGTCTCAATAGGGATGCGCACTGGCAAATGCCAGCTGCTCGTCGTGGCTGTTGAAGAAGGTGGACACGCCGTCCACGGAGTACCAGTAATAATAGTTGGTGCTGGCGGGCTTCACCACCGCCTGGATGGAGGCCAGGCCCGGGCTGCAGATGGGCCCGGGGGGCAGCCCCTGATAAAGGTAGGTGTTGTAGGGATTGTCGATGGCCAGGTCCTCCGTCGTCAGGTCGAAGGTGCTGGTGCCCTTGATGAAGTTGATCGTGCTGTCCAGCCCCAGGGGCATATTGGCGGCCAGACGGTTATAGATGACGGAGGCCATGTTCTCCCGTTCGCCCTCCGCCGCGCCGGACTCCTTCTCGATCAGGGACGCCATGGTCATGCCCTGCTGGATGCTCAGACCGCGCTTGGCAAAGCCGTCCAGGATGTCCTGGGTCAGCTTGTTTTTGGTGTTGTCCAAAAACCGGCTGATGGCCACGGCCGGGTCCTCGCCCTGATAGAACTCATAGGTGTCCGGGAACAGGAACCCCTCCAGCCGGGAGGCGTCTCCCTTGGGCAGGTCCGCCAGGAAATCGTACTCAAAATCGTAATTGGCGGCCGCCTCGTACAGCTCGTCCTTCTTGCAGACGTAGTTCTGTTCCAGCAGCGTGAAGATCTGCTCCATGCTGAAGCCCTCCGGGAAGGTGACCTGGGTGATCTCCTGGCTGTCGGAGCCAAACTGCATCTTGGTGACCAGGGCGCGGTAGTCATAGGAGGTGTTCAGGTCATAGGTGCCCGGGTCGATCTTGATGTTGGCGTGGGAGAAGGAGGAAAAGATCTTGAACAGCCACTTGTACTCGATGATACCGCTGTTTTTCAGCGCATCGGCCACCTGGTCGATGTCCACCTTGATCGGCATTTCCACGGGATTGCCATCCTCATCCTCCCGGGTGACAGTGACGGGCATGTCTCCGGTGGGCTCATAGGGCAGGATGGTGACGATGGCGTTGGCCTCCTCCTTGTTCAGGGCCAGCACGTCCACCGCGCACATCCACACAAAGCAGGCCAGCACGATGCTGATGCTGATGACAAACAGCGCGTACAGCACGCCGCCGCCAATGCCCAGCCGGCCGTACCGGCGGAAGCGGATGGGCAGATAATCCCGCACCTCCGGCAGGTCCCGGGGGTCGTTATAGTCCACCTCGTCCAGCTCGGAGTCATAGACCAGCATCCTGCCGGACTTCAGGTCCCGCCCCACAGTGGGGGCCTCCCGGACGACCTTTGTCGGCAGGGCCTCCAGGGCCTTCCGCTCCTTTTTTGAGAGCTTCTTCACGTTAACGATCTGCTTCTCCGGCTCCGCCGTGAGCTGTCCGCCGCCGGTGAGAGCCTCCTCCGGACCGGGGACCGCGTCCGGGGCATAGTCCTCCCCGCCGGGAACGCCCCGGTCCAGCCCCGCGTCTTCCGGATAGCCGTATTTGCCCTTTTTGTTCTTTCTCGCCATGAAAACGCTCCTTATATTCTCGTCACGCCAAAAGGCATAGTTACATAGTATGACTCGGATGACAACGCGCTGTCCGCCCACCCGCGCAGGCGGCTGCCACGGACTTATGAACGCGGAGAAAGGGTAAAACAATGTTCTACAACAATTCTTATAGCTGGCTCTGGCTCATCATCATCCTGATCCTTCTGTTCTCCGTCGCCGGCGGCTGCGGCTGCGGCTGCAACGACAACAACAACTGCGGCTGTGGCTGCGGCTGCGGCAACTGAGTTTTCTCAGGCCGGAAAAAGAGATCGCCTTATCCTCTCGGGGCTCGTCTGAGCCCCGTCTTTTTCATTCTCTCCGCCAGCACCGCCAGCACGAACAGGGGCAGGCGCATCTGCCGTATCAGGCGTCTGGGCTGCTGGAACAGGCGGTACAGCCACTCCAGGTTGAGCCGTATCCACACCTCCGGCGCCCGCTTCATCCGACCGCTGAGCACATCCAGGCATCCGCCCAGCCCGGCCATCAGTCCCACCTGGAGCCGGTCCCGGTTGGCCTGCATCCAAAGCTCCTGTTTCGGCGACCCCATGCACACCAAAAGCAGGTCCGGCGCGGCCTGCCGGACAGTCTCCAGGACCGCCTCGCCGTCGTCGAAATACCCGCTCCGGCACCCGCACACCGTCAGGTCCGGGAACATCCTCCCGATGGCGGCGGCGGCGTCCTCTCCCACGCCGGGCTTTCCGCCCAGCAGAAAGAGCCTGCCCCGGAACCGGGCCAGCAGGGCCAGGAGGAAATCGTAGCCCGTCACCCGCTCCGGCACCGGACAGCCCAGCACCCGGCTGGCCCAGACCACGCCGACCCCATCCGGCAGGGTCATGTCCCCCGCCCCGATGGCGGCGCAGAGCGCCGGATCACTCCGGCACAGCCAGACGATCTCCGGATTCGGCGTACACACGTAGGCGCTCCGTCGCTCCTGTATCAGCGCCAGTGCCCGGTCCACGGCCTCATCCATGGTGACGGCGTCGAACCGTACCCCCAAGACCTCCGCCGTCATACCTGGGAGAAGACCTCCCCGATGTTGCCCCGGACGATCAGATCCGCCTCGCTGTCCCGGGGCGTCACGCCCCGGTTGACCAGCACCAGCTTATTTCCCCGGTAATAATTGATGAGGCCCGCCGCGGGATAGACGTTCAGGCTGGTCCCGCCGATGATGAGCATGTCGGCATTGCGGATATACATCACGCTTTTTTGCAGGACGTCCTGGTCCAGCGGCTCCTCGTACAGTACCACATCCGGCCGGACGATGCCGCCGCAGTCACACCGGGGAACGCCGGTCCCCTCGTTGATATAGGAGGGAGGATATGCCTTCCGGCACCGGGCGCAGTAGCACCGCAGGGTGGAACCGTGCAGCTCCAGCACCTCGCGGCTCCCGGCGGCCTGGTGGAGCCCGTCGATGTTCTGGGTCAGGACGGCCTTCAGCTTCCCCTCCCGCTCCATGCGGGCCAGCCACAGGTGGGCCGGGTTGGGCTTCGCCCCGTGTACGACCAGCTTTTCCCGGTAAAACCGGTAAAACTCCGCCGGGTCCCGTTCAAAAAAGGAGTGGGACAGGATGGTCTCCGGCGGATAGTCCCATTTTTGGTTGTACAGCCCGTCCACGCTTCGGAAGTCGGGGATGCCGCTCTCCGTGGACACGCCCGCGCCGCCGAAGAACACGATGTTATCGCTTTCCGCGACCCACCGGCGCAGTGTCTCGATCTCAGCGCTCATATCCGCTCTCCTTTCCGCAATATCGGTCTTTTCCCAGCATAATCCAATCCATTATAATATATCCAATTCCGTTTTTCAATAAAAAAGCCAAAACGCACAGGACAAAATTCCTGTGCGTTCGAGGGATGGGTTTGGTCACTTTTTGCCCTGGGCCCGGGCATTGGTGTTGATGCTGTTGCGGAACACCACGAACCGGTCAAACAGAAATTCCGTCACGAAATTGGTGATCATGACCAGGGCCTGGACCAAATAGTAGGGCCACCCCGCCGTCTGCGTCAAAACGTCTACCAGCCAGGTGGACACGGGGGTGAACACGCAGTAGAAGCCGAACACCTTCGCCATGGCCACCGGCACGTTGGCGGCGGACTTGAAGGTGAACTCCCGGTTCAGGGTGAAGTTCCACAGCACCGACAGCACCAGTCCGATGAGATAGTCGGCCCAGTCCGGAAGGCCTGTCAGCTCATGCAGCAGCGCCGAGGCGCACAGCTGGATGACGCCCGCAGAGATGGAGAACAGCGTGAACTTCACGGCCTGTATCACATTTTCCTTTTTTGAGAGCTTTGCCATGCCTGCATCCCTCCTCCTGTCCCCATTTTTTCTGTTCGTCGGATGATTATAGGCCCGGCCTGTTCTTTTGTCAAGCGGCGGGTGCATTCGCTGTTGTGCTTTTTGTCAGTTTTGGCCCGGCCCAGCATCAAATATTGGCACAAATGACAAATCGTCCGAAAAGCACCAAAAACTGAAAGCTTTTATTTGAAAAATCGCCCGAAAAAGTATATTATATAGAACGGTACCCGTAACATATTTTTAAAAAATTTATTTTTAAGGAGTGATATACGCAATGTTTGAAAACCTGTTCTGGATAGGCTTTGCAGGCGCTGCCATAGCACTCATCTTCGCCTGGCTCCAGCGGAACAAGGTCATGAAGGCCTCCGAGGGCAACGAGAAGATGGTAAAGCTGGCATCCGCCATCCGCGAGGGCGCCAACGCCTATCTGAAAGCACAGTACACCACCGTTGCGAAGGTCTTCTGTGTCGTGTTCGTGATCCTGCTGATCATGGCCTTCGGCACCAACGGGAAGATGCTCCCCAAGGTGACCCCCATCGCCTACCTGACCGGCGGTATCTGGTCCGTGCTGGCCGGCTTCATCGGCATGAAGATCGCCACCAACGCCAACGCCCGCACCGCCAACGCGGCCAGCGAGAGCCTGAACAAGGGCCTGAACATCGCCTTCTCCGCCGGCTCCGTCATGGGCTTCGTGGTGGTTGGCCTGGGCCTGCTGGACATCACCATTTGGTTCTTTGTCCTGAAGTACGCCATGGGCTATAGCGAGCCCCATGACATCGCCAACATCATGGTCATGAACGGCATGGGCGCTTCCTTCGTGGCCCTGTTCGCCCGTGTGGGCGGCGGTATCTACACCAAGGCCGCCGACGTGGGCGCCGACCTGGTAGGCAAGGTCGAGGCCGGTATCCCCGAGGACGACCCCCGTAACCCCGCCACCATCGCCGACAACGTGGGCGACAACGTGGGCGACGTGGCCGGCATGGGCGCCGACCTGTTCGAGAGCTATGTGGGCTCCATCGTGGCTACCTTCGCCCTGGCCGGCGCCGCCGGCTACGGCTTCGCGGGCATGTTCCTGCCCCTGGCCCTGGCGGTCGTGGGCATCCTCTGCTCCCTGATCGGCTCCTTCCTCATCAAGACCAAGGAAGACGCCACCCAGATGAGCCTGCTGAAGAGCCTGCGCACCGGCACCTACACCGCCGCCGTCCTGAGCGCGGTGGTGGCCGCCCCCCTGTGCATGTGGGCCCTGGGCTCCGCCAACCACTGGCTGGGCGTGTATGTCTCCATCCTGGCCGGCCTGATCGGCGGCTGCGCCATCGGCTACTTCACCGAGTATTACACCTCCGACAACTACAAGCCCACCCAGGAACTGGCCGCGGCCTCTGAGACCGGCTCCGCCACCATCATCATCGGCGGCATCTCCCTGGGCCTGAAGAGCACCATGACCTCCATCCTGATCGTGGGCGCGGCTGTGCTCATCAGCTACTTCGCCGCCGGCGGCACCACCACCATCCTGGATGCGTCCGGCGCCTTCTCCCAGACCTTCAACCAGGGCCTGTACGGCATCGGCATCGCCGGCGTGGGCATGCTGTCCACCCTGGGCATCACCCTGGCTACCGACGCTTACGGCCCCGTGGCCGATAACGCCGGCGGCATCGCCGAGATGAGCGGCCTGCCCGAAGAGGTCCGCGAGCGCACCGACGCGCTGGACTCCCTGGGCAACACCACCGCCGCCACCGGCAAGGGCTTCGCCATCGGCTCCGCTTCCCTGACTGCTCTGGCCCTGCTGGTGGACTACGTCAACATGGTCCAGGCCAAGACCGACGAGGTCCTGAACTTCACCCTCACCAGCCCCACCGTCCTTGTGGGCATGTTCGTGGGCGCTATGCTGACCTTCGTGTTCTCCGCCTTCACCATGAGCGCGGTGCAGAAGGCCGCCCAGTCCATCGTGGTGGAGGTCCGCCGCCAGTTCCACGAGATCGTGGGCATCATGGAATTCAAGGCCGACCCCGACTACTCCCGCTGCGTGGAGCTGTGCACCAAGGGTGCTCTGCATGAGATGGTCATTCCCGCCTGCCTGGCCGTGATCGTGCCCATCGCCACGGGCCTCATCCTGGGACCCACCGGCGTTGTGGGCCTGCTGGGCGGCGTGTCTGTCACCGGCTTCGCCATGGCAGTGTTCATGTCCAACGCCGGCGGTGCCTGGGACAACGCCAAGAAGTACATCGAGCGCGGTAACCACGGCGGCAAGGGCTCCGAGCAGCACAAGGCGGCTGTGGTGGGCGACACCGTGGGCGACCCCTTCAAGGACACCTCCGGTCCCAGCCTGAACATCCTGATCAAGCTCTGCTCCACCGTGTCCATCATGTTCTCCGGCCTGATCGTGGCCTTCAACCTGATCAAGTTCTTCTGAGAACACTCGCAAAATACATACTGCGGCCGGGTCTCCCGGCCGCAGTTTTTTGCGTCTTTTTATTCGTCCTTCTCAAACTCCAGGATGTCCCCCGGCTGGCAGTCCAGCGCCTCACAGATGGCCTGGAGGGTGGAAAAGCGGATGGCCGTGACCCGGTTGTTCTTGAGCTTGGAGAGGTTCACATTGGAGATGCCCACCCGCTCCGCCAGCTCGTTCAGGCTCATCTTCCGGTCCGCCATCACCCGGTCCAGGCGCAGCACGATCTTTCCCATCTTACAAAAGTCCCTCCACGTCGTCCTCCAGCTTCACGCCGTAGGCAAAAATCTGGCTCAGGGCCAGCACGATCACGCCGGTGATGATGCCGGTAACGTCCACCACATAAGAGTATCCCCGCCAGATGAGCCCTGACACCAGATTCACCGCCAGCGTCACCAGGGGCTCGGCAATGACCAGCCAGCCGATCTGCCGGATCTTCGCCACCACCGGCTTTTGGAAGGGCGTGGAATCCCAGCTCAATCGGATAATCTGCCAGACCCGCCGGAACACCAGCGCCACCAGCACCATCTCCACCGCGCCCGCCGCGGTCTGCAAAAGATACCATCCCACGTTGAATGCACGCGAGGCCATGATACCGACGCCGCCGCTGACGCTCTTGACCATCACGCCCCAGTCCGCCGAAGCGCTCACATCGTACAGCGACGACATCTTCTCCGGTATGACCGCTGTCACCGCAAACGCCGCCGCCTGTATCGCCGCAGCCAGCCAAAATATGACCTCCGA
The DNA here is from genome assembly GCA_947632005.1 of uncultured Oscillospiraceae bacterium. Taxonomy (GTDB): domain Bacteria; phylum Bacillota; class Clostridia; order Oscillospirales; family Oscillospiraceae; genus CAJOIG01. The sequence continues at coordinate 9,202 of CANRNU010000014.1, read as the reverse complement.
TATCCGGGCCAGCACATACCCTGCCTTTGCCTTCCCCTTCATCGCAAAACCTCCAAAAAACGTAGTTCGGTCCGGTCCGATGGGTACAGCATAGCAGGTCATTTTGCGTTTGTCAACAAATTTTTAATGTTTTACGATAAATTTTATTCGCCACACATAAAAATCCCCGGGCGGCGCCGCCGTCCGGGGATACCGTTATTCCATAGCTTCCGGGCCCAGGTTGCCCACCTCGCCCTCCACCACGGGAGGCGGCTCCGGCGTCAGGACCGGTTCCGGCGTGGGCTCATCGGTAGGCGCCGCCGTGGGAGGAGGCGGCTCCGTGATCACCTGAGACGCCTGGAACACCGCGTAGATCTGGTGGTCCTGGCGAACATCGGAGAAGGTATAATTGTCCTGGATCGACACATTGGACCCGTCGATGAGCAGCTGCGCCAGCTCATACCCTTGGTCGGGGAGGATGGTAAAGGAAGCAGAGCTCCCCTCCTCCACCGTCACGCGGCCGTTGGGGGTGATGCTGCCGCCGGCGCCGGCGGTGACCGTGATGGTATAGGTTTTGACCGCGGGGGGCGCGGACTGCTGTACCGGCGTTGGTTCAGAGGCCGGGGCCTGGGTGGCCCGCGGACGCAGCAGACCGCTCAGGAGCCCGGAGTTGGTGGAAGCGGGTTCCTCCGTCTGGCTGGGGTCCCCGCCCAGATCGGGCAGGATCATGGTGGCGAACAGCAGTCCGCCCACGACCACCGCCGCGGAGATCAGCAGCGCGATCACCCATTTCAGGCCGCTGCCTCCCCCGCCGCCGGAGGGCTCCTCCGGCCCGTACTCCGACTGGGGGTCCACATATACCGTATGGGCCGGCTGGGCCACCACTACCTTTGGCCGGGGCGGAGGCTCATCCACAAAGGCGGCCCGCTGAGGCAGGTCCTCCTGGAAATCCTGTTCCTCGTCCTCGTCAAAGTCCATCTCATCCTCCGTGAACCGCCGGGTCTCCAGGCCGTCGTCAAAGGTCTCCTCCTGGTCGTCCGGCGTCTCTTCCTCTTCCTCCGGCTCCGGTCCGGGGGCCTCATGGCGGCCCCGCTCGCCGGGCGCGCCCCGGCGGGGGACATAGTCGGGGGCGAACTCCCCATACGCCTCCTCGTCCAGCAGGTCCTTTCCGTCCAGAACGTCGGTGATCTGGTCCTCCAGACTCTCCGGGCCCAGGAACGCGGCGAAGTCAAAGCGGGGGTCCCGCTTCGCCTCCTCCTTCGTCCACTGGCCGTCGTCCTCCGGCTCCCAGGTCCGATCTTGATTGTCCCGATCCAAACGCATTTTCTCCTACCTTTATTATGACAGATGTGTTATACTTCCTATACACGCAAGTGAAATGGTTCTCGGAGGTTCTCGTATGGGAAAAAACGCCCTGGTCACCGGCTCGTCCCGGGGCATCGGCGCAGCCGCCGTCCGGCGTCTGGCCGCCGACGGGTGGGCTGTGAGCGTTCATTACAACAAATCGGAAGCCGCCGCTCTTGCCCTGGCGGCAGAGCTGGGCGTCCGGGCCATCCGGGCCGATGTGGCCGACCCGGCCCAGGTATCGGCGCTGTTTGCCGCCGCCGGCCCCGTCGACCTTCTGGTCTGCAACGCGGGCGCGGCGGAATACGGCCTGCTCACCGACACAGACGAGGACGCCTGGCGGCGGCTGCTGGCGGTGAATCTGGACGGGGCATACCGCTGCTGCCGGGCCGCCATCCCCCACATGGTCCGGGAGAAGGCAGGAAATATCATCCTGATCTCCTCCGTATGGGGGGTATACGGGGCCAGCTGTGAGGCGGCCTATTCCGCCTCCAAGGCGGCGCTCATCGGCCTGACGAAGGCTCTGGCCAAGGAGCTGGGCCCCTCCGGCATCCGGGTCAACGCCGTGGCCCCCGGCGTCATCGACACCGACATGCTGGCCCGCTTCGACTTTGCCGACCGGCAGGCCCTCATCGACGAGACGCCCCTGGGCCGGCTGGGTACGCCGGCGGACGTGGCGGAGCTCATCGCCTTTCTGGCCACCGAGCAGGCCGGCTTCATCACCGGGCAGGTCATCGGCTGTGACGGCGGTTTCCCCTGCCCGTGACGGCCTCAGGCCAGGCCGACCAGGTACAGGTAGAAGTAAGCGGCAGGGATGGCGAACAGCATGCTGTCCATCTTGTCCATGATCCCGCCGTGTTCCGGCATCAGATGTCCATAGTCCTTCACGCCGGCCATACGCTTGAACAGCGACGCGGTCAGGTCGCCCACCTGGCCAAAGCAGCTGGCCAGGAACGCGCCCATCACGCACACGCCGAATCTCCAGCCCAGGATCCAGGCGATGAGCATCCCGGCCACCATGGCGGACAGGCCGCCCACGATGGCGCCCTCCCAGGTCTTGTGGGGACTGACCACCGGGGCCAGCTTATGTACGCCCAGGTACTTGCCGCCGATCAGCGCCATGCAGTCGCAGGCCCAGGTGCCCAGCACGCCCAGCATCAGGGTCATGCACCAGGCGTCTGACGCGGCCGCGTGGAGGATGATGGCGTAAAATCCAAAGGGCCACACCAGCACGAACAGGTTGGCGCTGGCAAACTTTCCGCCCCGCTCCGGCTTCAGTATCGTCCAGAACATGACCGCGAAAACGGCCAGAGCGAAGAGCGCCGTCATCCACGCCGCCGAGGCGTGGGCCCAGCAAAAGATGGCCTGGAGCGTGATATAGATGATCGGAAGGCATTTGGACGTGGGCATATCGGCCTCGAACAGCACCTTCTGCACCTCAAAAGCCGACACCACGGCCAGGGCCAGGAAAAACAGCACTCTGGTGAACCGGCCCAGCAGGATACATCCCAGCGTCACGGCCACGATGAGCACCGCAGGCAGGAATCTCTTTCTGATGTCCATAATTCTGTATCACCCCTGTTTTTACATTATAATCCAACCCGCCGCCGTTGACAAGGGAAAAAGAAAAGCAGCCTCGCGAGTTTGCGCCTGCAGGCGCAAAGACAATGGGATCGTCTTCCGGGGGACATGCGCCCCGGAAAAACCCTCTCAGACCGCAAACGCGAACGCCTCCGCCCCAAAAGGGCGGAGGCGCTTTGCGCTGCAGTCTTCCCGTTTGAATGGCATAGCCATTCAAACGACTTACAGCAGGTCGATGCCCGCAGCCTTGCAGGCGGCGCGGGTCACGTCGTCCCAGACGCCGGACTGGACCTCGCCGATATGGGCGCAGCCCATCAGCAGCATGCACAGCCGGGACTGACCGATGCCGCCGCCGATGGTCAGAGGCAGCTCGCCCGCCAGCAGCGCCTTGTGGAAGGGCATTTCCCGCCGGTAGTCGCATCCGGCCAGGGTCAGCTGCCGGTCCAGGCTCTCCGGGTCCACCCGGATGCCCATGGAGGATATCTCGAAGGCCCGGTCCAGCACATGGTTGCGGAAGATGATATCGCCGTTGAGTTCCCAGTCGTCGTAGTCCGGCGCGCGGCCGTCGTGGGGCTTGCCGGAGCGGAGCTTCCCGCCGATCTGCATGAGGAACACCGTCTCATGGGTCTTGGTGAACTCATCCTCCCGCTCGGAGGGGCTCAGATGGGGGTACAGGTCCTCCAGCTCCTGGGATGTGATATAGGTGATGTCCTTCGATATCTCCGTGCTGATCTTGGGAAAGGCCCAGCGGACCTCGTCGCAGGTCATGCAGATGGCGTCCACGATGCGCTGCACCACCTGCTTCAGGTAATCGACGTTCCGGTCCTCGGCGGTGATGATCTTCTCCCAGTCCCACTGGTCCACATAGACGGAGTGGAGATTGTCCAGCACCGGCTCATCCCGCCGGATGGCGTTCATGTCGGTGTATAGGCCGTTGCCCACCCGGAAGTCATATTCCCGCAGGGCCCAGCGCTTCCACTTGGCCAGGGAGTGGACGATCTGATACTCCCCCTTCCCGGCGGCGGGCACGTCGAAGCCCACCGGACGCTCCACGCCGTTCAAATCGTCGTTCAGACCCGTGTCGGCCCGGACGAACAGCGGCGCGGACACGCGCTTTAAGTTCAGTGCCGCCCGGAGATTGTTCTGAAAATGGGACTTGATGAATTCGATGCACTGCTGGGTGTCGTACACATCCAGGACTGTCTTGTATCCCTCAGGGATCGTCAGCATTCTTCGTGACCTCCATTGTAATATTCTTAAATAAGCCTCGCAGAGTTTGCACCCGCAGGCGCAAAGAAAATGGGATATGATCTCCCAGGACATGCGCCTGAAAAAGCCTCGCAGAGTTTGCGCCCACAGGCGCAAAGAAAATGGGATATGATCTCCCAGGACATGCGCCTGAAAAAGCCTCGCAGAGTTTGCGCCCACAGGCGCAAAGAAAATTGGATATGATCTCCCAGGACATGCGCCTGGGAGATCATTCTTCTCGGCTCACGAAGTGTGCGAGCACAGCGAGTGCGCGTATGTGAGCCGCATCCCTCTCGTTGGAAAGGCGTCAAGCCTTTTCAACGAACAGAAAAGAGCATCTCGCCATAGGTGGGGTACGGCCAGTACTTGGCGCTGGTGATGGTCTCCATCTCATCCACATAGATGCGCAGCTCGCTCATGGTGGCGAAGATCTTGTCCCGGCAGAAGTTGGACAGCTCCTCGCAGCTGGTGATGTCGTTGGCCTGCATGATGGCGCCGTCCAGCACGTCGGCGGCGTTGCTGGTCATGGCCGTGAGCTCGGAAAGGCGCTTGAGCGCCGCCTCTTCGTAGGAGACGTCGATGCCGGGCAGGGCCTTCTTGGCCGTCAGGGTCTTGGCCAGCATCCCGCCATAGGCGCTGACCGCCGGCAGGATGTCCTTGCGGACCATGTCGGAAGTGGTCATGGCCTCGATGCGGATGGTCTTGGCGTAGTTCTCCTGCATCATCTCATAGCGGGCGCGCATCTCGACTTCCGTAAAGACCTTGTTGCCCTCGAACAGCTGGATGTTCTTCTCATGCAGATAATAGGGCAGCGCCTCGGGGGTGGTGCGCAGGTTGAGAAGGCCCCGGCGTTCCGCTTCTTCGACCCAGGAGTCGTCGTAGCCGTTGCCGTTGAAGACGATGCGGATGTTCTCCTTCACCGTGTCCCGGATGAGGTCGTGCAGGTCCGCGTCGAAGTCGTCCGCCGCCTCCAGCCGGTCGGCGAACCGGCGCAGCTCCTCGGCCACGGCGGTGTTCAGCACGATGTTGGCCTCGGAGATGGACTGGGAGGAACCGGGCATGCGGAATTCAAACTTGTTGCCGGTAAAGGCGAAGGAGCTGGTGCGGTTCCGGTCGGTGGAGTCCTTGGGGAACCGGGGCAGGACGCTGACGCCCACCTTGAAGGGCTCCTTGCCGCCGCCGCTGTATGCCTCGTCGTTCATGATGGCGTTCAGTACGCCCTCCAGCTCGTCGCCCACATAGACGGAGAGAATGGCAGGCGGGGCCTCGTTGGCGCCCAGACGGTGATCGTTGCCGGCGGTGGCTACGCTGATGCGCAGCAGATCCTGATACTCGTTCACGGCCTTCAGCACCGCACACAAAAACAGCAAAAACTGGGCGTTCTCCGCGGGGGTATCGCCGGGCTCCAGAAGGTTCTCGCCCTTGTCGGTGGCCATGGACCAGTTGTTGTGCTTGCCGCTGCCGTTGACGCCGGCGAAGGGCTTCTCATGCAGCAGGCACTCCATGCCGTGCTTTTTCGCGATGGTGCGCATCAGCTCCATGGTGAGCTGGTTGTGGTCAGCGGCGATGTTCACGGTGCTGAACAGCGGGGCCAGCTCATGCTGAGCCGGGGCTACCTCGTTGTGTTCGGTCTTGGCCACCACGCCCAGCTTCCACAGCTCGTCGTTCAGGTCCTTCATGAAGGCGGCTACCCGGGGCTTGATGGCGCCGAAGTAGTGGTCCTCCATCTCCTGCCCCTTGGGGGGACGGGCTCCGAAGAGGGTGCGCCCGGTGTAGATCAGGTCTTTGCGCTTATCGTACACGCTCTTGTCCACCAGGAAGTACTCCTGCTCCGCGCCGGCGGTGGCCCGGACGGAGTCCGCGTCCGTCTCGCCGAACAGCCGCAGGATGCGGATGGCCTGCTTGGACAGGGCCTGCATACTGCGCAGCAGCGGGGTCTTCTTGTCCAGCGCCTCGCCGGTGTAGGACACGAAGGCCGTGGGGATGTACAGCACGCCGTCCTTCACGAAAGCGTAGCTGGTGGGGTCCCATGCGGTGTAGCCCCGGGCCTCAAAGGTGGCCCGCAGGCCGCCGGAGGGGAAGCTGGAGGCGTCCGGCTCGCCCTGAATGAGCTCCTTGCCGGAAAACTCCATGATGGCCCGGCCGTCCCCGGTGGGATGGACGAAGGCATCGTGCTTCTCGGCGGTGACGCCGGTCATGGGCTGGAACCAGTGGGTGAAGTGGGTGGCGCCCTTCTCCACCGCCCAGTTCTTCATGGCGGTGGCCACCACCGTGGCGATCTCCGGGGTCAGACGCTTGTCATGGTGGATGGCGTAGACCACCTCTTTATAGGTCGCATGGGGCAGGCGGGCCTGCATGACCGCCTCGGAAAACACCATGGAACCAAAGATCTCAGGTACGTTGCTCATTGTTGCTTCTCCTTTACAATCTCAGTCTTGCCTGCAAAAAACAAAAACGGCACAGGCATGGGAAAACTTTCCACGACGCCTTTGCCGTTTCATCGGTTTTGATTTTACACTGTCTGCCGCCCCATTGTCAACCCCCGTCACATTGACAAAACACACAAAATACGACGTCTGACCCGAGAAGTATATTGGCATATGCCCCATTCTTCTCCAGGAAATTGACAAAGAGGTTTAGAATAGGTAAAATCAGCATAAATCCCAGTGTTTTACCGGCACGACCATGCTATGTGAGGAGGATGAAAACGGTGCAGTCACGTCCCTATGCCTCCCTTCTGCTCATCACCGACTCCCGGGATACAGCCGCCCATTTCGCCGCCTTCCTGCCGGAGGACCGATTTGCCCCGGAACTGAACATGTGCGCCGCCCGGGAGGCCGGATACGTCTTGGATGAGACAGTCTATGACGTGGTGGTCATCGACGGCTCCGTCCCCTCCGACGCGGGCGCGGCCCTGGCCGCCAAGGCTGTGGAGAGCGGCGCCGCCGGCGTGCTCCTCCTGGCGGAGGCGGACCGGTTTGAGGCCGCGGCCGCCTATGGCGAGGCCCATGGCTTCATGACGCTGCAAAGTCCCGTGGACCCCACCCTGCTCAAGCAGAGCCTCGGGATGATGGCCAACGTCTCCCAGCGGCTCCACGCCCTGGAGTCCCGGGCGGAGAAGCTCCAGCGGAAGATGGATGAGCTGCGCATCGTGGACCGGGCCAAGCTGCTGCTCATCCAGCAGTTCAAGATGACCGAAAAACAGGCCCACCGCTTCATCGAGAAAAACGCCATGGACCGGTGCGTCACCCGCCGCGCCGTGGCGGAGAAGATCATCAGAACATATGAGATATGAGGTGCCCTATATGAAACGTGAAGCAGTCCTTACGCTTGTCAACAAACAAGTTTTTTGACCGCTTATTTTGAAACTGCGAGGGGAAAGTGAATTCCCCCTCGCAGAAGGTCAAAAGCCAAACGTCCTATGGCTTTTGACCTTGACGCGCGGGAATGCCGCGCGGCTCGCCCTGACCGGGCTTCGCCCCTTTCCACCCACTCTTACTGTCAGATGAATGCGAGGTGCCCTATATGAAACGTGAAGCAGTCCTTATCATCGACTTCGGCGGCCAGTACAACCAGCTCATCGCCCGGCGCGTCCGGGAGCACCATGTGTACTGCGAGCTGAAAAGCTACACCATCTCCCTGGAGGAGATCCGGGCCTTTGACCCCATCGGCATCATCTTCACCGGCGGGCCCAACAGCGTCTATGACGACAGAGCCCCTCACATCGACCCGGCCATATTCCAGCTGGGCGTGCCCATTCTGGGCATCTGCTACGGCTGCCAGCTCATGGCACAGGCTCTGGGCGGCCAGGTCACCCCTGCCCAGGACGACGCCGCCCGGGAGTACGGCAAGACCCACACATACTTCGACACCTCCTGCAGGCTCTTCAAGGGCATCCCCGCCGAGAGCGTCACCTGGATGAGCCACGGGGATTACATGGCCCGGGTGCCGGAGGGTTTCGCCCTCGCCGCCCACAGCGACGGCTGCCCCAATGTGGCCATCTGCGATGAGGCCCGGGGCTTCTATGGCGTACAGTACCACCCGGAGGTGAACCACACCCAGTATGGCCGGGAAATGCTCCGCAACTTCCTCTATGAGGTCTGCGGCGCCCACGGGGATTGGACCATGGGCGATTACAAAAACACCGCCATCGCCGATATCCGAAAGAAGGTCGGGGACGGCAAGGTGCTGCTGGCCCTGTCCGGAGGCGTGGACTCCTCCGTGGCGGCGGCACTGCTGGCAGAGGCGGTGGGCAGCCAGCTCACCTGCGTGTTCGTGGACCACGGCCTCATGCGCAAGGACGAGGGCGACGAAGTCCAGAGCGCCTTTGCCCCCTGGCCCATCCATTTTGTCCGGGTCAATGCCGAAAAGCGGTTTCTGGACAAGCTGGCCGGCGTGACCGAACCGGAGCGGAAGCGGAAGATCATTGGGGAGGAATTCATCCGGGTCTTCGAGGAGGAGGCCAAGAAGATCGGCGCGGTGGACTATCTGGTCCAGGGCACCATCTATCCGGACGTGGTGGAATCCGGTACCGGCGACGCCGCCGTCATCAAGAGCCACCACAACGTGGGCGGTCTTCCCGACTATGTGGATTTCAAGGAGATCATCGAGCCGCTGCGGCTGCTCTTCAAGGACGAGGTCCGGCAGCTTGGCCGGGAGCTTGGCCTGCCGGATTATCTGGTCATGCGCCAGCCCTTCCCCGGGCCGGGTCTCGCCATCCGGGTCATCGGCAACATCACCAAGGAGAAGCTGGACACGCTCCGGGAGGCGGACTTCATCTTCCGGGACGAGATCGCCAAGGCCCACCTGGAGGGGACTATGAACCAGTATTTCGCGGTGCTGACCAACATGCGCTCCGTGGGCGTCATGGGCGACGGCAGGACATACGACTATACCCTGGCCCTTCGCAGTGTGACCACGGACGACTTCATGACCGCCGACTGGACCCGCATCCCCTATGACGTGCTGGATGTGGTCTCCACCCGCATCGTCAACTCCGTCCCCGGCATCAACCGCATCGTCTACGACATCACCGCCAAACCCCCCGCCA
>CANRNU010000013.1 GCA_947632005.1 uncultured Oscillospiraceae bacterium | reverse complement strand
CAGGGTCTCCTGGATGAACTTGGTCTTGCCGGCCTCCAAAAAGCCGGTGAAGAGATAGACCGGTACCTGGTTCACAGCCCAAACAGCTCCTTCACAGCGTCTTCCTTCAGATTCGCGCCGATGACGCACACCCGGCCGGCCACGTTGGCGGGACCGGTGCGGACGTCCTTTTCCCCGGGGGTATAGTCAAAATGGACCCAGCTCCCATCGGAGGCGGGCACATAGCCCTTGGCCCGGACCACGAAGCCGTAGGTCTCATCGTCCGTCAGCTTGTCCAGGATGGCGCCGATGGCGGCGGCATCATATTTCTTCGAGGTCTCTGCGCCCCAGCTCTGGAACACCTCGTCCGCGTCGTGGCCGTGATGATGGTGATGGTGGTGATGATGGTGCCCGTCATGGTCATGGTGGCAGCACTCGTGCTCCTCGTCATGATGATGGTGATGCTCGTGCTCGTCTTCGTCTTCCTCGTCATCATGGTGGTGATGCTCGTGCTCATGCTCGTCCTCATCGTGATCATGGTGATGGTGATGATGGTGGTGGCACTCGCAGTCCGGGTCGTCGCACTCCTCTTCCTCTTCCCGGTAGTGCTCCTCCAGCAGAGCGGCCAGTTCCGCGGAGATGGAGTTTTTCTTGTCGATGGCGTCCAGGATCTGCTGGCCGGAGATGGCGTCCCAGTCGGTGGAGATGATGACCGCGTCGGGGTTCTTTTCCCGCAGAAGGGCCTCGGCCTGGGCCAGCTTTTCCTGGCTCATGCCGGCGGTGCGGCTGAGGACGATGCAGTTGGCGGACTGTACCTGGTTGTTGAAGAACTCACCGAAATTCTTCATATATATTTTGGCCTTGGCCGCGTCCACCACAGTGGTGAGCCCGCCCAGGACGAACTGGTCTCCGGCGGACTGGACCGCCGCCACGATCTCCGAGAGCTTTCCCACGCCGGAGGGCTCGATGAGGATGCGGTCGGGAGCGTACTGCTCCGCCACCATTTTGAGGGCTTCCCTGAAATCGCCGGTGAGGCTGCAGCAGATGCAGCCGGACTCGATCTCATTGACGATGACCCCGGCGTCCTTCAGAAAGCCGCCGTCGATGCCGATCTCGCCGAACTCGTTTTCAATGAGCACCAGCTTCTGGCCCTGATAGCCATCGGCCAGGAGCTTTTTGATGAGAGTGGTCTTGCCGGCGCCCAAAAAGCCGGAAAAGATGTCGATCCTTGTCATGTGTGCCGCCTTTCTGATGTTGGGTAGGATAAAAATAATAATCTGTTCACAAAAATTGGTGACTGCTGGGATATAATAAGTTATTCCCAATCGTCAAGTATAACACATTTTTTCCATAAAGAAAAGGAAAAACGCACATTTCTTTGATAGATATGGCTGAATGAACATTTGGCTATAGCATATTTTGTGTGGGTGTGTTATAATGCCAAAGAATGTGGACGGCAGAGCACAGGCTGTGCCCGCCGGAAGCGGACGGCATGACAGCCGGAAAGAACCTGTTGACGCATGATCTGGAGGATATGTATGAAGCGTTCCTATGCGATAATGCTTGTTTGTTTCAGTCTTCTCCTGTGTGTGATGGCGTCCTGCATCAGCCGCGAGGCGGCGGAGCGGCAGGGGGCACATACCAGCGAGGCGGCGGAATATCATACAGTGACCTTCTATGAAAACGGAATGGTCAGTCAGGAGCTGGCCGTGAAGCAGGGCGAGCGGGTCTCCAATGTCCCGGAAGGGATGAAGTGGCGGGATGAGGCGGGCCACACAGTGGATTTTGCGACCCTGGCGGTGACGGAGGACATGGCGGTCTATGCCCAGGCCCCCGTGACGGTGCGGTCGGAGCATGTGCGGTACATGACGGGGGAGAACAATAAGTTCCGTCCCAACGATGATATGACCAGAGCGGAAGCGGCGCAGGTCATCTGCAATCTGGTGGAAGACAGCGGCTATACCCCCGGCGATACCGGGACGTTTTCCGATGTGACAAGGACCGACGCGGCCTACGACAGCGTGGAAGAGGCCGCTTCCCTGGGTCTCATGACGGGCTACGCGGACGGGACCTTCCGCCCGGATTCGCCCATTACCCGGGGCGAGATGGTAACGGTCCTCTGCCGGGTGATGGATGTGGACGAGATCGTGGCGAAGGCCTTTGAGGATGTGGATACAAAGGACTGGACCATGGGGAACGTGGCCGCGGCCATGGCCAAGGGCTGGCTGACGGGCTATGAGGACGGCGACTTCTACCCCGACGCGCCCCTGACCAGAGCGGAGGCCGTGGTGCTCATCAACCGGGCTTTGGGCAAGACGCCCAACAAGACCGCCATTGACCTTGTCTGCGAGACGTCCCCCTATCGGGATGTGTCCAAGAAGAGCTGGGCCTATTATGACATCGTGGATGTGTCCTTCTCCAGTGAGCTGATGGCCTATATCATGGGCGAGGTGCCGGATGCCCAGCAAGGATTCATCATTCTGGGCGACGACCTGTGCCATATCAACGCGGAGAAGAAGCTGGACTACTTCCAGAAGGGCTTCCATACCATCACCGACGGGCTGGAAAGCGACGGCGTGTACTACGCGCCGGATAACGGGTACTTCCTGCAGCGGAGCAAGCCCGGTCTGCAGGAGCTGGACGGTTCCTTGTTCTATGTGGAGAAAGAGGACGGACCCTTCGTCTCGAATTATGACTATGGCTATCTCCACTTCGGGGAGAACGGACGGTACACCTCCGGAGACGTGGAGGTGGACGGCTATGTGGACGCCATCATGAACCCAATCATCCAGGGAAACACCGCGAATCTGCTGCGGGAGGACAAGCTGCGGGAGGCGTATAACGCCATCTTGTTCGGTGACTATGACTATATGAACCGGCGTACCGGATGGATCCGGGGAAGTACCGGCTGGTCGCTGCGGTGCGCCAAGGAGATGTATGCCACGAAGCGCGGCTCCTGCTATTACTGGGCGGCCTCCTTCCTGTACCTGGCCCGCCGGCTGGGCTTCCAGGCCTATCCGGTGGTGGGCGGCGTCAATGAGAACAACGCCCAGCACGCATGGGTCATGATCGACCACGGCGCGGAGCTCGACGACATCGACGTGAATAACCAGGCAAAGCTGCCTGCGGCACAGCGGCAGATCGACCCGGATGAATATATCTATGACGTGGAGCTGGACTGGGCGTACCGGACGGGCGCCCATGGCCGCAGCCCTATCCGGCCGGGACGGGATATGTTCAAACAGAGGCGGGGACATTCCTATGCCATCTATTTCTTCCCCGGCGATACATCAGCTGTCATGCCCGGCGGCGGCGACATCTTCGGTGAAGAGGAAGAGAACAACGATGACCTCTTCATGGATGAGAACGGCAACTCGCTGGTAGAGGGCGTCGACTACACCATCACATATTCCGACAATGGAGACGGTACCATCCTGGTGACGATCACGTATCTGACCGGCTCCCGGGCGGGAAGCGTGGTCACCTACACCATCCCCAAGGAGAATTTTGAGGGGTCCCTGACGCCTACGCCCACCGATGGCGGCGAGATCATCGAACCCTCCCCCACAGGCGGCGAGACCGTCGACCCAACCCCCACGGGCGGCGAGACCGTCGACCCAACCCCCACGGGCAGCGAAGTGACCCAACCCTCGCCGGGCACCACCGAGCCGGATACCCCCACCACCGATCCGGACCCGGAGGACCCGGATCCGGTAGACCCGGATCCCCTCCCGGAGGATGGTCCGGAGGAATGATTTGAGACCTGTCCCCGGAGGGCGAACGCTCTCCGGGGATGACTGAAAGATGAAATGTCTAAGGAGCACATCATGGAAAAAGACGCGCGTATCGTCTCCTGGATGGAGGAACATCGGGAGGCGTTTTTGGAGGATCTGAAGACACTGTGCCGCATCCCCAGCATGGGAACGGCCCCGGAACCGGGCGCCCCCTATGGCCGGGAGGCGAAGCGGGTGCTGGAGAAGGCCATGGAGATGTGCGCCGGGTATGGCTTTTCCGTGACGAACCACGGGGACCGGGTCATGACGGCGGACATGGGGCCGGAGGCGCCCCTTCTGGACATGCTGGCCCACCTGGATGTGGTGGGGCCCAGTGACGGATGGGACACGGACCCCTTTGAGCCGGTGGTGCAGCCGGACGGATGCATCTATGGCCGGGGCGTGGCGGACGACAAGGGCGGCGCTGTGGCGGCGCTGTATGCCATGCGGTGCGTACAGGAGTTGGGCCTGCCCCTGACCGGCCGGTGCCGGCTGATCCTGGGCACCGACGAGGAAAACGGCTCCAGCGACGTGGCCTGGTACTATGAGCGGGTGAAGCCCGCGCCCCACACCTTCACGCCGGACTCGGAGTTTCCCGTGTGCAACGCGGAAAAGGGCTTTTACCGTCTGCGCTTTACCAAGACCTGGGGACCGGAGAGCGGACTGCCCCGGGTGAGAGAGCTGCACGGAGGCTTCCGGGTGAACGTGGTGCCCGGCGAGGCATACGCCGTGGTGGCCGGTGTGGACAGGAACGCCCTGCTGGCGGGGGCCATGCCCCTGGCCGCGGAGATCGGCGCCTCCTGCCGGGCGGAGGAGACGCCGGAGGGCGTGAAGCTCACCGTGGTGGCCGCCGGCTGTCACGCAGCCCAGCCGGAGACCGGCAACAACGCCAATACGGCCCTTCTCCGGGTGCTGGCGGGTCTGCCCCTGGCGGACTGCGCCTCTACCAGGGCCATCCGGGAGCTGGACAAGGTCCTGCCCCACGGGGATTACTACGGCAAGGCCCTGGGCATCGCCCAGGCCGACGAGGTGACCGGGGCGCTGACCTGCTCCTTCACCCAGATCGACTTCACCCCCGCGGGCCTGGAGGGACTGTGCGACTGCCGTGTGCCTGTGTGCGCCAGCGACGATAACTGCAAGGCGGTGGCGGACAGGACGATGACCGCCCTGGGATATGAGACCGGGGGAGAGATGGTCCCGCCCCACCACACGCCGGCGGAAGGAGAATTTATCCAGACTCTGAACCGGGCCTATGAGACCTATTCCGGCAATCCCGGCGGCTGCTATGCCATGGGCGGCGGGACCTATGTGCACGATGTGCCCGGCGGCGTGGCCTTCGGCGCGGTCATGCCGGGCGTGGATGTGCGTATGCACGGGGCCAACGAGCGCATCCCTGTGGACGATCTTATCACCGCGGCGGAGATCTTCGCCCAGGCTGTCATGGATATCTGCGGGGCCCGGTCATTATAAGGAAAGATAGTCAAAACTGCGATTTGTGGGCGCATCGGCGGCGATGCGCCCACAAGCTATGCAGAATAGCTAAAAATTCCCAATTGTTCGCGGGAAAAATGTCTTCTCCCGGGAGACGGAAGCGATTGACTTCAACTTTCCCCTATTGTTATAATATAGGCACAAGGAAACAGGCATGATCCGGCAGACGGAAGCCGCCGGACCCAAAGCGCCGACCGCCTGGGCAGTTCTATTTGCGAGAGAATAGGACTGCTCTAACTGCTTTAAGGGAGAGTACGGATGAAGAAAGTCGCCATCGTCATGGGCAGCGACAGCGATCTGCCCGTGGTGGAAAAAGCGGTGGAGAAACTGACGGAATATGCCGTGCCCTATGAGGTGCACGTGTATTCTGCCCACCGCACGCCGGACCAGGCCCGGGATTTTGCCCGGAGCGCCCGGGAAAATGGTTTCGGTGTGATCATTGCCGCCGCCGGGATGGCGGCGCACCTGGCCGGGGCCATGGCCGCCAATACCACCCTGCCCGTTGTGGGCATCCCGTTAAAATCAAAAGCCCTCGACGGCGTTGACGCTCTTCTGTCCACGGTGCAGATGCCCTCCGGCATCCCGGTCGCCGCCGTGGGCATTGACGGAGCCGTCAACGCCGCTTTGCTTGCGGCGGAGATCCTGGCCCTCGGCGACGAGGACCTGGCTGCCAGGCTGGACCGGGCCCGGGCTGAAGGGACGGAGAAGGTCCTGGCCAAGAACGCCGCCGTGGAAGCTAGATTCAACAACTGACAACGATCAAATGGAGGATATTCCCATGACAAAGAAAGAACAGCTCTATGAGGGCAAGGCCAAGAAGGTCTACGCCACCGAGGACCCCGATCTGGTGATCGTCTCCTACAAGGACGACGCCACGGCCTTCAACGGCCTGAAAAAGGGCCAGATCGCCGGCAAGGGCGCCATCAACAACCGGGTCACCAACTATCTGATGCAGCGGCTGGAGGCCGAGGGCGTGCCCACCCACTTCGTGGAGGAACTGAACGACCGGGAGACCGTGGTCCGGAAGGTCTCCATCGTGCCTCTGGAGGTCATCATCCGCAACATCTCCGCCGGCAGCTTTGCCAAGCGCTACGGCGTGGAGGAGGGCATCGTGTTCGCCGCGCCCACCTTTGAGACCTCCTATAAAAACGACGAGCTGGGAGACCCCCTCATCAACGACTATCACGCCCTGGCCCTGGGCCTGTGCACCCCGGAGGAGCTGGAGACCATCAAGGCCATGGCCTTCAAGGTCAACGACGTGCTGAAAGCCTTTTTCAAGGCGGTGAACGTGGATCTGGTGGACTTCAAACTGGAGTTCGGCAAGACCTCCGACGGCAAGCTGGTCCTGGCCGACGAGATCAGCCCCGACACCTGCCGGTTCTGGGACAGCACCACCCATGAGAAGCTGGACAAGGACCGCTTCCGCCGGGACCTGGGCGGGGTGGAGGACGCCTACGCCGAGATGATGAAGCGCATCCTGGGGTAAAAATAAGGAGCTTAGCAAGGCTTATGAGCGGGAATCTTCATGAGGAATGCGGCGTGTTCGGCATGTTCGCGCCGGAGCGCATGCCTCTTGCATCCATGGCCTATTACGGCCTGTACGCCCTCCAGCACCGGGGCCAGGAGAGCTGCGGCATCGTGGTCAATGACGACGGCCTTTTCAGCTTTTACAAGGACCTGGGGCTGGTGAGCGACGTCTTTACCAACCGCGTTCTGAACCATCTGCCGGAGGGAAACATGGCCGTTGGCCATGTCCGCTACGGCACCACCGGCTGCAGCGGCCGGGAGAATTGCCAGCCCATGGTGGTCAACCACATCAAGGGCCGCATGGCCCTGGCCCACAACGGCAACATCGTCAATTCCGGCGAGCTGCGGAAGGCCCTGGAACTGCAGGGCTCCATCTTCCACTCCTCCAGCGACACGGAGGTCATCTCCTACGTCATCACCAAGGAGCGGCTCACCGCGCCCTCCATCGAGCAGGCGGTCAATCAGGCCATGTTCCTGGTGAAGGGTGCCTATTCCATGGTGGTCATGAGCCCCTCCAAGCTCCTGGCCGTCCGGGATGAGAACGGTTTCCGGCCCCTGTGCTACGGCCAGCGGGAGGATGGGACCTATGTGGTGGCCTCGGAGTCCTGCGCCCTGGAGGCGGTCAACGCCAAGTTCATCCGGGACCTGGACCCGGGGGAGATCGTGGTGTTCTCCAGAGACGGGATCCAGAGCATCCGGGACCACTGCGGCAAGGCGCCGAAGAAGCTGTGCATCTTCGAGCATATCTATTTTGCCCGCCCGGATTCCGTCCTTGACGGCGTCAGCGTCCATGAGGCCCGGGCCCGGGCCGGGGAGCGCCTGGCGATCCGCCATCCCGTGGAGGCGGACGTGGTGGTGGGCGTGCCGGACTCCGGCCTGGACGCCGCCCTGGGCTATGCCCGCCGCTCCGGCATCCCCTACGGCGTGGGCTTCATCAAAAACAAATATGTGGGCCGCACCTTCATCGCCCCGGGCCAGAGCACCCGGGAGGACCTGGTGCGCATCAAGCTCAATCCCGTGGCCAGCGTGGTCCGGGGCAAGCGGGTGGTGGTGGTGGACGACTCCATCGTCCGGGGCACCACCAGCGGTCGGTTCGTGAATCTGCTGCGGGAGGCCGGGGCCGCAGAGGTACATATGCGCATCTCCGCGCCGCCGTTTTTGAATCCCTGCTACTATGGCACGGACATCGACTCCCGGGAGAACCTCATCGCCTGCCACCATTCCGTGGAGGAGATCTGCACCATCATCGGCGCGGACACGCTGGGGTATCTGCCGGTGGAGGACCTGCCCTGGCTGCTGGGCGGAGAGAACTGTGAGGGCTTCTGCGATGCCTGTTTCACCAACAACTATCCCACCGCCGTTCCCAAGAACAGCGCCAAGAGCCGGTTCGAGTATAAGATCAGCGAGGGGAGGCCCGACGACGATGCCTGAGGACAGCTATTCCGCCAGTTACGCCGCCGCCGGCGTGGACATCACCGCCGGGTACAAGGCGGTGGAGCTGATGAAGAGCCACATCGCCCGCACCGCCATCCCCGGCGTGCTGGGGGGCATCGGCGGCTTTGGGGGGCTTTTTGAGCTGGACGTGACCGGCATGGCCCACCCCGTGCTCATCTCCGGCACCGACGGCGTGGGCACAAAGCTGCGGATCGCCCAGTATCTGGACAAGCACGACACCATTGGGATCGACTGCGTGGCCATGTGCGTCAACGACGTGGTCTGCGCCGGGGCAAAGCCCCTCATCTTCCTGGACTATATCGCCTGCGGCAAAAATGTGCCCGAGCGCATCGCCGCCATTGTCTCCGGCGTGGCGGAGGGCTGCGTCCAGGCCGGCTGTGCCCTGGTGGGCGGCGAGACCGCCGAGCACCCCGGCGTCATGCCCCCGGATGACTACGACCTGGCGGGCTTCACCGTGGGCGCGGTGGACAAGAGCAAAATATTGGATAATTCTTCCATGGAGGCCGGGGACGTGATATTGGCCCTGCCCTCCAGCGGCGTCCACTCCAACGGCTTCTCCCTGGTGCGGAAGGTCTTTGGGCTGGACGAGCATCCCCAGGTGCTGGACGAGCAGCGGGACGAGCTGGGCGGGACGCTGGGGGAGGCCCTGCTGACCCCCACCCGCATCTATGTCAAGCCTCTGCTGGCCCTGATGGAGGCCGTGACCGTGAAGGGCGTCAGCCACATCACCGGGGGCGGATTTTATGAGAACATCCCCCGGAGCATCCCCCAGGGGCTTTCCGCCCGGGTCGAGAAGGCCGCGGTGAAGACACCGGCCATCTTCGGGCTCATCCAAAAGACCGGCTCCATCCCCGAGCGGGACATGTTCAACACCTTTAACATGGGCGTGGGCATGACCGTGACCGTGGCCGCGGCGGACGCGGACCGGGCCCTGGACGTCCTCCGGGCCGGCGGGGAGGACGCCTATGTGCTGGGCCGGATCGTCTCCGGCGGAGAGAGGGTGCAGATGGTATGACGAGAACGCGTATCGCCGTGTTCGTCTCCGGCGGCGGCACCAATCTCCAGGCACTGCTGGACGCCCAGGCGGCGGGAAAGCTCCGGTCGGGAGAGATCGTGCTGGTGGTGTCCAGCCAGCCGGGGGCCTATGCCCTGACCCGGGCGGAAAAGGCCGGGGTGCCGGCCGTGGTCTGCTCCCGGAAGGAGCTGGGGGGCCAGGAGGCCTTCGAGGCCGCCATCTTAAAGGCCCTGGACGCCTGCGGCGCGGAGATGATCGTGTTGGCGGGCTTCATGAGCATCCTGAGCCAGGACTTCACTGACCGGTTCCCGGAGCGGATATTGAACGTCCACCCGGCGCTGATCCCCTCCTTCTGCGGCAAGGGGTTTTACGGCCTCAAGGTCCACGAGGAGGCCCTGAAGCGGGGCGTGAAGGTCACCGGCGCCACGGTGCATTTTGTCAACGAGATACCGGACGGGGGACGCATCCTCCTGCAGAAGCCCGTCATGGTCGAAGAGGGAGACACGCCGGAGGTATTGCAGCGGCGGGTCATGGAACAGGCGGAGTGGATCATCCTGCCCCAGGCGGTGGAGATGGTCGCCGCGGAGATCGCAGAAAGGAAAGAGCATGCCGACTGATCTGAAAGCCTATCTCAGCGAGAGGACCTATCCCGGCCGGGGCATCGCCCTGGGCCGCAGCGCCGATGGAAAGAAAGCCGTCATCGTCTACTTCATCATGGGCCGCAGCGTCAACAGCCGCAACCGGGTGTTCACCGAGACCGAGGACGGCATCCGCACCCAGGCCCACGACCCGGCCAAGATGTCGGACCCCAGCCTCATCATCTACCATCCGGTCCGGACAGCGGGCCGTGGCACCGTGGTCACCAACGGGGACCAGACCGACACCATCCGGGACGCCCTGCTGGCGGGGCAGACCTTTGCCGCTGCCCTGCGCACCCGGGAGTTCGAGCCGGACGGGCCCAACTGGACCCCCCGCATCTCCGGCCTGGTGAGCCCGGACGGCAGCTATAAGCTCTCCATCCTCAAGAGCCTGGACGGGGACCCGGCCTGCTGCTGCCGGTATTTCTATGAGTACGATAAACCCCGGGCCGGCCTGGGCCACATCATCCACACCTACGCCGCCGACGGGGCCCCGCTGCCCTCCTATCAGGGGGAGCCTGCCCCTGTGACCATCGCCGCCCCCGACGCGAAAACCCTCAGCGAGCAGGTCTGGGCGGGGCTCAACGAGGCCAACAAGGTGTCCCTGTATGTGTCCTACATCGACCTGAAGACCGGCGAGCGGGACACGGTCATCGTCAACAAACACGAAGCCTGAGAAGGAGAGGAACATGAAAGAATTGGAACTGAAATACGGCTGCAACCCCAACCAGAAGCCCTCCTGCATCTTCATGGCAGACGGGAGCGAGCTGCCCATCCGGGTGTTGAACGGCAAGCCCGGCTACATCAACTTTATGGACGCGTTCAACTCCTGGCAGCTGGTGAAGGAGCTCAAGCAGGCCACGGGCCTGCCCGCCGCTGCCAGCTTCAAGCATGTGTCCCCGGCGGGAGCCGCCGTGGGCAAGCCCCTTTCCGAGACGGATAAGAAGATATACTTCGTGGACCCGGACGCGGAGTTGAGCCCTATCGCCTGCGCCTATATCCGGGCCCGGGGCGCAGACCGGCTGTGCTCCTACGGGGATTGGGCGGCCCTCTCCGAGGTCTGCGACGAGGCCACGGCCCGGTATCTGAAGGACGAGGTCTCCGACGGCGTCATTGCCCCGGGCTATACCCCCGAGGCCCTGGCCATCCTCAAGACCAAGAAAAAAGGCAACTACAATGTGGTGGAGATCGACCCGGATTATGTGCCTGCCCCGGTGGAGCGGAAGGATGTGTACGGCATCACCTTCCAACAGGGGAGAAATGAGTATAAGGTGACGGCGGACACCTTTGCCAACATCGTCACCAAGAACAAGGACCTGCCCGACGAGGCCCGGACCGACATGACCGTGGCCCTCATCACCCTGAAGTACACCCAGTCCAACTCCGTCTGCTATGTGAAGGACGGTCAGGCCATCGGCGTGGGCGCGGGCCAGCAGAGCCGCATCCACTGCACCCGGCTGGCCGGCAATAAGGCGGACAACTGGTACCTCCGGCAGCATGAGAAGGTCCTCAGCCTGCCCTTCAAGCCCGGCATCCGCCGGCCTGACCGAGACAATGCCATCGACGTGTACATCTCCGACGAGTACGAGGACGTGCTGGCCGACGGCGCCTGGCAGAACGTGTTCACGGAGAGGCCCGAGCCCCTGACGGCGGCGGAGAAAAAGGCGTGGATCGCCACCCAGTCCGGCGTGACCGTGGGCAGCGACGCGTTCTTCCCCTTCGGGGACAACGTGGAGCGGGCCCGGAAGTCCGGCGTGGCCTATATCGCCGAGCCCGGCGGCAGCATCCGGGACGACAATGTCATCGAGACCGCGGATAAGTACGGCATCGTCATGGCCTTCACGGGCATGCGGCTGTTCCACCATTGATGGGGAGAGACGATATGAAGATCATGGTCATCGGCGGGGGCGGTCGGGAACACGCCGTCATCCGCAAGCTGAGAGAGAATCCTGACGTCACGGAGATATATGCCCTGCCCGGCAACGGGGGCATAGCCGCGGACGCGGTATGCGTGGACGTGGGTGCCAAGGATATCGACGGCGCGGTGCGCTTTGCCGGGGACAATGCCATCGACTTTGCCGTGGTCACCCCTGACGATCCCCTGGTGCTGGGGATGGTGGACGCCCTGGAGGCGACGGGGGTGCCCTGTTTCGGTCCCCGGAAGAACGCCGCCATCATCGAGGGCAGCAAGGTCTTTGCCAAGGACCTGATGAAAAAATACGGCATCCCCACCGCGTCCTATGAGGTGTTCACGGACGCGGCGGCAGCGCTGGAATATGTGAAGACGGCCCCTGTGCCCACGGTGGTGAAGGCCGACGGCCTGGCCCTGGGCAAGGGCGTGCTCATCGCCCAGACCCACGCCGAGGCGGAGCAGGCGGTACGG
The DNA here is from genome assembly GCA_947632005.1 of uncultured Oscillospiraceae bacterium. Classification (GTDB taxonomy): domain Bacteria; phylum Bacillota; class Clostridia; order Oscillospirales; family Oscillospiraceae; genus CAJOIG01. The sequence goes on along the minus strand of CANRNU010000013.1, from coordinate 44,622 downwards.
ACCATCATGGAGGATAAGCAGTTCGGCGCCAGCGGCGACCAGATCGTGGTGGAGGAATTTTTGACCGGCCCGGAGGTGTCCGTGCTGGCCTTCACCGACGGAAAGACCGTCAAGCCCATGGTGTCCTCCATGGACCATAAGCGGGCCCATGACGGCGACCAGGGCCTGAACACCGGCGGCATGGGCACCGTGGCCCCCAACCCCTACTACACCAGGGACATTGCCGAGGTGTGCATGAAGACCATCTTCCAGCCCACCATCGACGCCATGGCCGCGGAGGGCCGCCCCTTCCAGGGCTGCCTCTATTTCGGCCTGATGCTCACCCCCGACGGGCCCAAGGTCATCGAGTACAACTGCCGCTTCGGCGACCCGGAGACCCAGGTGGTCCTGCCGCTGATGGAGAGCGACCTGCTCACGGCCATGCTGGCCTGCCGGAACGGGACCCTGGATAAGACCGACATCCGTTTTTCGGAGAAAAACGCCTGCTGCGTCATCGCGGCCAGCGCCGGCTATCCGGAGAAATACGAGAAGGGCTATGAGATCACCTATGACGAGGGCGTTTCCGCCCAGGTATATGTGGCCGGGGCGAAGCTGGAGGACGGAAAGCTGCTCACCAGCGGCGGCCGGGTGCTGGGCGTCACCGCGGTGGCGGACACCCTGCCCGCGGCCATCCGGGCCGCCTACGCCGACGTGGAGAAGGTCCACTTCGGCAACGCCTATTACCGCCGCGACATCGGAGCCCGGGCGCTGAAGGCGCTCGATCAATAAAGGGAGATACCTGCGTTTATGGTATATCGCGTATACGTGGAAAAAAGGCCGGGGATATCCCCGGAGAGCGCCGGGCTGCTCAGCGGCCTGCGGGATTTTCTGGGCGTGCGGGCCCTGGAGGATGTGCGCATCCTGAACCGCTATGATGTGGATCACATCGACCGGGAGGTCTTTGACCGGGCCAAGGCCGTGGTCTTTTCCGAGCCCCAGGTGGATGTGAGCTATGACGAGGCGTTCCCTGTGCCGGAGGGGCCGTGGACCGTTCTGGCGGTGGAGGCCCTGCCAGGGCAGTTCGACCAGCGGGCCGACTCCGCCGCCCAGTGCATCCAGCTCATGGCCGGGGTGGAACGGCCACTGGTGTCCTACGCCAAGGTGTATCTGCTCCGGGGAGCGCTTTCTCCGGAGGAGCTGGAAAAGATCAAAGGCTATGTGATTAACCCGGTGGAGAGCCGGGAGGCGTCCATGGAAAAACCCCAGACCCTGGCGCGGACCTATGCGGTGCCGGACCGGGTGCAGACGGTGGAGGGCTTTACCGCCATGGACGAGGCGGCTTTGGCCGCCCTGCTGGACTCTCTGGGGCTGGCCATGGATCTGGACGACCTGAGATTCCTCCAGGACTACTTCAAAAACGAGGAACACCGGGACCCTACCATCACCGAGGTGCGGGTGGTGGACACCTACTGGTCCGACCACTGCCGCCACACCACCTTCTCCACCCACATCGACAGCGTGGACATCGCCGACGGGAAGGTCCGGGCGTCCTATGAGCGGTACCTGGCGGCCCGGGAGGAGGTCTATGGGCCCGAGAAGGCCGCGGCGCGGCCCCGGACCCTGATGGACATTGCTACCCTGGGGACCAAGGTGCTGAAAAAGCGGGGAGCGCTGCCCGAACTGGACGAGAGCGAGGAGATCAACGCCTGTTCCATCCATGTGCCCGCCCAGGTGGACGGCCAGGAGCAGGACTGGCTTCTCATGTTCAAAAACGAGACCCACAACCACCCCACGGAGATCGAGCCCTTCGGCGGCGCGGCCACCTGCATCGGCGGCTGCATCCGGGACCCCCTGTCTGGCCGGGCCTATGTGCACCAGGCCATGCGGGTGACCGGCGGCGGCGACCCCCGGGCGGCGCTGGACAAGACCATCCCCGGCAAACTGCCCCAGCGGAAGCTGGCTCAGACGGCTGCGGCGGGCTATTCCTCCTACGGCAACCAGATCGGCCTGGCCACCGGCCATGTGGCGGAGATGTATCACGAGGGCTATGTGGCCAAACGGCTGGAGTGCGGCGTGGTGGTGGCCGCGGCCCCGGCGGAGAACGTCCGCCGGGAGGAGCCCGTACCGGGCGACGTGGTCATATTGCTGGGCGGCCGGACCGGCCGGGACGGCATCGGCGGCGCCACCGGTTCCTCCAAGAGCCACAACGCCAAGTCCCTGGTCACCATGGCCTCCGAGGTGCAAAAGGGCAACGCCCCCGAGGAGCGGAAGATACAGAGGCTCTTCCGGGACGGGAACGTCACCCGTCTCATCAAGCGGTGCAACGACTTCGGCGCCGGCGGCGTCAGCGTGGCCATCGGCGAGCTGGCGGACGGCCTGGCCATCGACCTGGACGCCGTGCGGAAGAAATACGAGGGTCTGGACGGCACGGAACTGGCCATATCGGAGAGCCAGGAGCGCATGGCCGTGGTGGTGGCCCCCCAGGACGAGGAAGCCTTCATCACAGCCGCCCAGGCGGAGAATCTGGAGGCCTACCGGGTGGCGGTGGTCACCGAGAGCCCCCGGATGGTCATGACCTGGAAGGGGCAGACCGTTGCCGACCTGAGCCGGGCGTTTTTGAACACCAACGGCGCGGTGAAGCACGCGGCGGTGTCCGTCCCGGAAAAGGACCGGGCGGTCATGGGCCAGCCCCGGTTCACCAGCCTGCGGGAAATGGCCGGGAGCCTGAAGTGCGCTTCCCGCCGGGGCCTCACGGAGCGGTTCGACGGCACCATCGGCGCCGGGAGCCTGCTGATGCCCTTCGGCGGCCGGACCCAGACCAGCCCGGCCCAGGCCATGGCGGCGCTGCTGCCGGTACTGCCGGGCCAGAGCACGGACCAGGCCAGCGTCATGGCCTGGGGATGCGACCCGGACAGGCTGTCCGCGGACCCCTACGCCGGGGCCATGGACAGCGTGGTCACGTCACTGACCAAGATCGTGGCGGCCGGGGCGGACTATAAGAAAGCCTATCTGACCCTTCAGGAGTTTTTTGAAAAGCTGCGGGACGACCCGGAGCGCTGGGGCAAGCCCTTTGCCGCGCTGCTGGGGGCCCTGGAGGCCCAGCTGGACTACGGCTGCGCCGCCATCGGCGGCAAGGACTCCATGTCCGGCTCCTTCATGGACAGGGACGTGCCGCCCACCCTCATCTCCTTTGCCATCGCCCCCATCCAGGCAGAGGAGCTGCTCTCAACGGAGTTCAAGCAGGCGGGCCATCCGGTGTATGTGTTCGGCGGCGACGTGCCGGAGCACACGAAGGCCGCCTGGGAGGCGTTCCACGACCTCTGCCGACAGGGCAGGGTGAAGGCCGCCTGGGCCATCGAGGAGAGCGCCGCCGAGGCGGTGATGAAGATGTCCTTCGGAAATCGCGTTGGCTTCAAGGCTAACGAAGAGATGACGGGGGATATGTGGCATATCCCGTTTTACGGGGCCGTCGCGGCGGAACTGACAGAGGATATCGACTGCGCCTATGCCCGGCGTGTGGGCGTCACTACCGCGGAGCCCGTTATCGACCTGGGGGCGGACAGGGCCTCCATCGACGAGCTGCTGGCCCTGAACGAGGGCGTGCTGGCGGATGTGTATCCCACCCGGACCGGCGAGACCGGCTCTGTGGAGGCGTTTTCCTATACCGCGCCGGAGCGGACGGCCCCGGCGGTGAAGAGCGTCCGGCCCAAGGCGCTGATCCCGGTATTTCCCGGAACCAACTGCGAGTATGACACCGCCCGGGCGGTGCTGGAGGCCGGCGGCGAGGCGGAGATCCTGGTGGTGCGCAATCTGACCGCGTCGGACGCGGCCCAGAGCGTGGAGCGGGCGGCCAGGGCCATCGAGCGGGCTCAGATGATCGTGCTGCCCGGGGGCTTCTCCGGGGGCGACGAGCCGGAGGGCAGCGCCAAATTCATCGCCGCCTTCTTCCGCAGCGGCCCGGTCCGGGAACAGGTCACAAGGCTCCTGGAGGAGCGGGACGGCCTGATGCTGGGCATCTGCAACGGCTTCCAGGCCCTCATCAAGCTGGGACTGGTACCTTACGGCAGGATCATCGACACCGACGAGAACTGTCCCACCCTGAGCTACAACACCATTGGCCGGCACCAGTCCCGGATCGTGCGGACCCGTGTCGCCTCCAACAGATCCCCCTGGCTGGCGGAGACCCGGCCCGGCCAGGTGTATGCCGTGCCCATCTCCCACGGGGAGGGCCGGTTCCTGGCCTCGGAGGAGCTGGTGCGGACCCTGGCGGCGAACGGCCAGATCGCCACCCAGTACGTGGACCTGGACGGCGTTCCCTCCATGGACACGGACGACAATCCAAACGGCTCCGTCTATGCCATCGAGGGCATCACCAGCCCCGACGGGCGGGTGCTGGGCAAAATGGGCCACTCCGAGCGCGTCGGCCCGGGCCTTTATGAGAACGTGCCCGGCCAGTATGACATGGGTATTTTCCGCGCCGCTGTGCGGTATTTCACGGGAGATTAAAATTCAGGAGAAGGAGCGTGCGAACTGTGAAAAAGATCGCCTTTATCCTCGCGTCGTGCCTGATGCTGTCCCTGACCCTTGGCTGGGCTCCGGCGACTGACCATGTGGACCTGCTGGGGACCCAGGACGCCGAGCTGACGGTCACGGACAGGGAAGTGTTTGAAAATGTTCTGGGGAAGCTGTGGTGGTGTTCCTCGTCCCCGGCGGGGGATGTCGTCCTGACCGAGGAGGTCCAGGTGCGGCTTATCCAGATCCTGCTGAACGACGGGAGCATCCCGGCGGTCAAGGCCATGACGCGGCAGATGGGAAGCAGCTTTTCCGTCTCGGACGGGGACATGGCGAGGCTCTTTGACTCCCTGACCGGCGGGCCGATGCCGGCGGAGGAGGTCATAACGGGGGAGGGCTACCTGACCCATGCTGGCGGCCAGTACACCGGACCCTATGCGACCGGCGACATGGCGATCTATTACCCCGAGGCGGATATCACCGGGGTGACCGTCGCCGGCGATACGATGACGCTCCAGGGATTCATGCACATATCCTATAGCATCGACTACGCCGAGTCGTTTTACAAGTTCGAGGCCCTTTTGCAGAAAAACGCCAACAGTGTTTTCAACGGGTACTCCGTCGCGTCCCTGTCGGTCCGGGAGCTGGACAGGAGCGTCCGGGACATCACGGCGAGCTCCGTGCTGGCCCCCCAGTCGGGGAACACCTATGTGCCCGGGAACGCCTTCGACCAGAACTTTGCCACGGCCTGGGTCGAGGGGGAGTCCGGGACCGGCGTGGGCAGCAGCATTACGTTTTCCTTTGACGGGCCGGAGACGGTCTACGGCGTCTCCGTGCTGCCCGGCTACTGGAAGAACCAGGATACGTACCAGCAGAATGGCCGTCCCACCGATTTTATCATCTCGTTTTCCGACGGTTCCTTCACGGCCATGTATTTGATCGGCAGCGAGCCGGAATACGGCACCGCGGAGGAAAGCTACGAGTACGTCCTGTTCGACCGGCCTGTGGAGACGGACTCCGTCACCCTGACGATCACCGGCGCGGTGGCCGGGACCCGGTTCGAGGACACCTGCATCACGGAGATACAGATCCTGAAATAAGCGCTGATACAAGAAAAGAGCCGCATCCTTTCCCATGGGAAAGGATGCGGCTCTTTTGGGTCCTGTCTTATGACGGGTCGATCCCCAGAAAGACCGTTTTCAGCCCTCTGTTCGTGTATATGAATTTCAATTGCAGGGTCAGATCGACCAGTTCGGAATGGGAGGTCATATCATAGTCGGCGGCAAAACCGCTGTTATCGTTGAATTCGTAGATCGACAGCTGAGAGTATTCATATTGCGGATGGAAATTGCAGGGCGTGCCGTATTCGTCGATACGGTCAAAGCCGTTGTCTGCCAAAGTCGCGTCTACGCGTTCAAACAATTCCGTCAGATCGTTTTCTTCCGATTCATCCACATATGTCATGGCTTTTTCATACTCTTTTGCGTGAAAAGCCCTCAACATTTGGGTGATGACCTGGATCGCCTTCTCTTCCTTGTTGAGCGGCGGCTCCTTTTTGAATCTGTCAAACAGTCCCATGATCGCTTCTCCTTGCTTCCTCTGATTTATCGTGCGGCATGCTACGAGCATAGCACACGCCCAGGAAGAATGCAAGCCCGGCCAGGCAAGACGGAGAGACGGTCCTTGCCGCGGCAGTCATTTCATGCTGTCCAGCCGGTCCAGGGCGGCCTGGGCATCGGGGCCCAGGGAGCGGAGATAGGCTGTGTCCATTTCTGCCAGGTCCCCGGAGAGGTACCGGTCCACGTTGTAGTCCGCGATCAGCCGCACCGGTCCTGCCAGATTCAGCGCGCACCACAGGGCCAGGGCAAAGGTCCCCGCTGTCCGGAAAAAGCCGAAGCCGGGCCGGGCCAGCTTCCGGGCCGCCGCCAGGATGCCCGCCGCGGTCACCGCCATGGCCCACAGGGTCAGCAGCCGCAGCACGCTCATGCCGAAGACGCCGATGTACAGCCGCATCCGCCAGAAGGCCGAGAGCAGGATGACCGCCGTCAGGGCAAGGAGCAGCCCCAGCAGCGCCCGCAGAGCCCTGCCGCCGGGGCTTTGAAAGCGTTTTTCACCCGTGGCCAGCAGGCACAGTCCCAGGTCAATGGCCGCCACGGCCGCCAGCTGAAAGAAACCCGAGCGGGCGTATTCCGCCCAGCCGCCCGCCATGGCCGCGTCCGACGCGCCGCCGAACAGATATCGGACCTGGATGATACAGAATATTATGTAAACTCCATCCAACAGCGCCGTCACCGGCAGGAACAGGGCCGCCTGGCTGTCCCGGGCCGGCTTTGCCGCGGGCGTGGGAGCAGGGACCTCCCGGATATAGTATAGGGCGGAGGCCAGGAATGGGGCCAGGACCAGCACCCGCACCACCCGCATCACCGCGTCCTCCGGCGGGGCGGTCAGGCGCAGGCCGTCGAAAAGGCCGGCGAATACCGCGTCCGCCGAGGTCAGCAGCCACAGCACCACCGCCAGCACCGGCAGGGCGATCAGTACGGCCAGAACTGCCTGGGCGGTGCGCTTTCTCCCGGTCCGAAAGGCCCGGGCAACGGCCCGGAAGGGGCGGCTCAGGCGGGTGAACGCGGCCAGAAAGGACAGCCGGATGGCGTCCGGGACGGCGCTGCCGGCGCCGCAGTCCATGTGGCCGGACAGGGCGAAGGTGCCCATGGCGGCCACCAGCAGGATGGCGAAGCAGTTTATGATGAGAAATTCGCCGGACTTGTACAGAGCGCAGCAGAGGCCCAGGACCAGGGCCGCCGCCGTGCAGATGACGCCGCCCGCGTTGATGCGGACCTGTCTGCCCAGTACCGCCAGTACCGCGCCGAAGTGGGCGGCCACCAGTGCCGGCACGCCCCAGTGGGGCCAATCCATCCGCTCCGGGCCAAAATCTGCCCAGAAGATGGCAGAAAGGGCCAGTGCCAGCAGGGGAATGGCCCCGTCCCGCCAGGTCAAAGGCGGGGGAGGGGACGGCGGATTGGTTTCCATAATATTATTTTCCTTTTTCTCATCCATCGTCCTCATCCTCCCGGAACTCCAGGATATCCCCGGGCTGGCAGTCCAGGGCCCGGCAGATGGCGTCCAGCGTGGAAAACCGCACGGCTTTGGCCTTTCCGGTCTTGAGGACCGACAGGTTGGCGATGGTGAGCCCGATCTTCTCCGACAGCTGGGTCAGGCTCATGCGCCGCTTGGCCAGCATCACATCAAGGTTGACATAAATCATATACTCACCTTCAGATGGTCAGGTCGTTCTCGTCCTGGAGGTGGGCGGCCTTCAATGTCAGGTGGCTCAATGCCGCAGCCGCGGCGGTGGCGGCGACGCCCACCACGGCGATGACCAGCAGGAGCACATAGAACCACTCGTTTCCGTTCGCAAACGGCACATGGTCGTGAAAATAGGAATAAAAGCCCCACAGAATGACCAGTCCCGTGTCGATCAGGGCACAGAAGCTGATGCGCCGAAGGCCCCGGGCATTTTTCACACAAAAGCTGTTGTTTTTGCCGATCCGGGTCAGGATATGCCAGGCGTCGATCATGGCGATCAGCACGGGTATCAGAATGCTGAACGGCAAAGCGTTGGCCACAAAAATGTAGTCCGGCTCGATCAGGGACAGAATGAAGTTTTTTCCGAACCAGTTGAAAAAGAACAGCCACACCAGTCCGCACAGGACCACCACGATGCGCAAAAGGATGGAGAGCTCTTTCTGTTTCATGACAGGTCACCTCCGATGTGGTCCCAGGATAACACGGATATTACCGAAAGTCAATAAAAATTTATTGAATTTCGATAAAAATTAGGGCACGGGGAAAAATAAGCCTCCCCTGTGTAAGGGGAGGTGCCGAGCGACAGCGAGGCGGAGGGGTTGTCAGACAATCCTCCAGTCACGGCTGCGCCGTGCCAGCCCCCTTTGCACAAGGGGGCCAATAGGGCGGGGAATAGTTTCGACATCCTTTGCATACAGTCTACGGGAGGGATAGGTATGCTGAGCAGATTTTCCGATTTTCGCTACAAAGAGGTCATCAACGTCCGCACCGGGTCCCGGCTGGGGTATGTGTGCGACGCGGAGTTCACCAGTCCCGAGGGGCGTATCACGGCCCTCATCGTGCCGGGCAGGCCCCGCATTCTGGGCATGTTCGGCCGGGACGAGGATTATGTGCTGCCCTGGGAGAGCATCAGCCGCATCGGGGACGACATCATCCTGGTAGAGTCCGAGCACGCCGTGCGGCGGGAAAAAAGGCCCAAAAGACAGGGTTTTGCGGGAAAAAATACTTGAAATGCTGGGTTCTCTCTGTTATAATACTTGAGCTTGCCTATTACGCACGGATGCTGACGCACGGCCTGGTCCCGCAAGGGTGGCCGCAAGGGTGAGGCGTCCGGAGGGTAAAAACTGAATAAACAAGGAGGAAAAAACGTAATGGCAGTCGTAACAATGAAGCAGCTCCTGGAGGCTGGCGTCCACTTTGGTCACCAGACCCGCCGCTGGAACCCCAAGATGGCGGAGTATATCTACCTGGAGCGCAACGGCATCTATATCATCGACCTGCAGAAGACCGCGAAGAAGCTGGAGGAGGCCTACGCCTTCGTGCGCTCCCTCGCCGAGAGCGGCCAGTCCATCCTGTTCGTGGGCACCAAGAAGCAGGCCCATGACGCGGTGGCCGAGGAGGCCAGCCGGGTGGGCCAGTACTATGTGAACGCCCGCTGGCTGGGCGGCATGCTCACCAACTTCAAGACCATGCGTACCCGCGTGGACCGGCTCAACCAGCTCAAGCGGATGGCCGAGGACGGCACCTTTGATATGCTGCCCAAGAAGGAAGTCATGAAGCTCATGGGCGAGCAGGCCAAGCTGGAGAAGTACCTGGGCGGCGTGAAGGACATGAAGAAGCTGCCCGGCGCGCTGTTCGTCATCGACCCCCGCAAGGAGCACAACGCCATCGCCGAGGCCCGCAAGCTGCACATCCCCATCGTGGCCATCGTGGACACCAACTGCGACCCGGACGAGATCGACTATGTGATCCCCGGCAACGACGACGCCATCCGCGCCATCCGGCTCATCTCCAACGCCATGGCCAACGCCGTGCAGGAGGGCCGTCAGGGCCAGGACGCCGAGGCGGAAGCTGAGGCTCCCGTGGCCACGGAAGAACAGATCGCTAAGGAGGAAGAGGAATAATGGCTGCTGTTACCGCGAAAATGGTGAATGACCTGCGCCAGAGTACCGGCGCGGGACTGATGGACTGCAAGAAGGCCCTGGTGGCCTGCGACGGCGATATGGACAAGGCCGTCGATTATCTGCGGGAGAAGGGCCTGGCCAGCGCCGGCAAGAAGGCCAGCCGCGTGGCTGCCGAGGGAATGGCCTACGCCACCGTCATCGACGGCGTGGGCGTGGTGGTCGAGGTCAACTGCGAGAGCGACTTCGTTGCCAGCAACGAGAAATTCACCGGCTTTGTGAAGGACCTGGCCAAGGTCATCGCCAAGGAAGACCCCGCCGACGTGGAGGCCCTGCAGGCCTGCCAGTGGGTGGACGGGACCATGACCGTGGCCGACGCCAAGAACGAGGTGTTCCTGGCCCTGCGGGAGAACATGCAGATCCGCCGCTTTGCCCGGGTGGACGAGGGCCTGAACGTGCCCTATGTGCACATGAACGGCAAGGTGGGCGTGCTGGTGACCCTGGACACCGCCAGCACCGCCGACGCCGCCGTGGAGCTGGGCAAGGACGTGGCCATGCAGATCTGCGCCATGCGGCCCCAGTATCTGGACAAGTCCCTGGTGGACGAGGCGTTCATCGCCCATGAGAAGGAGGTCCGTCTGGCCCAGGCCAAGCAGGACCCGAAGAATGCCAAGAAGCCCGAGAACATCATCGAAAAGATCGTCATGGGCGGCATCGAGAAGTATTACAAGGAGATCTGCCTTCTCCAGCAGGCCTATGTCAAGGGTGAGGGCGAGGATGTGGCCGCCCATGTGGCCGCCGTCGCCAAGGAAGTGGGCGCCCCCATCACGGTGAAGGGCTACCTCCGCTTCGAGAAGGGCGAGGGCATCGAGAAGCGCCAGGACGACCTGGCCGCCGAAGTCGCCAAAATGATCGGCTGAGTTAGTTCAAGGTCCCTGATGACGGTGGGAACGTCCCTCTGTCTCAGGGACCTTTTTGTATCATTCATCTCCTGCCGGGAGGACAGAAGAGGGGAACAAATGGGAGATATAGGCGGACAAGTGTATACTGTTGTGCCGAAGGACGAGTGCTGCGGCTGCGGTGCGTGCTGCGCGGGGTGCCCCACCGGGGCCATCCGGATGGAACCGGACGGGGAGGGGTTCCTCTACCCGGTCATGGCAGATAAGAGTCTGTGCACAGACTGCGGAAAGTGTGCACGGGTCTGTCCGGTACTGCGAGCCAAGGACCAAAAGGCAGATAGAGCGGAGGAGGGCCCTGCATTCTATGCGGTCGTCAATAACGACCGGGAGGTGTTGGCAGCGAGCTCTTCCGGCGGCGCGTTCACCCTTTTTGCCCAGAAGATATTGTCGGAGGGCGGCGCGGTGTTCGGCGCGGCACTATCTGCGGACTGCCGGAAAGTAGAGCACATCTGCGTGGAGGACGAGGTGGGTCTTGAGAAGCTGCGCAGGAGCAAGTATGTGCAAAGCGATATGGGCACGTGCTATCAGCAAGCAGAGAAATTGCTGAAAGCAGGGCGACAGGTACTCTTTACCGGTACGGCCTGCCAGATTGAGGGCTTGAAAGGCTTTCTGGGAGAAGATTATCCAGGCCTGTGGTGTGCGGATATCATCTGCTTTGGTGTTCCGTCTCCAAAACTGTGGGAACGATACATACATTACCGGGAAGAGCAGACTGGTGCACCTGTGCGCAAAGTCATTTTTCGGGACAAAATAAGCGGCTGGGCAAATTCCTCCCTGACGGTGGAATTTGCTGGCGGCGATATTCACAGCGAAAAGCAGTCAGAAAACTTGTACATGCGGGCATTCCAGCGGAGGATCGCTCTTCGGCCATGCTGCTATCAATGCTCCTTTAAGGGCACCTGTCGGATAGCTGATGTCACCATAGGTGATTTGTGGGGGCTGAATGCTGTTTTGCCGGAGTGGAACGATGACAAAGGCGTATCTCTCCTGATGGTCCGCGGCGACCGGGGACAGACACTTTTTGAACAGGTAAAGGAAAACTGTCGCTGGCAGGCGATAGACGGGGAGGAAGCACTGCGCCACAATCCCATGGCGGTCAAGTCTGCATCCCGCCCTCCCCGGCGTGACAAGGTATTCCGGAAATTGGACAGGATGTCCTTTGATCTGCTGATCCAGAAATATTCCAACAATTCTGCTACATTCCGGCGGCGGGTGTGGCGAGTTTTGCACAGGCTGGGACTTTGCTGATAAGAACAGGTGGGGAAGAGCGATGAAAAAGACTGCCATTGTGACGCTGTTTCACGGCAACTACAACTATGGGGGGGTACTTCAGGCATACGCATTGCAAAACTGCTTACTGGAGATGGGAGTCGAAAGTGATGTTTTGCGCATGGATCGAAAGAACTCTGCCGGGTTTCGCAGAGGGCAAGAGAAGGAAAAACCAAAAGGGTCACTGCCCCACACCATATATGTAAAACTATGCTCCTATCTGAAAAACTTGTTGTTGGCACGGAGGAAAAAGGCATATGATCGCTTTATGCGGGATGCCTTTTCCGCCTCTGACACGGTGTATACAGATGCCAACCTCCATGAGGCGAACGACCGGTATGACTGTTTTATCACGGGGAGCGACCAGGTGTGGAATCCAAATTTCAGCTCCGACAGTACGTTCCTGAAATTCGTGGATGACAGGCACAGGAAGATATCCTATGCCGCCAGTATTGGCGTGGATTCGGTGGAGGAGGAATTTCTTCAATATATGGTCCCCCTGGTCGACCGGCTGGATGCAGTCAGCGTCCGGGAACCGTCGGCGGTGACGATACTGACGGGCCGTGTGCACAAAGATGTGTGCTGTGTGCTGGACCCGACGCTCCTGCTGTCAAAAGAGAAGTGGGAAGAATTGTGTCAGCCCGGGAAGCGGAAGAACGATTATATATTTGTGTATCTGCTGGGAATGTCGGAACAGAACTACCGTATGGTCCAGTCTGTGGCGAAAACACTGCATCTACGGGTGGTGATGATCCCCTTTGGAACGATGTGGCTGCACCGAGAGGTACTGTTGTTGCATGGAAAGTGGGCGCTGAGCGCATCCCCGGTCGACTTTCTGACACTGCTGCACGATGCCAGATATGTCATCACCGATTCCTTTCATGGCGCGGTCTTTTCGCTCCTTTTTCACAAGGACTTTTGTGCGCTGGAGCGTAAGAATGGGAACAAGAGCTCTCGTCTGAATGCCAGGCTCTCTGATCTTTTGGGGACAGTGGGGCTGGAGGAACGGCTGCAGCGTGATGCCGCAGGCGCCGCAAAGGTGCTGCAAAAGGAGATCGATTTCGAACCCGTGGATGCCCGGCTGGCGGAGAAGATCGAGTATAGCAAGGGATTTCTGCGCCGGGCACTGGAACTGGAAAGAACGCAGTGAAAGCGGAATAAACGGATAGACAGGGACAGCCCCGAAAACGGCTCAATGCCGTTTTCGGGGTTGTTTTGACGTTTTGTCCCGAATTTGTCCGCATGGGTGATTTTTATTTGTTATAAAGTGATATTGACAATTAATACACTAAAGCGCTACCATTGTATATAACTAAAATTGCAGCTATTCCCGCCAAGTGGGACGTCCCACTTGCGTTTGTGTCTGTAACACAAACGATGTTCTCTGAGGACCCGGGGCGCTTTGACCCCTGTTCCACATATTTTATTTTGGAGGAACCACTATGAAGAAGCTTCTCTCTCTGGTCCTGGCTCTCGCGATGGTCCTGTCTCTGGGCGTCGTGGCTATGGCCGACGAGGGCTCCGATCTGAACGTGATGATCGAGACCCCCGTGGAGTCCCTGGACCCCCAGATCGCCACCGACGGCACCTCCTTCGAGGTCATCGCCGGCTACACCGACGGCCTGACCCAGATGGACGCCGAGGGCGGCGCTATCCCCGCCATTGCTGAGAGCTGGGATATCTCCGACGACGGCACCGTCTACACCTTCCATATCCGCGAGGACGCGATGTGGAGCAACGGCGAGCCTGTCACCGCCGCCGACTTCGTCTTTGGCTGGCAGCGCGCTGTGGACCCCGCCAACGCATCTGAGTATTCCTACATGCTCAGCGACATCGGCCAGGTGGTCAATGCCGCCGAGATCATCGCCGGCGAAAAGGACGTCAGCGAGCTGGGCGTCAAGGCTGTGGACGCGAATACCCTGGAGGTCACCTTGAACGTGCCCGTCAGCTACTTCCTGAGCCTGATGTACTTCCCCACCTTCTACCCCGTGAACGAGGCCTTCTATAACGAGGTGGGCGACACCTTCGGCACCAGCCCCGAGACGGTCCTCTCCAACGGCGCGTTCGTGCTGGACTCCTATGAGCCCGCCGCCACCGCCTTCCACATGACCAAGAACCCCGACTACTACGACGCCGATAAGATCCAGATCGCCGGCGTGAGCTATCAGCTCATCCAGGATTCCCAGCAGGCTCTTATGAGCTATCAGACCGGCGCGCTTGACACCGTTCTCGTCAACGGCGAGCAGGTGGAGCAGGTCAAGGACGACCCCGAGTTCCTCACCGTGGGCGCCGGCTACCTGTGGTATGTCAGCCCCAACATCAAGGACGTGCCTGAGCTGGCCAACCTGAACATCCGCATGGCTCTGACCTACGCCATCGACCGCGTGGCCATCACCGAGTCTGTCCTGATGGACGGCTCCATCCCCACCTACACCGCTGTGCCTCTGCAGTTCGCCACCGGCCCGGACGGCTCCGACTTCTCCGGTGACCAGACCAAGTTCGCCGATTACTGCGCCGACGACGCCGAGAAGGCCGCCGAGTGCTGGACTGCCGGCCTGGAGGAGCTGGGCATCGACTCCCTGGAGCTGGATATGGTCGTGGACGCGGATGACGCCCCCCAGAAGGTCGCCGCCGTGCTGAAGGAGCAGTGGGAGACCACCTTGCCCGGCCTGACCGTCAACCTGACCGTGGAGCCCAAGAAGCAGCGCGTGGAGGATATGCAGAACGGCAACTTCCAGCTGGGTCTGACCCGCTGGGGTCCCGACTATGCCGATCCCATGACCTATCTGGGCATGTGGGTCACCGACAACTCCAACAACTACGGCTTCTGGAGCAACGCTGACTATGACGCCATCATCGACGAGTGCACCACCGGCGACCTCTGCACCGATCCCGAAGGCCGCTGGGCGGCTCTGTACGACGCCGAGGAGCTGGTCATGGCCGATGCCGTGATCTTCCCCCTGTACACCCAGGCCAACGCGGAGATGATCTCTTCCTCCGTCACCGGCATCGAGCATCACCCCTGCGCTCTGAACCGCGTGTTCAAGAACGTGGTCAAAGAGGGCTAAAATCCAACACGAAGTGTTAAAGTCCGGCCGCGCCGAAGTGGATAACTTTGGCGCGGCCTTTTCATAAGGGCTTGTCTGAAAAATGGCAACCTCCCCCGGAGGCATGTTGCCATTCTTCCGACAAGCCAAAAGGAGGCAACCGTGAAGAAATACACCCTCAAGAGGCTGCTGACATCGCTGTTCACATTGCTGGCGATCCTGCTGGTGCTGTTCATCCTGATGCAGCTGATGCCCGGCTCCCCCTTCAACGACGAGAAGCTGAACGATGACCAGCGGGCGGCCCTGTACGCCAAGTACGGACTGGACCAGCCGGTGGTCGTGCAGTTCTTCCGCTATGTGGGGAACATGCTGAAAGGAGATTACGGCGTCAGCTACAACATCTCCAAGAACACCCCCATCTCCCAGCTCATCGAGACCCGCCTGCCCATCTCCATCGGCATCGGCGGCGCGGCGGTGTCCCTGGGAGCGATCCTGGGGCTGATCCTGGGCCTCATCGCCGCGCTGAAGCACGATACATTCTGGGACACCCTGGCGACCATCATCTCCGTCATCGGCGTGTCGGTGCCCTCCTATGTGTTCGCCCTGGGCCTGAGCTATGTGCTGGGATTCCGCATGCAGTGGTTCCCCATGCTCTATAACGCCCAGCTGGCCACCCAGTCCAGCGTGCTGCCCAGCATCGCCCTTTCTATGTTCACCATGGCGTCCATCGCCCGGTTCACCCGTACGGAGATGCTGGAGGTACTGGACAGCGACTATATGCTCCTGGCGGAGAGCAAGGGCATCTCCGGGCCGGCGCTCATCTTCCGCCACGCCCTGCGAAACGCCCTCATCCCCATCGTGACCGTGCTGGCGCCCCTGATCGTGGACCTGATGACCGGCTCGCTGGTGGTGGAGAAGATCTTCGCCATCCCCGGCGTGGGCAGCCTTCTGGTGAACGCCATCCAATCCAACGACTACAATGTGGTCATCTCCCTGAGCTTCATCTATTCGGCCATGTACATCGGCATCATGCTGGTTGTGGATATCCTTTACGGCATCATCGACCCCCGCATCCGGCTGGCAAAGGAGGGCGACTGATATGGAGAACAAACGACCGGCTATGGCCGTGGCGGCTGTGCCCTATGTGCCTGTGGCCGAGGACTTCGTCCTGAAAAATGAAAACGGCGAGCTGGCCCTGGACTCCAACTTTGCCTCCCAGAGCTACTGGAAGGACGTTTTCATCCGCTTCTTCCGGAAGAAGAGCGCCGTGCTGGGCATGTTGCTCATTATCATCATCACCCTCATGGCGGTGGTGGGACCCGGCATGAACGAGTACACCTACTCCGGCCAGACCCTGACCCAGAAGAACCTGGCGCCCCGGGTGGCCGCGCTGGAGAAGTTCGGGATCATGGACGGCAGCGAGACCATGCGCACCACCACCGGCTCCAAGTCCGTCAACAACTATCTTGACAAGGGCTTTGAGGATGTCTACTACTGGTTCGGCAGCGACAACTTCGGCCGGGATATCTGGACCCGTACCTGGTCCGGTACCCGGGTCAGCCTCATCATCGCCGCCGCCGCGGCCCTCATCGACATGGTCATCGGCATGAGCTACGGCCTCATCTCCGGCTACTTCGGCGGCAAGGTGGATATGCTCATGCAGCGGTTCCTGGAGATCATGAACGGCATCCCCCGGCTGGTCATCGTGACGCTGCTGCTGCTGGTGCTGGAGCCGGGCATGCTGACCATCATCTTTGCCCTGATGCTCACGGAATGGGTGGGCATGAGCCGCATCGCCCGGGCGGAGATGCTGAAGCTGAAGGAACAGGAGTTCGTCCTGGCCTCCCGGACCCTGGGGGCGGGCAAATTCTTCATCATCTTCAAGGAGATCCTGCCCAACATCATCGGCCCCATCATCACCCAGGTGATGTTCTCCATCCCCACCGCCATCTTCACCGAGGCATTTTTGAGCTTCGTTGGCCTGGGCATCCCCGTGCCCCGCTGCTCTCTGGGCTCGCTGATCTCCGACGGCTACAACAGCTTCACCACCCACCCCTATCAGATCATCCCGCCGGTGGTGGTGATGGCGCTTCTCATGTTCAGCTTCAACCTGGTGGCAGACGGTCTGCGGGAGGCCCTGGACCCCAAGATGAAGGAAATGTGAGGTGTGACCATGGCTGAGAAAGAAAAGATACTTGATATAAAGGACCTGGACATCTCCTTCAGGACCACGGCTGGCACGGTCCATGCCATCCGAGGCGTGGACATCGACCTGTACAAAGGGGAGACCGTGGCCATCGTGGGGGAGTCCGGCTCGGGAAAATCCGTCACCATGAAGGCGGCCATGGGCATCCTGGCCAGCAACGCCACCGTGAACCGGGGCACCATCCAGTTCAACTACCACCACCTGGCCGACGGCTCTCCCGCCAGCGTGGACATCCTGACCAAGGACAAGAAGTGGATACGCAGCCACATCAATGGCCGGCGCATCGCCATGGTGTTCCAGGACCCTATGACCAGCCTGAAC
The DNA here is from genome assembly GCA_947632005.1 of uncultured Oscillospiraceae bacterium. Taxonomy (GTDB): domain Bacteria; phylum Bacillota; class Clostridia; order Oscillospirales; family Oscillospiraceae; genus CAJOIG01. Next base: position 27,125 of record CANRNU010000013.1, on the reverse strand, counting down.
CCCACCATGACCATCGGCAAGCAGATCATGGAGGGCATGATCTGGCACTATAAGACGCCCAAGGCGGAGGCGTGGCAGAAGGCCATCGACCTTTTGAAAGAAGTGGGCATCGACGATCCGGAAAAGCGGATGAAGAACTATCCCCATCAGCTCTCCGGCGGCATGCGCCAGCGGGTGGTCATCGCCATCGCCCTCAGCTGCGACCCGGACCTTCTCATCTGCGACGAGCCCACCACGGCCCTGGATGTGACCATCCAGGCCAAGATCATCGAGCTCATCCGCCGGCTCCAGAAGGAGCGGGGCATCTCCGTCATCTACATCACCCATGACCTGGGCGTGGTGGCGAAGGTGGCCGACTATGTGAACGTGATGTATGCGGGCAAGATCGTGGAAAAGGGCACCATCAACGAGATCTTCTATGATCCCCGCCATCCCTATACCTGGGGCCTGCTGTCCGCCATGCCGGACCTGGATACGGCGGACGAGCGGCTTTACACCATCCCCGGCTCGCCGCCCAACCTGCTGTATGAGAAGACCGGCGACGCCTTTGCGCCCCGGAACCGGTACGCTTTGAAGGTGGATGACAAGGCGGAGCCGCCCATGTTCCAGCTCACCGAGGACCACTTCGTGGCCAGCTGGCTGCTTGACCCGCGCGCGCCCAAGGTGGAGATGCCCCCGGAGCTGAAGGCACGCATCGAACGGATGAAGGAGGAGGCACGCAAGCATGGCAGTGAACTATAACGCCGAACCCCTTCTGCAGGTGAAGGGCCTGAAGCAGTATTTCCGGGTCAGCCGTACCTTTACCGTGAAGGCCGTGGAAAACGTGGATTTCGAGATATACCCCGGAGAGACCTACGGTCTGGTGGGCGAGTCCGGGTCGGGCAAGTCCACCATTGGCCGGAGCGTCATCCGGCTGTATGACCCCACAGCCGGGACCATCCGCTTCAACGGCATGGACATCTCCGGCAAAATGAAGAGCGCCGACCAGAAAAACCTGCGCACCCAGATGCAGATGATTTTCCAGGACCCCATGGCGTCCCTGAACCCCCGGAAGAAGGTGGAGGACATCATCGGCGAGGGGCTGGACATCCACCATATGTATAAGAGCTCTGCCGAGCGGAGCGAGATGATCCGGGCCATCCTGGCCAAGGTGGGCCTTGCTCCCGAGCACGCCAGCCGCTATCCCCACCAGTTCTCCGGCGGCCAGCGCCAGCGGGTGGGCATCGCCCGGGCGCTCATCATGAACCCCAAGCTCATCATTGCCGACGAGTGCATCTCCGCCCTGGACGTGTCCATCCAGGCCCAGGTGGTGAACCTGATGAAGGACATCCAGGAAGAGACCGGCACGGCCTACCTGTTCATCGCCCATGACCTGAGCATGGTCAAGTACATCTCCGACCGCATCGGCGTGCTCCACCTGGGGCATCTGCTGGAGACGGGGACCACGGAGGAGATCTTCGCCCATCCTGTCCACCCCTATACCCGGAGCCTGCTGTCGGCCATCCCGGCCCCCAACCCGGTGGTGGAGAAGCAGCGGGTGGCGGAGAGCTATGACTACAAGACCTCCGGCATCGACTATGACCAGGGCGTCTATCACCTGGTGGAGGGCACCCACTACGTCAAGTGCACCGACCAGGAGTTCAGCGCCTGGAACTGACCGGCCCTGGCCGGTGAATCGGATAGGGCCTGCCGTGGACCGGCAGGCTCTTGCCGTTTGTCCGGGACCGGCGAATCTTGACGAATACCAGCGGTTGTGGTACGATAATATTATGTAAATGCGAACGCTGTGCGCCCCGGCGGGCGTACATCCCGGGATAGATACAGGGGGAACAGGATATGAGGAAAACACTGGCACTGTTGTCCGCGCTTTGTCTGGCGCTGGGGCTGGCCGGCTGCGGCGGGACGGCGGAGACGCAGCCGCCCGAGGCCACGCCGGCGCCGGCCTATCGCGAGGACGGGACAAAGGCTATGAGGCAGGGGGACTATGCCAGTGCTGTGGAGGCGTTTTCCCGGGCCATCGAGGCCGGAGACGACCAGGCCGCGGCCTATCTGGGCCGTGCCGACAGCTATATGGCCCTGGCGGAGGAACAGGCGGAGGACGGCCCCGACATGAAGAGTCTGGCCCTCCGGGACTATGAGATAGCCCTGGAGCTGGACCCCTCCCAGGGGGAGCATATTTATGAGGTCTATACGGCCCTGGGGACGGCGGCGCTGGACGCCGGCGCCATCGACGAGGCGCTCAGCTACCTGCGCACCGCCATGGCCGCCGCCTCCGATGAGGACGCGGAACAGGTCCGGGACCAGGCGGCGGAGCTGACGGGCGAGATCCTGACGGCGTCCGCCTGGTATATGGACGCGCCGGACAGCCGGTACTATGCGTTCCTTCCGGACGGCACAGGCCGTGTCATGGCCCCGGAGACAGGGGCCGTGGAGCCGCTGACCTATGACAACAAGGGCTTTGCCCTGCATATCACGGCGGAGGACGGCGGGACCTATGACTGGACCTATGACCCGGACCGGGGCAGCTATTACACGCAGCTTGCCTCCGGACCGGCGGAGGGCGGGGAACTGGAGCTTCGGCTGGCGGAGACCCCGTACCGGCAGATGTATGAGCGCTGGCAGCGGGGGCTGCTGGGTGAGGCGGCCGACGGACGGCTGAACTGGACAGAGGATACCCAGGCGGCGGGCGCCGGGGCCCTCTATGAGAGGGCATACGGCCTCATGGAGGCCCTGGCCTGGACAGTGGAGAAGGACCTGACCGAGGAGGAGACCGCCGGTCTGGCCGCGGCGCGGGATCACCGCGCGTCGCTCCAGGAGAAGGGCGCCACCGGCACCTGGGAGAGCTACGGGCAGGCAGAGCAGCTCGCCGCCTCGATGCTGGGCCATCTGCCGGAGGATACCGCCGGGGCCGATACGGTGCTGGATGAGCTGTTCCCGGTGGGCGAGGACGCTTTGCTGGACTACTTCCGGCTCCTGACCGGATGGGTGCTGGACGAGGAACAGCTGACCGTCCCGGCGGAGGCGGACGGCTTCGGGACATGGGAAAAACTGGAGGATGTGGACCATTTCTTCCGGGACGGGCGGCTGTACCTGTGCCTGCCCGGCTGTGTGCTGCAGGAGCAGACAGAGGACGGGAACAGAGCCCTGCTGGCTGACGAGGCGGGGCAGTTCGTGTTCGGGACGCCGCTGACGCTGGGTGCGGACGTGACCGCGGCAGACGAGGCGCTGTGCGGACACTTGAGCGGGGACAGCTGGACCGGGCTGATGGATATGGGCTACAGCACCGAGGTGTTTGCCCTGACGATCCGCTTCGGGGGGGACATGACCTGCACCGACGAGGGAGGGTATTTCCCCGGGACGCCCTCTGGCCGGCAGAGCGGAGAGTATGCCGTGGACGGTCAGGAACTGGCGATGACCATGGCCGCCGAGGGCTACGAGCCCGGGACGTACCGGTATGAGGTGGTCCCCATGGGGGAGAGCCTTTACATGACGCTCCTGTCTGACGGCATCGTGTACGGCCAGACTGCCGGGAGCACCTACGTATTCTGTGGGACGGCGTACGCGCCGGTCGTGTCGGACACCGCGCCGGAGACGATGGAGGATGCGGAATGATCTGTAAGAGCTGTGGGACGGAGAATATAGAGGATGCGGCGTTCTGCGCCAACTGCGGCGCGCCCCTGACGGCTGCGCCGGAGCCGGAGACTGTATCGGAGCCGGAGATCGTGCCGGGGCCGGAGGCTGTGCCGGAGCTGGAAACTGTGCCGGAGCCGGAGAGCGGGAAGCCCCGGCTGTCCCATGGGCGGATGGTGCTGCTGGCGATCCTGGCCGCGGTGGCGGTCGTGGCGGTGACGGCGGTGGTGGTCCTGTCCAGCGCGCCGCCCGCCCTTACCGACGAGGAGGCCCTGGCCATGCTGCCGGCGGGGACAGAGCTGCTGGGGCGCCATGAGGAGGACCGCGGCCGGGTGCAGGTGATGGAGTACCGCTATCCCGAGACCCATACATACTGCGATGTGGAGCGGACGGAGCGAGTGACCTTCCGCTATGCCAAGAGCGCCTGGGCGGCCCAGTCTGAGCCGGAGGTCCTGGACGAGACGGAGGACTGGACGGCGCTGTCGGGGACGTGGACGGAACAGACCGCCGGTCCCGGCGCCAGGTATATGCAGCTGGAGATCGCTGACTTTTCTGACGGCGCGGTGAGCGGCCAGATCGTCTATACCGATACGGTCTCGTCCTGTGAAGGACCGGCGGAGAGCTATTTCAGCCCCGGCGTCCGGTGGGATGGGTCCGATGCCTATGTGCTGGAGGGGACCGGTTATTTTCAGCACAGCTACCTTCGGGTGGACCGGGACGAGGGCGTCTTTTTCGGCAATGACAGCGTCCCCATGGACAGGCGCGGCGGTGCTGCCGGTCAGCCGGTACTGGAGACGGGCCGCCATGACCGGGCCCCGGAGGAAGCGGTCCCGGCGGAGGGGACCTGGCTCATCGCCCCGGCGGAGGTGAATGTGCAGTCCGCGCCGGATGCGGACAGCGAGGTCCTCGGGACGGCTGCCCTTGGGACGGTGCTGGCCTGTGCCGGCGAAGAGGACGGCTGGTATCAGGTGGAATACGAGGGCGCTGTGGGCTACGTCTCCGAAAAGCTCGTGCGGCTCGTCCCGGAGGACGGAACAGCCGGCGTGGCCGCCGCCTCCGCGGAGCTGAACGTGCGTACAGGGCCCGGCACGGAGCACGACCGGCTCGGCACGGTGAGCAAGGGGACCCAGTTGGTCTATGTGGGCCAGAAGGACGGCTGGTATCAGGTGATCTATAAGGGCAGCGAGGGGTATGTGTCCGGAGAGTATGTGAAGGCCGTCCCGGCGCAGATACCGGAGCAGTGACAGCATAAAAGGGAAAGGGCTTCGCCTGGGGCGAAGCCCTTTCCCTTTTCCTGGGAGGATGTATGTTTATTTGACCGCGAAGGCGGTGTGGAGGAAATCAAAGACCTCCTCTTCGGTGTTGAAGCAGCAGATGGCTCCCTGGTTGCCCATGGCGGGGGACAGAGCGTCCGGGATGCGGGTGAACAGCCGGGCGTTGGCGGCGTAGTGCTGCTCCAGCTGCTCAGAGGTGAGCACATAATCGCACCCGTCCCGCCGGCCTGCAAAGACACAGTAGCTGCGGGGGCCGTCATAGATGTGCCGGGCCTCGTCGAAGGCGATCATATCCGCCCAGAGCTGGTATACGTCGGCGCTCTGGCTGAAGTTGAGCATGTCAGGCGTAAAACCGCCGGCGGGGCGCATGTTGACCTCCAGCGCCACGATATCCCCGGTCTTGCCCAGCCCCTCCTTGTCGGCGGTCAGCCGGAAGAACTCCAGGTGGAAGAACCGGCTGGAGGCCCCAAAGACCTTCAGCGTGGCCCGGCCGGCGGCCTCTACCTCCGGGGGTATCTGCTTGCTCACATAGTAGGAGCAGGGGTTGTGGTCGTTGACCATGTCCATGATGGAGGTGGGGGAGATGTGGCTGGCGGCAAAGAGCACCTCACCTTTGGAGTTGCAGATGCCGTCATAGGTGGTGACCACGCCGGGGACGAATTCCTCCATCACATAGGCGGCGTCCGGCGGCATGGAAAAGAAGGCGGCGGTATCGGCGTCGGAGGACAGCTTATAGGTTGCGGTGGCGCCCACGCCGTTGTCCGGCTTGACCACCACGGGATAGCCCACCTCCGCGATGAATGCCCGGGCGGCGGTCAGGTCCGTCACGCGGGCCCATCGGGCCGCCGGGATGCCGGCCTTTCGGTAATATGCCTTCATGAGGGATTTGCTCTTGTATTTTTCGATCTCATGGCTCTTCAGACCGGTGGTCACATTGAAATCTGTGCGCAGGCGTGCGTCCTGCTCCAGCCAATACTCGTTGTTGGACTCGATCCAGTCGATCTTCCCGTAGCGGAAGGAGAAAAAGGCCACCGCCCGGTAGACCTGGTCGTAGTTCTCCAGGCTGTCCACCCGATAGTACTCGGTCAGGGCGTTCCGAAGCTCCGGGACCAGCGCGTCGTAAGGGGCGTCTCCCACGCCCAGGACCGTCACGCCGTTGTCGGCCAGACAGGCGCAAAAATGCCAGTAGGCCTCGGGAAAATTGGGAGAGATAAAGACAAAGTTCATAGTGTGCCTCCTTGCTTTTGCCTATCATAACTTTAAATAAGTAAAAAGTCAATCCCCGCTTCCGGGGATTTCCGGCGGGCGGCCCGGCGGGAGAGGGCGCGGCGCGTTTTTTCAGACCGCCTTTGCCTTGACACAGATTTGACCGTATGCTATATTCAAATCAGTAAAGTATTACAGAGATGGGACGATAAGGAGGACCTGCTATGAAGAAAGCTGTCGCGCTTGCTCTTGCCGTGATCATGGTGCTGTCTTTTGCGGCGGTCGCATTTGCGGAGGAAGAGGAGCCGGCGCCGCCTGTCATCAAGATCGGCGTGGCCGTCCCGGATGCGGAGACCGGATGGGCCGCCGGTGCGGCCTACTATGCCGAGAAATACTGCCAGGACAACGACCTGGAGTACCAGATCGAGAAGGCCGCCAGCGCCGCGGACATGAAGAGCGCGCTGCGGTCGCTGACGAGCTGGGGCGCCACGGCCATCGTCATGTATCCCCAGTGGACCGAGCTGGAGGAGGCCGTGCAGGGCGTCCTGGATGCCGGGATCCGGGTGGTGAATCTGGGCATGGATGTGGCCTGCGAGGGGATCTATAAGGTCGCCGGCAACAACCAGGGCGTGGGCAGCAGCAGCGCCAGGTATATCGTCGACGCGGTGGGCAACGGCGCGATCGTCGCGGTGATGGACGTGCCCTCCGCCGGGTCCGTCAGCGAGCAGCGCAAGCAGGGATTTTATGACTATCTGACACAGCTGGGCTACGATACCACCAATGTCTTTGAGGTACAGGCCGGGGGCTTCTCCCGGGAGGAGGGGACGGACGCCATGGCGTTCGCCCTGGATGACTACGACCGCATCGACGCGGTGTTTGCCATGGACGATGAGCTGGCCATGGGAGCCATCGACGCCATCACCCAGGCCGGACGGGGAGATGTGAAGGTCCTGACCGGCGGCGGTGGATGCCAGGAGTTTTTGGGCATGATCGACGGCGAAGAGTATGCCGCCATTGACCTTGCCACCGCGCTGTACAGCCCCATCATGATAGAAAATGCCATTCAGGTTGCCGTCAATGTGCTCAACGGCACGGGGGCGGAGGCGTCCACCGTGGTCCCCACGGCGCTGATCTCGGCGGAAAACGCAGAGGAGTATCTGGACCCGGAGAACACGGCATACTGAGTGGGACAGAGCGATACAGAACGATACAGAGTGAGACCGCGGGCGGGAAGCCGCAGTCTCACTCTGTTCATATCGGCCTGCCCTCCCGGTACACAGCCTGTTCCGTCACCACGAGGGGGACGGCGGCGTCGAGAGGGCCCTGGGGGATAGCGTCCAGCACCAGCGCCTGCGGACACGCCAGAACGGCGGGACCGGGATAGGCGGCCAGCCAGCGGTCATAGTAGCCGCCGCCGTGGCCCAGCCGCCGGCCTGTCCGGTCGCAGGCCACACAGGGCACGACCACAAGATCTATATCCCCTGGCGGGAGCAGGTCGGCCTCCGGCGGCGGCGCGGGGATGCCGTAAGCCCCGGGACGGAGCCGGGCGAGGTCGGAGACGAGGCGGGCCTCCATCCGGCCCGGGCCGGTACAGAGGGGGAGCGCCAGCCGCTTTCCGTCTGCCAGCACCCGGCGCAGAAGAGGCAGCGTGTCGATCTCGCGGTCCGTTCCGGCGAAGGCCAGCACCGTCCCGGCGCGGGCATATTCCGGCAGGGCGGCGATGCGCCGGGCGATGGTCAATCCTGCCTCTTGGAGATAACCCTCCGGCAGGGAGGATATCCGCTCCGCGGCGTCCCGGCGAAGCTGTTGTTTCCGTTCATTCATCGGTCCGGCGCCTCCTATCCTTCGGATAAGCGGATGGTACCACGGCCCCAGCCGGCTGTCAAGACAGGTCCGGCCCGGGCGCTTTTGCCGCCGGGAGGATGCGGGGGTCATACCCTTAAAAAACGCGGACCGGAAACTTTTTTACAAATTTGCCGTCTAATGGGACAGAATACAGGAAAAGGGGTGTTTGCGATGAAGCGCATATCTGCAGGCTTTTTGACCTTGGCGCTGGCGCTGTTCATGACCGGGTGCGGGAGCCGGGACCAGGTGGGCCAGGGAGTGGAACCGCCGCCCCCGGCGGAGACGTCCGGCGCGGGACAGGCAGAGGAGACGGCGGAGGCCGTACCCTGGGAGAACGCGGTGGCCGGCTTCGGCATGGAGCTGTTTCAGGCGTGCTTTCAGGGGGACAACACGCTGGTCTCGCCGCTGTCCGCGGTGGAGGCGCTGGCCATGGCGGCCAACGGCGCGGATGGGCAGACCCTGGCGCAGATGGAGGAGGTCCTGGGCATCCGGACGGAACAGCTGAACGCCTGTCTGCACGACTATGTGCAGGCCCTGCCCTCGGAGGAGGGGAACGGGGTCCATCTGGCCAATGGGATCTGGGTCAACAGCGAGAGCGGTCTGAAGGTACGCCCGGAGTTTTTGCAGGCCAATGAGCGCTGGTATGGAGCCGGCGCCTTTGAGACGGTCTTTGACAGCGATACGCGGGACGCTGTCAACGCCTGGGTGTCGGACAATACCGGTGGCCGGATCGACGGCATTTTGGATGAGCTGTCGCCGGACAAGGTGATGATATTGGTCAACGCCCTGGCCTTTGACGGGCAGTGGGAGAACATCTACCGGGAGGATCAGGTACAGGCCGGGACCTTTACCGCCGGGAACGGTGAGAGCCAGGACGTGGAGCTGATGCACTCCACAGAGGAGGTATATCTGCAGGATACGGACGCCGTCGGATTCGTGAAATATTACGAAGGCCGGGATTACGCCTTTGCGGCGCTGCTGCCGGAGGAGGGCGTCCCGCTGCAGGATTACGTGGCATCCCTGACAGGGGAGCGGCTGCGGGCTCTGCTGGCAGAGGGGGAGAGGACCCTTGTGGAGGCGGATATCCCCAAGTTCACGGCCGGGTATGGGGCGGACCTGACCGGCGTGCTGGGTGCGCTGGGCATGACCGACGCCTTTGACGGCCAAAAGGCGGATTTTTCCCGGCTGGCAGAGGCGGCGGCAGGCGAACTGCGTATCGACCAGGTCCAGCACAGGACCTATATCTCGGTAAATGAGGAGGGCACCGAGGCAGGGGCCGCCATCGCGGTGGATTTTGTGGCCATGTCCATGCCGGGCCCGGTCAGGACGGTGACGCTGGACAGACCGTTCCTCTATCTGCTCCTGGACTGTGAGCACCAGGTCCCGCTGTTTATCGGCGCGATGACCCAGGTGGGATAGGGCGGGCATACCCGCCCTGTCCCGCGGCTCATGAACGCTGCGGGTTGCACATCGGGGCGGGTTTTGATACAATATGATCGGAAGAGACCATCACCAAACAGGATAGGGGAATGAAGCGATGAGTACATATCAGATCGGCGAATATGTGATGGGAGACTGGAAGATCTGCGAGAAGCTGGGCGAGGGCAGCTTCGGCAAGGTCTGGCGCATCGAGAGAGAGGAATTCGGCGGCGTGTATGAGGCGGCGCTGAAGGTGATCTCCGTGCCGCCGTCGGCTGCGGAGCGCAGCGCCATTCGCAGCAGCGGCCTGACCGAGGCGGAGACAGACGGATACTTCCGCTCCATGGTGGAGGACTTCGTCAAGGAGATATCCCTCATGGCCGAGCTGAAGGGTACGAGCCATATCGTCAGCTATGAGGACCACAAGGTGGTGCCCCGGGAGGACGGCTCCGGCTGGGACATCCTCATCCGCATGGAGCTTCTGACGCCGCTGAACGTCTATCTTCAGCAGCGGAAGCTGGACGAGGAGGATGTCATCCGCCTGGGGGCGGATATCTGCCAGGCGCTGGAACTGTGCGGGAAATACGGGATCCTGCACCGGGATATCAAGCCGGAGAATATCTTCGTGTCCAAGAACGGGGACTTCAAGCTGGGGGACTTCGGCATCGCCCGGACCATGGCCCAGACGGGCAGCGTCATGAGCCGGAAGGGGACGTGCAACTATATGGCGCCGGAGGTTTACCGGGGCCAGCGGTATGAGGCCCGGGCGGACATGTATTCCCTGGGGCTGGTACTGTACCAGATGATGAACCAGGGGCGGCTGCCCTTTTTCCCGGTGTCTCCGGAGGCGTTCAACTACTCCGTCGTGGAGAGCGCCCAGGAGCGCCGCCTGCGGGGGGAGCCCCTGCCGCTGCCCTGCGACGCCAAGGGGAGACTGGCGGCGGTGATCGCCAAGGCGACCGCCTTCCTGCCGGATGACCGCTTTGACAGCCCCACCCAGATGAAAAATGCCCTCCTGGCCGCCCGGGGCGGCGCCGCCGGGCCGGGGAGCGCGGCAGGCATGCCGTCGCCGACGGTCGTTGAGGAGGATATCCCCGTCCTGATGCAGGCCCAGGCAAACGTCCGACCGCCGCGCCAGGCCCCGTATCAGGCCCCATACCAGGCCCCGCCCAGACCGCCTGTCCAGCCGGTGCAGGTCCCGGTCCCCGCGGCGCCGGTGAAAAAGAAATCGAATACCGGGCTCATCGTTGGCCTTGTGGCCGCCGCGGGCGTGGTGGGGCTGATCGTGCTGGCCACGGCGGCGTACTTCCTCTTTTTCCGGTCTTCCGGGGGCGGAAAGGCCCGGCAGGAGGCCATGGACCTGGGGCTGAAATACTTGCAGCAGCAGAAATATGAGGACGCTGTGGCGTCCTTTACCGACGCCATTGAGATGGACCCCTCCCAGGCGGACGCCTATTTGAACCGGGCGGAGGCCTATTACAGCTGGGGCGAGGAGGAGATGGAGCTGAATCCCGACATGTCCGTGGAGATGACCGACGAGGCAGAGGACAAGTTCCTGCACGCCGCCGCGGACTATGACAAGGCGGGGAGCATCGAACCTGACTGCCTGACCGGCGACCGACCGGGCAACAGCTACGGCATCGCCGGCGATACATATGCAAACAACGGAGACCTGACCAACGCCGAGCATTACCGGGACCTGCTGGAAGAACTGCTGGCCGGTACCGGCAGCGATACCATGAGCGGCGAGGCAAAGGACACCTTGCAGCAGAAGGTGGAGGAGATGGAGGACCGCATCCGGGACCTGGAGGAACAGCTGGGGCAGTACACCACCGGCGATGGGACCGGACAGACCCAGACGGCTGAGCCGGAGACGCCGATGGAGCCCGTGCCGGAGGGAGAGGCCATGCCGGAAGAAGAGGCTGTGCCGGAAGAAGAGACGATGGACGGGATGGTGCCCGTGCCGGTGGGCGACCCGACGATCCCGAAGATCTGGCGGAAGACCGAGAGCAGCACCCAGATCCTGCAGGGGGACGGCGTGGATACCCGGACGGTGTGCCATTATGACCAGTACGGCAAACTGACGTCGGAGGACGTCTATCGGACCGACATTGACAGCGGAGAGGAACTGCTCTATACCGTCACCTATGAGTATGACGCGGCGGACCAGCTGGTGCGCCGGCGCACCGGTGACTGGGAGTACACGGACTATACCTATGACGAGAGGAACCGGCTGTCGGAGGAGATCAGCTGGGCCAGCTATGACGGCATGCTGTTCGTGACCCTGGCCTACTCCTATGAGTACGATGACAACGACCGCATCACCGGACGGGTGTGCTATGTTCCCACCGACATGCCCACATCCCTGGAGCCGGGCTGGGAGTCCTATGCGGCGGTGGAGGAATACACCTATGACGGCAGCGGCGCCCTGTCCAGCACCTACTACCCGGGCGACCCCATCTCCGACCCGTCGGAGCGGACGACGTATTACGACGGCTACGGGAATATGACCTCCATGACGTCCAGATTCCTGCCGGAGTCCGGTTTCACCGGGGAGGACGACATAGTGTATGAGAACACCTACGACGAGAACGGCAACCTGACCCAGGTCACCGTGGTGCAGAACGGACAGGCCACGGAGACCACCACCTATTCCTACGAGTACGTCGACGACCCCATGGCCATCGCCAGCCAGACCGTCAGCGCGGGCGTCACCGAGGAGGAGAGCTGGGGGATGATACGCAGCTATTGGCAGAGCAATGTCAACGCCGACTGCGAGGCCGCCCGGGCGGATGTGACCCATGACGGCATCACCGATCTGGTCTATGTCATCAGCGACGCCGACGACGTCATGCTCACCGCGAACGTGCTCACGGTGGCGGACGGCGCCGTGCAGAAGTTTGAGATCGCGTACGGCTCGGATATGCCCCACGGCGGGACCCTCAACCTGTATCTGACCACCGACCAGAGCACCGGCGAGGCATTTCTCATCGAGTATACCAACGCGATGTGGACCGGCTGGGGCACGTTGGAGGTGGAGACCTTCTGGCTGGACAGATACGGCAACCGGTGCCCGACGGCCTGGCTGGGCGTCGGCGAGGGATATACGCAGCCCAACGAGGCGGGCGAGATCAGCGATGCGGACCTGGAGGCGTTTTATGGGCAGGTGGACAGCTATCTGAGCGGAAAGACCGTCATCCACGCCGCCTATCTGCCGGGCGGGCTGGTGCCGGGCCAGTGGACGTCGGAGCTGTTTGCCTGAGCGGACCACAGGGACGCTCCCGGGAAGGAGAGGACATGGGGAAGAGACGCAGGGGACTGACGGCGGCCAAATGCCTGGCGGCGGTCACGCTGGCAGGCATCGGCGGGCTGCTCTTCTGGGAGAGTTCCCGACCGGCCCGGCCTGTGCCGGAAGGGGCGGTGGTCTTTTTGGGAGACAGCATCACCGAATTCTGCGACCTGCCGGCCTGTTATCCGGGACTGGAGACGGTCAATCAGGGCATTGCCGGGGATACGACCGCGGGCATGCTGGACAGGCTGGACCGGGTATATGCCGCCCAGCCGGAGATCGTGGTGGTCCATGGGGGCATCAACGACATCCTCCTGGGCTGGGGCGGGGACGAGGTAAAGGAGAACCTGCGCCGCATCGTACAGAGCATCCATGAAGAGCTGCCCCGGACGAAGGTCGTGGTCCAGTCCGTCTATCCTGTGGCGGAGGGGGAGGAGCTGTATTTCACCGGCGTCATCCGGGAGGTGAACGCCTGCCTGGAGGCGTGGGCGAAGGAGCTGAATTACCAGTACGCGGACGTGTTCCCGGCCCTGCAGGCCGAGGACGGGCGTCTGGACGGGCGCTATTCCGACGACGGGCTCCATCCAAACGCCGCAGGCTATGCGGCGGCAGCGCCTGTGGTGCGCAGGGCCATCGAGCGGGTAATGGACTGAAAATGGACAGAAAAAGACCCCGGAAGCCCATCCGAAAGGGCTTCCGGGGTCCTGTCGTGCCGGTATGCTCACACCATGCCCAGCAGATGTCCGATGACCCGGACGACAAGGGCGGCGACCCAGGCAACGGCGCACTGTTCCAGTACGATGCCGGCGGCCCACTTACCCCCCAGCTCCCGGCGCACGGCGGCGATGGCCGCCACGCAGGGGGTATACAGCAGGCAGAACACCAGAAGACTGGCCGCGGCCAGAGGCGTGAGAACGCCCTGGATGGCGGCGCCTGCGCCGAAGAGCACCGACAGGGTGGACACCACGCTCTCCTTGGCGATGAAGCCGGTGATGAGGGCGACGCAGATGCGCCAGTCCCCCAGCCCCAGCGGGGCCAGCAGCGGCGCGATGTATCCCGCCAGGACTGCCAGCATGCTGCCGCGGGAGTCGGTGACGATGTTCAGACGGAAGTCAAAGGTCTGCAAAAACCAGATGACGATGGAGGCCAGGAAGATGATGGTGAAGGCCCGCTGGAGAAAATCTTTCGCCTTGTCCCACATGAGATGGCCCACGTTTTTGGCCCCCGGCATGCGGTAGTTGGGAAGCTCCATCACGAAGGGGACCGCTTCGCCCTTGAAGACCGTGCCCTTCATGAGAAAGGCCAGCAGGATGCCCAGGGCGATGCCCAGCAGGTACAGCCCGATCATCACGGCGCCCCGGTGGGAGGGGAAGAAGGCGGCGGTGAAAAAGGCGTAGACCGGCAGCTTGGCGCTGCAGCTCATGTAGGGGGTCAGCAGGATGGTGAGCTTCCGGTCCCGCTCGGAGGGCAGGGTCCGGGTGGCCATGATGCCGGGCACGGTGCAGCCGAAGCCCAGCAGCATGGGCACGATGCTCCGACCGGAAAGACCCAGCTTTCGCAGCAGCTTATCCATCACGAAGGCCACCCGGGCGATGTAGCCGCTGTCCTCCATCAGGGACAGGAAGAAGAACAGCACCACGATCACCGGCAGGAAGCTCAGCACGCTGCCCACCCCGGCGAAGATGCCGTCCATTACCAGCGAGCGCAGCACGTCTCCGGCGCGGATGGCGGCGAGCCAGGAATCCACCTGCCCGGCCAGGGCGCCGATGCCCATGTCCAGCAGGTCCTGCAGCCGCGCGCCGATCAGGTCGAAGGTCAGCCAGAACACCAGGGCCATGATGGCAATGAAGCAGGGGATGGCGGTATATTTGCCCGTGAGCACCTGGTCTATGCGGGCGCTGCGGGACCGCTCCCGGCTCTCCCGGGGCTTTACCACCGTCCCGGCGCACAGGTCCTTGATGAAGGAAAAGCGCATGTCCGCGATGGCGGCGGCCCGGTCCATGCCGCTCTCCGTCTCCATCTGACAGATGATGTGTTCCACCATCTCCGTCTCGTTCTGGTCCAGGTCCAGCGCGGCGAGGACGCTCTTATCGCCCTCCGCCAGCTTGGATGCGGCAAAACGCACCGGGATGCCCGCCCGCTGGGCGTGGTCCTGGATGAGGTGCATGATGGCGTGCAGACACCGGTGGACGGCGCCGCCGTTTTTGTCCTCCCGGCAGAAGTCGATGCGCCGGGGCGGCTCCTGGAACTTGGCCACATGCAGGGCGTGGTCCACCAGCTCGTCGATGCCCTCGTTTTTGGCCGCGGAGATGGGGACTACGGGGATGCCCAGCAGGTGCTCCATCTCGTTGATCTTGACGGAGCCGCCGTTGCCCCGGACCTCGTCCATCATGTTCAGGGCCAGTACCATGGGCACGTCCAGCTCCATGAGCTGGATGGTCAGGTACAGGTTCCGCTCGATGTTGGAGGCGTCCACGATGTTGATGATGCCCCGGGGTTTTTCGTCCAGGATGAAGGCCCGGGTGACGATCTCCTCGCTGGTGTAGGGGGACAGGGAGTAGATGCCGGGCAGGTCCGTGATGCGGGTGTCGGCGTGGTTTTTGATTACGCCGTCCTTCCTGTCCACGGTCACGCCGGGGAAGTTGCCGACGTGCTGGTTGGAGCCGGTGAGGGCGTTGAACAGGGTGGTCTTGCCGGAATTTTGGTTCCCCGCCAGGGCGAAGGTCAAAAGCGTGCCCTCCGGCAGGGGATTCTCCGTGGCCTTTTCGTGGTATTTGCCCGGTTCGCCGAGACCCGGGTGGGCGATGCGCCGCCCGCTGTATTCGCGCCGCCCGGTCTTCCCGGCGTCCTCCGGGTCCCGGACGTTTTCGATGTCGATCTTTTCCGCGTCTGCCACCCGCAGCGTCAGCTCATACCCGTGGATCATGAATTCCATGGGGTCGCCCAGCGGGGCGTATTTGATCAGGGTGATGTTGGAACCCGGGATGACGCCCATGTCCAGGAAGTGCTGTCTCAGGGCGCCCTCGCCGCCTACGGCGGAGATGACGGCGGTTTTTCCTATGGGGAGCTCGCGCAGGGTCATTTTGAGGTGTTTCCCCCTTCTTCTCTCGTTTGTGCCCGGGGCAGAGCGGGTCTATTATATTTCATATGCAGAGAGGATTCAAGCCCTGCTGTCAAACTTTGGGATTTCCGATGTTTTCTCTTGCGCAGGGGGTGGGGGTGTGGTATGATTTGCCCCATGGAAAACCTTGTCATTTTGCTGGGGTGTGCGGTGGGGTGCGCCCTCAATACGATCTGCGGCTTTGGCTTTGGGGTGATCTGCATGATGTTCATGCCCTATCTGCTGGGGTCGACCGTGCAGGCGGCATCCGTCATCAACATCATCACCTTTTTTCAGTCCACATACCTGGCCCTCCGCTACCGGCGGCACATCCGCTGGAAGCTGCTGCTGGTCCCCCTGGCGGCGTATTTTGCCGCCAGCTTTCTGGCCGTGCGCGTCGCGGTGGGATTGGACAGCCAGCTCATGAAGCGGATATTGGGCGGCTTTCTCACGGCGCTGAGCGTCTATTTCATCTTCATCGCCAAGCGGGTGCGGATGAGAGCGGGGGTGCGGAACGGCCTGATCGCCGGGACGCTGGGTGGCATCATGAGCGGCCTGTTCGCCACGGGCGGACCGCCTGCCAGCCTTTATTTCTCCGCCACCACGGAGACGAAGGAGGAGTATCTGGCCACCATCCAGGGGTACTTCATGATCACGAACTTTTATGTGGTGGCCCTGCGGGCGGCCAACGGCGTCATGACAGGGGATGTGCTGCGCGCGACGGCGGTGGGATTTGGTGGTCTGCTGCTGGGAAATCTGCTGGGGGTCTGGGCGTTCAAACGGGTGGACATCGGCTTTATCCGCCGGGCGGTCTATGGGATGATGGCCCTGTCCGGGCTGGCCATGCTGGTCCTGTGAGGGCGGCGCTTCGCCATCGAACGATCCATAAGACAGAGGTACAGGAACAGTTGCCCGGCGGCTTCCCGCCGGGGAGAACAGGAGGCGACGTATATGAAAGCGGCCATCCGCGTATCCCGGGACGATGTGATCTCGCCCATCGACGAGCGGCTGTACAGCTCCTTTGTGGAGCATATGGGCCGCGCGGTCTACACGGGCATCTATGAGCCGGGGCACCCGTCTGCGGACGGGGATGGGTTCCGGGAGGATGTGGCGGAGCTGATCCGACCGCTGCGCCTGGCGCATATCCGCTATCCCGGCGGGAACTTTGTCTCCGGCTACCGGTGGGAGGACGGCGTGGGCCCCCGGGAGAGCCGGCCCGTCCGGCGGGACCTGGCCTGGATGGCGCTGGAGCCCAATCAGGTGGGGACCAACGAATTTATGGATTTCTGCCGCAAGGTGGACGCGGAGCCCATGCTGGCGGTGAATCTGGGGACCCGGGACGCCCAGGCCGCGGCAGACCTGGTGGAGTACTGCAACGTGCCCGGGGGGACGTATCTCAGCGACCTGCGCCGGAGCCATGGGTGGGAGGCGCCTCACGGCGTGAAGCTGTGGTGCCTCGGCAATGAGATGGACGGCCCCTGGCAGATCTGCGCCAAGACGGCGGAGGAATATGGCCGCTTGGCCTGCGAGACCGCCAAGATGATGAAGTGGATGGACCCGTCCATCGAGCTGGTGGCCTGCGGCAGCTCCAACCGGGAGATGCCGACCTTCGGGGACTGGGAGCGGACCGTGCTGCGCCACTGCGGGCAGTACATCGACTACCTGTCTCTGCACCAGTATTACCGCTGCGACGACGGGGACGTCCCGTCCCTCCTGGCCCGGTCCGGCCAGATGGACGGCTTTATCCGGGAGGTGGCAGCCATCTGCCGGGAATACCAGACCGAGACCGGGCGGGAGAAGCCCATCGGCCTCAGCTTTGACGAGTGGAACGTGTGGTATCACTGGCAGAACGAGGGAGGGGACGCGCCTCGCTGGGTGGTGGGCCGGCCCATAGAGGAGGAGCGGTATAACTTTGCCGACGCGCTGGCGGTGGGCGGACTTCTCACGACCCTCATCAACAACGCCGACACGGTGAAGATCGCCTGTCTCGCCCAGCTGGTGAATGTGCTGGCGCCCATCTCCACCCAGCCCGGGGGCCGGGCCTGGGTACAGACCACATATGCTCCCTTCCTCCTCACCTCCCGCTGCGGACGGGGGACGGCCCTCCGGGCGGAGGTGGACTGCCCGGCCTACGACTGTGCGGCGGGACGGGACGTGCCCTATCTGGACTGCGCGGCGGTGCTGGCGCCGGCGGGGGACGGGCTCACCCTGTTCGTGGTGAACAAGAGTCTGACGGAGGAGATGGTCTGCACCCTGGATACGCCGGTCCGGACCGGAGAGCTCACCAGCCTCACGGCGCCGGCCCTGGACAGCGTCAATACGCCGGAGGGCACCTGCATCCGGAAGACGGTGACACGGACCGGCCCGAAGGGATGCGTGACGCTGCCGCCCGCCTCCTGGAACATGATCCGGCTGCCCGGGCGGGCGGACGGGGAATGAGACGAACAAAAACCGGGGCCCTGACGGCATATGCCGCCAGGGCCCCGATCTTTTTTCGGTCAGTCGATCTTCAAAATGAGCTCCAGCACCCGGCGGGCGCAGACCAGAAGGTCTGCCCGGGTGAGAACGCCCTTCTCCATGGCCATTGCCAGACGCTCGGGATAGCCGTTGGCCATCTTGAGGTCGTTGCCGGCCAGGACCTCCTTGTAGTGCTCCGCCCGGTTCCACCAGTCGGTCATCACCAGACCCTGGAAGCCCCACTCGCCCCGGAGGATGTCCGTGAGGAGCTCCCGGCTCTCGGAAGCGCGGCGGCCGTTGATGATGTTGTAGGAACTCATGATGGCCCAGGGCTGGGCCTCCTTTACGATGATCTCAAAGGCCCGCAGATAGACCTCCCGCAGGGCCCGTTCAGACAGGCGGGAGTCCGACTGCTTCCGGTTGGTCTCCTTGTCGTTGCAGGCAAAGTGCTTCACCGTGGCGGCCACATGCTGCGACTGGATGCCCCGGACCATGGCGGCGGCCAGCTTCCCCGCCAGCAGGGGGTCCTCGGACCAGTACTCAAAATTCCGGCCACAGAGGGGATTGCGGTGGATGTTCACCGCCGGGGCCAGCCAGACGGCGATGTTGTTCTCCTTCACCTCGCCTGCGG
This sequence comes from uncultured Oscillospiraceae bacterium, assembly GCA_947632005.1. Taxonomy (GTDB): domain Bacteria; phylum Bacillota; class Clostridia; order Oscillospirales; family Oscillospiraceae; genus CAJOIG01. The sequence goes on along the minus strand of CANRNU010000013.1, from coordinate 8,274 downwards.
CGGCGGCTCCCACCGCCCAGGTCAGCTCCTCGTCCCAGGTGGCTGCCAGAAGGGTGGCGCAGGGCCAGGCAGTGGTGCAAACGCCGGTATCCGGCTGGAGGCGCAGGCCCGCCGGGCCGTCGGCGGTGGTCACGTCTGGTATGCCGTACTCCGGCAGAGCGCCCATGCCGAAGGTGTTGGACACGGAGGTGTTGGGCTGGCCGCCCAGCAGATGGATGAGGTCCCCGTCGCTGAGCTGGGCCAGGAAATCGTCCAGGCTGAGCGCGCCTGCCGCCACGTCCTCCAGAGGACGGACGCCCTCGGCATAGGGCCGGAAGAGAAAGCCCCGGTCCCGGCCCCGGACGGCGGGGCACACCCCCTCCATGGTGGTGTTCAGCGGGGGCAGGACGCTGGCGTCGGTGTCCACCGCCGGGGCGGCGGGCAGAGCCTCGTATGTCCCGTCCGCCAGCAGGCGCTTGGTCAGATGGGAGGGGGCCAGGCGGCTCTCCAGCTGGGAGACGGCCTCATCCTGCGCCTGCTCCCAGGTGAAGTCCAGCGCCTTGGCGTCTGCCAGGGAAGCGCCCACATAGAACCGGTATGTACCTGCCTCCAGGACCCAGGCGGACTTTTGGACCTTGCCCAGGTCGTCGAAGCTGGCCATGGCGGCGAGAGGGAAGGTCAGCGCCGCGGTCTCGCTCTCCCCGGGGGCCAGCTCCCGGGTCTTCCGGAAGGCGGCCAGGGCCCGGGCGGGCTTTTGCAGTTTTCCCTGGGGGGCGCTGAAATAGACCTGGACCACCTCTTTTCCGGGGCGGGCGCCGGTGTTGGTCACCCGGACGGCGAGACAGACGCTGCCGGCCTCTGCCGCCGAAGAGACGGTCTCCAGGGAGAAGGTGGTGTAGGACAGGCCGTAGCCGAAGGGATAGCACACCTTCTCCGCCGCCCCGGGCAGGGTGGCAAAGTACCGGTAGCCCACATAGACGTCCTCGGTATAATCCACATAGAAGGGAGAGGCGTGGAAGCCCTCCGTGGAGGGCCAGTCGCCGATGTCCCGGGCATAGGTGTCCGGCAGCTTGCCGCAGGGGGTGGCTTTGCCGGTCAGAAGCTCTGCCGCCGCCGCGCCGCCTTCCATGCCGCCCTGGTAGGCCAGCAGCGCCGCGCCGATGCGGCTGTCGTCCTGCAGCCAGGACACGTCCACCACGCCGCCCACGTTCAGCACCAGCACCACCCGGTCGAAGGCGGCGCAGACCGCCTCGATCATGGCGGTCTCCGCCTGGGAGCGGTAAAAATCCCCCCGGGGGAATATCTGTCCGGCGATCTGAGGCATGGACACCTCGTGGGGCCAGGGATTGTCCGGGTCGGTGAACTCCACGTCCGAACGGTCCCAGCCCTCCCCGGAAAACCGGCTCAGGACCACGATGGCCGTGTCCGCCGCCTGCCGGGCGCCGGCCAGCAATTCGGCGGGCAGAGGGGGCTCGGCCATCATGCCGGGCTGGTCCCCGGCGGCATAGCGCGCCGTCACATAGTCCCGGTAATAGTCACAGAGGGGCTCGTACAGGGGCACGCCCTGTTCCTTCAGCCCGTCGTAAAGATTCCGGACGTAGGCCACGGTCACGTCGCCGCTGCCGCCGCCGCCCTTCACATAGTCAAAGCTGCCCTTGCCGAACAGGGCCGCGGGCCGGGCCGGGTCCAGGGGCAGAAGGGCGTTGTGGTTTTTCAAAAGCACCATGCCCTCCCGGGCCGCCTTTCGGGACAGGGCGATGTGTCCGGCGCTGGCGGTCACATAGCCGTCGGGGGTGAGGGGCAGGTTGGGCTGGTACAGTGCGCGCGTCCACTTTTTCATGGGGGACCTCCTTGTATGTACGCATATTTGCCATTTCAGGAATGGAAATGTATAATGATTATCTGATGGCGAAACGCCGTGGGCGTTGCGCATAATGGTCGCTGAAAGAAATATCAGGGGGAATGGATATGTCGCATTGGGTCAGCGTCTGGGGCCAGGCGCACACCGATATCCGGGGGATGCGGCCCGGCTGGCGGGGCAGGACCTGCCTTCTGACCGTCCGCAGCGCCCTGGACGGCACGGCGCTGCGGGTGCGCCTGTCCAACCGGGAGGGCCGCCGGCCCATGACCGTGACCGGGGCCTCGGTGGCCGTGGGGGAGGCAGAGCCGGTGCGGCTATCCTTCGGCGGGGAGGAGGCGGTGCGCCTCGCGCCCGGCCGGGAGATATACGCGGACGCGCTGGACACGCCGGTGAGGCAGGGGGACTGCCTGCGTCTGCGGCTGGCGTTTCAAAGCCCGGTGGGCTCCGGCAACACCGTGCGGGCAGAGGTACATGCCAGCGTGCCCGGGGATTTTACCGGCGGCGGGTCCTTCGATACAGTGCGGATGCCGGGCGGTCCGCCGGTACCGGCGGCGGCCTCCATAGAGGTCCTGGCCAGCGGCGGCGCCGGAGCGCTGGTCTGCTTCGGGGACTCCATCACCCAGATGGGCATGTGGACCGAGCCTCTGGCCGGAGAGCTCTCGCGCCGGCGGCCCGGAGAGCTCGCCCTGGTCAACAAGGGCATCGGCGGCAACCGGCTGCTTCACGGCCCCCTCTCGGCGGAGACGGCCCGGTACGGCCGGGCGGGCATGGAGCGGTTCGGACGGGACGTGCTGGAGGAAGCGGGCGCGGCGGCGGTGGTCCTGGCCATCGGTACCAACGACTTCGGCCACATCGCCGACCCGGGCCACCCGGAGTGGGTGACGGCTCAGATGCTGGCTGCGGCGTTTGCGGATATGGCCCGGCAGGCCAGGGAAAAGGGCCTGACCGTCTACGGGGCCACGGTGCCGCCCTGCATGGGCTGCGAGGGCTTTGGGGCCCTTCAGGAGGCGGAGAGGACCGCTTTCAACCGCTGGGTCCGGCAGCAGGAGGGCTCCGGCTTCGACCGGGTGCTGGACTTTGACGCCGTGCTCCGGGACAGCCGGCATCCGGACCGGATGGAGATGAGCTGGGACAGCGGGGACCACCTGCATCCCGGCCCCCTGGGCGGAGTGCGGATGGCGGAGGAAGTGCTGAAAAAGCTGATATAGAGCGGCATATCGGGATGGGGCGGCGCTTGGCGCCGCCCCGGCTTTTTATCTGATATCATAGACGCTCCGGACGGGGACGGACACAGCGGCAGCCGGGGCGCTCCGGCGGAACAGCCCAAGCCGGCGGGGCGGGGCGGCTTCCGCGGCGGGGACAGCGCCCCGGAGGACCTTCACCCGGCGGGTGCCGGCGTTCATGTCGAAGAAGTTGTCGGCCAGCACCGTGTCCGGACCGCACTGCAGCTCTACGCTGCGGGCGTAGGCGTGGGCGGTGACCACCACCTCGTCCCCCTCCATGTGGGCCTCCAGTTTGGGGTCCTCAAAGGGGAAGTGCTTGGGCGCGCAGAACAGTACCGTGCCCTCGCTCACGGTCTCCCCGGCCTCGTTGGCCAGCTCATAGGCGTAATAGCAGCCGTAGGTGTCCTGGTCGGAGAAGTCCTGCTCCGGCAGCCACTCCGCCGACAGGGCGGGGACGGTCACGGTCTCGGAGCCCTCCAGGATGACGGAGGCGTCCGACCGGCGCAGGCTCCAGCGGACCGTGCCCCGGAATTCCTCCATCGTCTCGTTGGACACGTTCAGACGGGCGGATTTTTTCAGCGGGAACGGCTCGGCATTCACATTGGTGTTCTGACTCAGCACGCCCTCCTCATGGCAGGACAGGAGCACCGGGGCGAAGAACCGCCTGGCGTAGTAATGCAGGGCCTTCCAGCGGCCGTAATAGTCGATGCTGGACCAGCTGGCCACGGGCCAGCAGTCGTTGAGCTGCCAGATCACCGCGCCCATGCACCGGCCCCGGTGCCGCCGCCAGTGCTCCACGCCGTACTGCATGGCCTGGGCCTGCAGGAGCTGGGAGGCATAGACGAGCCCGTCCAGGTCGTGGGGATAGAGGTACATCTGGGACAGATAGGACACGATACGCCCGTTGGCGGAGGCGTTTCGCTGGTGCTTTTCCATCACATAGGAGAACACGTTCCGGTCGCCGGGCTCCGTGAAGCTCTCGATGGTGGTCAGGCAGGGGAAGGACTGGAAGCCGAACTCGGACACATACCGGAACAGGTAGTTCCGGTAGTCGGTGAAGGGCTTCAGCCCGTGCCACACGTCCCAATAGTGCACGTCGCCCCGGTCCGGGTCCTGGGGGGCGTCGAAGCTGCCGCCGCTGCTGGGGCTGGCCGGCCAGTAAAATGCCTGGGGGTCCTCTGACTTCAGGACCTTGGGGATGATGTACTCATACATCTTGATATAATCCGCTTTCTGGCGGCAGCTGGATACCCACTCGCCCACGGCCACGAACTGCTCCATCTCGTTGTTGCCGCACCAGAGGGCCAGGGAGGGGTGCGAGCGGAGCCGGCGGATGTTGTCCACGAACTCCGCGGTGATGTTGGCCTCGAATCCCTCCGTCAGGTTGTAGACCGCGCAGGCGAACATGAAGTCCTGCCACACCAGCAGGCCCAGCTCGTCGCAGGCGTCGTAAAAGGCGTCGCTGGGGTAGTGACCGCCGCCCCAGACCCGGATGCAGTTCATGTTGGCGGCCCGGGCGTCCTCCAGCAGGCGGCGGGTCCGCTCGGGGGTCACCCGGGGCAGGAGGTTGTCCTCGGGGATGTAGTCCGCGCCCATGGCGAACACATCCACCCCGTTGACGCAGTGGCTGAAGCTCTCGCCCCAGGCATCCTTCCGGCGGCTCACGGTCATGGTCCGAAGGCCCACCCGTTTTTCCCAGACGTCCAGCTCCCCGTCCGCGCCGTTCAGGGAGACACGGACAGTATAGAGAGGCTGGTCCCCCAGGCCCGCCGGCCACCAGAGCTGGGGGTCGGGGATGGGGATGGAGCAAACATCGCCGGTGGCGGTGAAGGTCTCCCCGCCCGGGGCGGTGACGGTGACCGCCGGTGCTGCCTCCCCGTCGGTGATGCGGGTCAGATGGGTATGTATCTCCAGGGTGACGGCCCCAGCCTCGTGGTGCTGGAGCACCAGCACGTCACGGATGCGGGCGGTGTCCGCGCCGATGAGGGAGATGTCCCGCCAGATGCCCGCGTCCGGCAGCCGGGGACCCCAGTCCCAGCCGAACATGCAGTGGGCCTTGCGCAGAAGGGGGAAGCCCACCATGGCGTCGGAGGAGCCGTCCGCCGGGTCCTTGGCGTATGCCTCCTTGATGAACCGGGTGGGGGAGGAAAAGAGCACCTCGATGCGGTTCTCCCCGGGGCGGAGCAGGTCCTTTACGTCGAATTCCCATGTCCGGTGCATGTTGTCCCCGTGGCCGGCACACTGGCCGTTGACGGTGATCTCCGCCAGGGTGTCCAGCCCCTCGCAGCGCAGATACACCCGGTCGCAGGCCAGAAGGGCCTCCTCCGCGTCAAAGGTGCGGCTGTAGCGAAAATCGTGGTCCATGAGCCGGAGCGCCTCGGTCTCGTTGTCCCGGTAAAAGGGGTCGGGGATGAGACCGGCGGTGAGAAGATCGTGATAGACCGAGCCGGGCACCTGGGCGGGGACGGCGGAAAACAGGCCGTCTGTCACGTCCAGGGTCCAGGAGCCGTTGAGAGAGACAGTCTTCATATCCATTCCTCCGAAAACGTTTTCGATATGGTTGATCTCAGCACTTTTACTATAAAGTAAAGTATGGTAGATGTCAACAATTTCCGCCGAAGATTTGGGGGAGGATTTGCCAGTTTTTGATTTCAAAAAATTGGAAATCAGCAAAATGCGCAAAAATGACCCCTCGATTTTTACGGTTTTGAGCGTATTGACAACCGTGTTAATTTGGTTGTATAATGTGGCTACGAAATCGTTTTTGTGCGGGAGGAAGTCTGTCTGTGGTCACGATCAGAGCCATTGCGGAGCGGTGCGGCTGCTCGCCGGCCACGGTGAGCAAGGCTCTCAACGGGGCGCCGGACGTGGGCCATGAGATGGTGCGGCGGATACGGGCCGCCGCCGCGGAGATGGGCTATATCCCCAACGCCGCCGCCCGGACCCTGAAGACCGCCCGTACATACAGCTTCGGCGTCCTGTTCAAGGAGGCGTCCCAGGCGGGCCTGGCCCACGAGTTTTTCAGCCTGATGCTCAACGGCTTCAAGCGCCGGGCGGAGGAGCTGGGCTACGACATCTCCTTCATCAGCTCCCGTCTGGGAGAGCAGGAACTGACCTACACCGGCCATGTCCGTTACCGTCATTATGACGGCGTAGCGGTCATCACCGCCATCTACGAGCAGCCCCAGGTCCGGGAACTGATCGAGAGCGGCATCCCCACGGTGACGGTGGACGACGAGTTTCACGGCTGCGGATGCGTGCTGTCGGACAACGTTCAGGGCGTGCGGGACCTGGTGGAATATGTGTACGGCATGGGCCACCGGCGGATCGCCTTCATCCACGGAGAGAACACGGCGGTCACCCGCATCCGGGTGGCGAGCTTTTACCGGACCTGCGCCGACCTGGGATTGCAGGTGCCGGAGGAATATGTGCAGCCGGCGGTGTTCCACGACCCGCCCTCCTCAGGAGAGGCCACGCGACGGCTGATGGCCCTGCGATCGCGGCCCACCTGCATCCTCTATCCGGACGACATCTCCTATCTCGGGGGGCTGAAGGTCCTGGAGGAGATGGGCCTCGCGGTGCCGGAAGATGTGTCCGCCGCGGGCTATGACGGCATCTTCCTCAGTCAGCTCCTCCGGCCCAGGCTCACCACCATGCGGCAGGACGCGGACCTGATGGGCGTCCGGGCGGCGGAGGAATTGGCCAGAGCGGTCAGCGAGGGGAAGGCGTATCTGCCCGCCAGGGTGGTCATCCCCGGCGAACTGCTCCCGGGCCAGACTGTGAAGCGGCTGGCGTGAGAGGATAAAATCGAAAGCGGGTACCCGCTTTGTCATGGGATAGTCCCTATCCCATGATGAGGAGTTGTGAACCAGGCCCGGGAACGGGCCAAAAAATAAAAATCTATTTTACAGGAGGAAACACAATGAAGAAGCTCATCGCACTGGCGCTCGCTGTGATCATGGTCCTCGGCCTGTCGGTCACCGCGTTCGCTGCTGAGGGCGACGTCGTGCTGCCCCGGGAGGAGACTCTGTACTTCGCCGGCCAGCAGTGGGGCACCGTCAACAGCTGGAACCCCATCGGTACCAACCAGAACAACGCCATGGCCATCGCCGCCGGCGCCGGTCAGCGCGAGATCATGTTCGAGACGCTCTACATGTGGAACGTGCTGGACGGCAAGCTGTATGGCCTGCTGGCCAATGACGACTACGCCTGGAACGACGACATGACCGCCCTGACCTTCACCATCAAGGACGCTGCCAAGTGGAACGACGGCTCCGACGTGACCGCTGAGGACGTCATCCGTACCTTCGACGTGAGCGTGGAGATCGCCAACGGCACCGGCTCCAGCTATGGCCCCTTCATCGATTCCATCGAGGGCGAGGGCAAGAGCGTGACCATCAACGCCAAGCTCAATGACGAGGGCCAGCCCGTCAACCCCCTGAAGATCCTTGACTTCCTGGAGCTGTGCGTTATCGCCAACGCCGACTGGATCGACCAGGTCTATGAGTCCTGCGAGGGCGACGCCACCGCCATCCTGAACGACGACGGCCTGAACGACGACGGCGAGCTGGAAGTGCCCTACACCGGCCCCTACACCCGCTACTTCGACGATGACCAGAAGGTCGTGTTCATCCGCGACGACAACTACTGGGGCCAGGACGCCTCCATGTGGGGCAAGCTGCCTGTTCCCAAGTACATCGCCCACACCATCTACGCCGACAACCCCGCCGGTGAGGTCGCTCTCAAGGAGGGCGAAGTGGACGTGTGCCAGCAGTTCATCGGCAACATCCAGGACCTGTGGCTGGAGGACGGCCTGCCCATCTCCACCTATTATGAAGAGGCTCCCTACGGCGTGTGCCTGACCATGCCCACCGCCTGGTACAACATGAACATCCCCGTCATCGCCGAGAACCCCGCCCTGCGCAAGGCCATCGCCATGGCTGTGGACTATGACTCCATCATCGCCAATGCCATGACCAACCAGTCCCCCTCCTTCGCCGACGTGCCCCGTTCTCTGATGAACCCCACCGACGGCGAGCAGGCCCTCTATGACCACGACGCTGTGGCCGACCTGCAGTGGACCGGCAACGACATTGACGGCGCCAACGCCCTGCTGGACGAGGCTGGCCTCATGGATGAGGACGGCGACGGCATCCGCGAGTACAACGGCGAGAAGATCTCCCTGAACGCCGTGTGCCCCAACGGCTGGAC
>CANRNU010000012.1 GCA_947632005.1 uncultured Oscillospiraceae bacterium | reverse complement strand
AAGGGCGCCCACGGCGTGGACATGGGCCGCAACATCTTCCAGAGCGAGCATCCGGAGGCCATGGCCCAGGCGGTGGCTATGATCGTGCACAAGGGCGCCACCGACAAGGAGGCCCTGGAGTTCTACCGGGACACCGTGAAGAAATAAGCGGCAGAACAGAAAGAAAGAGCGCCGGATCGGGACACCCTCCGTAAGGAAGGTGTCCCGAGCGGGCGGCCTTTGTAACGTCATAATTTGATTTTGGAAACGGTGTGACCCTTGCAGTCACGCCGTTTTTATTGTTTCCGCGTGCTTCTTCTGCCAATCCTTAACGGCCTGTTCCATGCCCTCAAGAGAGTAATTCGGAATGATACCGACGCCATTGTAGTAGATATCCACCATCTGGGTGCGTTTCCTGTTCTCATCGTACACCGGCGCGTGTACCACGATCTTCTCTATGAATCCGTGTACCAACTCCGGCGTCAGGACAGTGGGGCGCACCGTTTGTTTCACCCGGTCTATGAACTGCTGCAAGCCCTCAGAGCTATCTATTTCACGCTTCAAATCTTCCGACAGCGTGGAAAGCGACTCCTTCAAAGCCCGCTGCTCGTTTTCATAGGCGATCGACATGGTGGCATAGCGTTCATCAGAGAGCTTGCCGCTGGCGTTATCCTCATAGATCCTCTGAATGAGCCCGTCTATCTCTGCTATGCGCTTTTGTGCTCCGTTCAGTTTGCGTCGCTTCTCTGCAAGCTCTTTCTGCCGCTCCTTGTCGTAAGCTGCCATCTGCTCCCGGGCAAAGCGCTTTTCAAAGACCTGGATCATCGCAAACACTCGCTGCAGACTTTCCAGCACCAGCTGTTCAACGACCTTTTCCCGTATGAAGTGGGCAGAGCATACGTCGGTATCCTTCCGAAAAGAGGAGCAGAAAAAGTAGGCGTGTTCCCGCTTGTAGTTATTGGTAGCGCTGTAATACAGCTTTGCTCCGCAGTCCGCACAGTAAAGCATACCGGAAAATATGCTGACAATGCCGCTCTTCGTTGGCCTGCGGCGATGTGCCCGCAGCTCCTGGACTGTCGCAAAGTCCTCCCGGCAGACAATGGCCGGATGGGTATCCGGGAACACCTTCCATTCCTCCTGGGGCCGTTCTATCTTTCTCTTGTTCTTGAAAGATTTGGTGGTGCTCCGAAAATTGACCGTGTCCCCACAATACTCACGCTTGGAGAGAATGTCCGCCACCGTGGAGGAACACCAGTTGAACGGTTTTGCCGGAGGGTGGCTGCATTTTCTCCCTATGCTTTCCCAGTACTCCGTTGGGGTCATGACCTGGTCGGCCTTCAGCCGCTTGGCGATCTGCGTGGGCCCAAGGCTGGAGATGCACATCCGAAATATCCGTCTGACGACCGCCGCGGCTGGCTCGTCCACTTCCCATATGTTCGGGCTTTCCGCAGTCTTCCTGTACCCATAGGGTGGATTAGTGGTCAGCGGCGCGCCGGACATGCCCTTGTTTTTAAACACATTCCGTACTTTCTGGCTGGTATTCTTCGCGTGCCATTCGTTGAACAGGTCCTGCATGGGGACAAGATCGCTGATGCCCTTGGCGGTGTCAATGTTGTCCATGATGGCGATGTAGCGTATCCCCAGGCGGTCAAACTCCTCCTCCAAAAGCTGTCCCACGACAAGGCGGTTCCGGCCAAGACGGGAGTGGTCCTTGACAATGAGCGTTCCGATCTTCCCCTGCTCGCCCAACTCCATGATCTCCGTAAACGCCGGTCTTGCGAAGGTGACGCCAGACCAACCGTCGTCTATGAACACACGGGTGTTGCGAAAACCGTTCTCTTTGGCATACTTCTCCAGAATGGACTGCTGATTTTTGATGCTTCCTGACAGCCCTTCCTGCTCATCGTCGCGGGACAGACGGCAGTACAGGGCCGTGATCTTCTCTGGCTGTCTCTTCATTGAACTCCTTTCCCAGCCGAGGATGATATGAATTGCAGGATGGTCATATCATACCACACTCGCGAGAAAACTTCAACGCTTTAAATCGCTATTCTTTCTGCTGATTGGCAATAAATCGTTCTGTTTTTTCCTGGATAGTCACATCCGACCGATCATTGAAGACGGCATTGACAGCGTAGGTCGTGCCGTCTATCTTTTCTGTGAAGTCCAGAGGCATGGGGTACATCGTCCGGCGCAGATAAGCGGCGCGCTCTTCGTCCGGCATGGCCGCAAGCCAGGCGAGCCGGGCGTCGATCCTTTGGTGGATGTTTTCCGAGGTATAGCCGAGCGTCTGATCTAACGCATCCATGAGGTGCTCGTCAAACTCATAATATGCTTTCTGGCTCATCGTTCACGTCCTGCCCTTTGCTTTTGTTTGGCGGCTTCTCTCGCGCGGTCCTCGTTGGCGTAGAAAAGGTCGATGTCTTTCTGCATTTTCACAGAACGGGTCTCAATGCCCTCGTTCCATTTCAGACGCTTTCTTATATCCGTGATCTGCGCGGTGATGTTGGCCTTCTCTTTTCGCAGGGACTCCTTTTGTTCTGCTGGCGCCCGCCTGATTATATTCTGTAGTCTCGTTCTGGCCGCGATCAGTTCGGAAAGCTGACCTTGCAGGTTTTCCCGGTCGGCATATAACTCTTCCAACGTATGGATGTTATACTTCGCCATATATCTGGCCTCGTCCGAGATCTGCTCCATCTTTCGTATATCGGCTTTCAAATAGGGACTGACCGTCTGTGGTACTTTCTTGTCCGGGAGGATGCCAAGAAGATAACAGTAGTGCATATACAGACGATAGAAATTGCTCTTCTTTTCCTTTGGCTTATAGGGGGTTCGATACTCTTCCGGTATATTCTGCGGCACAAATACCATAGGGCGCCGGTTTCCGTAGTAAGCACCCCTGCCCATGGTACGCCGTATTTCCTGCGGCGTCCAATGCTCGTCCAGCGTATCCAGTCGGGTAAAGTGTTCATATTGGGGCAGACGTATCTTCCAATGCTCACCGGTAAAATCCGTGATATATCCCCGGCGATTTAAATACCGTTCCATATATTCCGGCGTCCGGCTGCCATTGATGGCGTCGCGTACATCCTCGCGGTAAATATTATAGCGCGTCGGCTTGCCGCTTTTCTCATCCAGCCAGACAGGACGCGAGGGAGCTTTATGAGCCTTTTCTATGATAGACAAGCCATGTTCCCGGCAAATACGGTCAGATATATCCATGAACCGCTGGCGCTCGGATTTGGAATAGTTATATTTCTTTCCGTCCCGAAAGGATACGGAGTTAAAACAAAAATGATTGTGTAAATGGTCTTTGTCCAGATGTGTGGTAACGATGATTTGAAACCTGTCGCCCCACATTTCCTTGGCTGTCTCTATGCCGATTTTATGACATATCTCCGGCGTGACCTCGTTTGGCCTGAAACTCTGATACCCATGCCAAGCGATATATTTATCCTCTTTTCCATACTGTTTCTTGGTGAGTATCATCTGCTGCAAGGCCGTTTCCCGCAGACAGTTTATGGCGGTCACATACTCTCCGTCCCGCGTGGCCTCCGGGCGCTGTACATAGGAAAACACGTCAAAGAAATCTCGTAGTTCTTTTGCTGTGGGAGCTGTCTTTTCCGGGTTCTCTACATATTCCACAAAATCTTTGAGGCTTCCTTTTATATGCCATAAACTCGTGACCGCCATTATATATTCTCCTGCAGCACAAGAACCAACCGCTCTATCTTCCTGCACAGATCTAAGATGTCTGGATCATCCTTGCCGTTTTCCCGGAGCTTGTTGTGGATGTCATACAGAACATCCATGAAAGCCCAGAACTCTTCCGGCTGCTTTGGGCGCGGCGTTTTGCCCAGGATCAGTTGGCGGATGAATTCGTTGCGGGACAGACCGCAGCACTTGGCGTACCGATCCAGGTCGGCCTTTTCTTTTTCGGTCAGTGATAGGGACAGACGTATGTACTCTGTGTCAGTCATAGCGGCCTCCAGGCGGGGGTATTCAGGGGGCTTGCCCCCTGGGTTATGGATCGTGGCGTGCCACAATCCGATGCTCGCTAAACCCGTGGACGCACGTTCTCAGTGTCATGGGGGAGAGAAAGCAAATCGCCGCCCTATACCAACGCGAAAGAAGCGGTTTGTCGCTTCAGGATTCGCAGTGATATAAAACGGCGTTGGTCTCTGTGTCTGCCATCTTCGATTGTGCGCCATGTGGGTATGCCCACCTTAGCACACAGGCCGTGTCGAAGTCTGTCGGAACAGAGGACGGGAGTTCTAAAATAGTTAAACTAGTTTTACTGAGAATATGTTGTCAATTCTTTTTACCTTCATCAAATTCTGTTCGCTTTCTTGAAGAATATTAACAGTATGGTCTCCAATTGATTCCATAAGGGTATTTGTTCCACCAATAACACCTAATGACTTGATGTCATCAGCAGTTGCAAAAATATACTTATCCTTCTCCTTTTCAGCCAATTCTTCTAAGTCCCTTTTTTGTGAGTCGGTGAGATCTAATTCAACTATATCAGCCAGCAAAAGTTCATAGCACCGGAAATGTTCCTCAAATCTTAAGCTAGTCATATGACGGCCACAATAGCGGTATCTAACTTCTGACCATTTGAAGCAGGCGGGCCGGATGACTTCTTCCACTAGTTCTCTGGAAAGATTCTCAATGCGTTCTCTTTGACATTTTGAACTGTTAAACCGCCTAACAAATGCCCGAAGATACCGATCTGGTAATTGCAGTCGATAATCCATTTTTGATGAGTTATCAATCGGAATTCTGTCATCATCTACTACATGAAAGTTGTTTTTTAGAAATAGTAGTTCGTCCTCGTTGAACTTATATACTCCACCAACAGGTTGAAATTTCCCTGTCCCTCTCCCATTCTTCACAAGAAAGTATTTATTACTAATCTTAATGCGATATAGATATGCAAACGAAATGCGGACCATTGTGCTCTTGTTAATAATTTTCCCTCGCAAGAGTTTTCTTTCTGAGGTTTTCCAATCTGTATTGTCAGACAAATCAACAAAAGATTTCAACACCACTGGGAGTGTTACTCCTGCAAACAGCCCGCTAATACTGTTTCCTATAGACCATCTTTTTATCTCGAATAGAACAATGATGCCGATCTCAACTATTAGTACAATAGAAAAACAAATAGATTTTATAATTTTTGACCGCATCTATATTATCTCCCAATGGGAATATTAACTCTGCTTCGAGCAACACACATGCCATTCTTGATGATATAGCATTCGATATAGTGATTGCCGTAAAAAAGAGTATTTTCCGTTATTGAAGGGCCTCTATTACATATTTGGCCCCTAATATCGTTCCTGCGCTCTGCAGCAGGGCCAACATTTCGTACTTTCCACAAAATGTCATACGGCTGTGGAGTCGTAGTTGATTGTATAGAGCAAAACACCTTAAAATGATGTGGAAGGAAGGTTTTCAAATATGTTAAAAACATAAACAATGGTTTCTCGCGGAATCCATCACCCCTAACAGTGCAAGAAATCTTTAAGTCATATAACAGATTCACAGGATACAGATCCTCAATAAATTCCTCTGTATCATTGTATGCAGACTTAACAACAAAACTCTTTGTAGTAGCTTCTTTGGTAATCTGATCGCTCCAATAACTATGATTAAAAAAACCTGCCCACGCAGCAATAGCGTCTTGTTCAGTGCAATCGGAAGCAAATAAAACATCCAAATCTGCCAGCTTGCTTTCTAACCTAGTTTTCCAATTAATCATTCGTTGCGTATCGCTCTGTCTAGTTACTAATGCCCTCCCATTATCAACAGGGGCAGCTACCTCTGTACTAGATGAAAGTCTAGCTACAACACTTTTCATAGTGTAATAAAACAACTCGTCATTTCGAGGATACGAGTCCACAAGCTTTTCATCAATAATAACAGTCTGGATTAATCCGCTAGGCATTCTCCATTTCGCGCGAGATTTGCAAAACATCTTTGAAAGGCGAACTACGCGGCGCAGTTTCTTTTCTGTTTCATTATTCCGTTCATTAAACCAGTCTGTAATTCCAGTTAAATCTCTTTCTTGCCATTCTACACCAGCATGTTCGTAAATGTACGCGCCATTAACCGTTGAACGCCGATATACGGCAAAGTCAATATGATAGCCGTCAGCGTATTTGACCCGAACGCAACCAGTTTTCACTTCTGGTTCAGTGTTAAACTCCGTTGTCTTTCTTCTAAGGGCATCTGCCACTATATTTCGCGCTGCTCGCGGGCCTTTGTCTTTTAATATGTCCGCATCAAAAACAACTGCTACATCAATATCATAATCATTATTATCATTTTGCACTACAGTATGCATAGCAACACTGCCTTGAACACATGTTTCTATAACGGAATATGATGTTTTGTTTTCTGCGTTGTACTCTTTCAGCCCAGTTTTTAGTCTATTTATATTTAAATCTGCCTTATCTCGAAGATTGCTCTGTTCGTCTCCAGGAAGCACTACATGTTCCCTGTAAAACGTATTAAACTTTGCTGACAAGTCATACATAGGCTGTGGTTTCCTCACAATACAATAAAACTTGTGTTCGATTAATTGAACAATAACCCTAACATGTCATGACGAAATAATCCTGTATTACTTTGTTAATTGAGTGATTAATGAATTGTTTCCAAGCCGGTGCTTCCATCGTGGCTTTTCCTTCTCCGCATGAGATCAGCAATTCTTTAAGACTGTCAGGTGTTGCGCGATCTGCGCTGAACATTGCCACAAAGAACCTTTGAAACTGTTCCAAAGACAACGGGACAATGTTAAGGTTCTGTTTGACGTCGTCCTTGGCATACCAAACACCGTGTCGGAACGTCTCGGCGGTGTTCGTGTCAATCCTGATGGCGATGAACAGACCATACACAGGCTTGTCATATCGGAGGACAGCATCGGATACATGACGCCTTACAGGTTCGCCCTCCATAGCTTCCTGCCTTGAAGATGTGGACATGGTTACTTCTGTGAGAATGGTGAAGTCTTCAAACTCACAATAAAGGTCTCCCTTGCCGCCTCCGGCTGCGGAGACAGGAAGAAAATCAGAATCCAGCCTGAAGCCGCGAACCTCATATGGCTTGTTGACCAGGTGGTCAATTGCCAGCGCCGCCCGCCAAAGCGTCCATTCCAGGTATGCGGGAGTCTCGTCCTTTGGGACTTCTATGGCGTTATCCTCGTCATACACCAGCTTTCCGCCGCCCTTAATCAACAAGGACATATAATCGGAAATCTCCTGCCACTGATTGCACTGTTCACTTGCATACCGGATCTCGTCCGTCTGCGAGAGGATATTTTCAAGTCTCTGCCGGGCGATGTTTATCTCGGTTGGCGTGGTAAGCGGAAGATCGGAAATATCAAAAACAATATGCCGATCTTTCATCTGCTGAATCAAATCTTCCAGCAGAGCCTTGGCAACGGAAAGATCATCAGTGGGCAGCGGCGCACCGCTGCAGAGGAGCTTAAATTGCTCCATCAGCGGTCCGACGCTTGCGTCAGGCTTTGCGAGTTTCTCCGCAAGCAGATGTTTTGAAGGGACAATGGTAAGGCCCCTGCCCTTGCGCTGAAGAACGCCGGATATGCGGAGGTATCGCATGTTCATGTCGCTGTAGTCGAGGAAATTATCCGATTTCTTGTTGTAATTCTCACCTCGCTTGGCGATTTCTTGTTTGTCAAACGTGCGTTTGGCAGGAGCACGCGATCTTCTTTCCCGCAAGTCCAGAATGCTGTCAACGACAGACATAAGATCATAGCTGGGATTGGTTGTATGGCCCCAGAGAGCAAATTCAATTCTGCTTATCTCAGAGGTGCCTGTACGTCTTTCCAACTCCAGCATGATCGCCAGCATCCAACGCAGCGGTGAGAAGAAGTGTTCCCCATCTGGCAAAGGAAATTGCTCAACACTCATAGCGCGAAGAAACATCTCCTGAACGGCGGGATATGTATCTGCCCGGAGAAATGCCCGACCAAAGGGCGTAATGTCATCCATTGCTCCCAGATCAGCCTGATTGCCGTCTTTTTGCTTGACCTGCGGATAGATCAGGCCGTTCTTGGAAAACATCAGCCGCCACTTCCGGGCATGGCTTCCAGATGGATCTTTTCCCTCTTCGTTTTGGATGATACCCTTATCATCCAAAAATTTCATAAATCCAAGCTCATTATCCCGTCCGTGCAAATTTCCGACAAAAGGAGATCCAGCAAAGGCGGCAAACCCCTCTTGGATTCTGTTGGGGTTACGCAGCCCTGTATTTCCGACCAGCCAAATATCTATATTCTCATGCTCACTCAATCCAAGCACCCCCTCAATAACCGACAAAGAGATACTCTTGCACCGAGTTTCTGTTTGTCTTGGCGTCTTTCTGGTTGCCAAAAGAGTATTTATAGTCTACAGGGATAACCTCGACGTGTTCTTTGTACTTTGCCATAAGCGCGACCATTTCATCCTGTGTAGGCAAACTGTTGGAGGAGTAGGAAACGATTAAAATACTCTTTGAAAACTTTTTGAACAGCTTATCAAACGCATCTGCCGCGCCCATTCGTGTAGAAAACGGAGTGGGGTAAGACTTGAATTTCTTTGTCTGTGTGTGTTCCTGAATCTCTACGCCCTTCCAATCGCGGGCAAGGCCCTCGACAAAATGGTATCTGCGAACATACTCATTGTCAGAAAGGGGCGAGTAGTACGGCGGGTCGATATAAACCATATCCGGGCTATCGACCTTAAGATCCATCGCGTCGCATTGTTTAGAGAAGTTTATCTTTCCGTTGTCAAACACGGCTTTGTTGACGGCTTCAACAGCTTCCAGAAACTGCTGGGAAAGAGACTTCTGAAGATCGCTGCGGCCATCATCGTATCGATGCCCAACATATGTAAAGATACCCCTTGGCCTCTTTTTTGTGCAAGCCCGAATCAGTGCAGTCATGGCAATGGCGCGTTTGTACTGATCGCGGATGGCCGCGATATTTGTGCGCAACGTATCAATTAGATCGTTCTCTTCATCAGTATAATACAATCCCTGGAAAGTAGTTGCGACAAAGTGGTCCGATTCTTTCTTGGAAACAAGTAGCTCTTTTGCTTCTTCCAGCGGAAGAGTGACGGAGTTGTTTTCGATCATGGCTTTGGAGAACACCGCCGACATCGCCATGTAGTCATTGCTCACAACAGCTTTCCCCTGGGCTTTGAACATATAACCGACTATACCTGAACCAGAGAACAGATCAACAACTGTTTCTGCCTTGAATTGAGACGCAACAGCCCAGATGTTGGAGAGAAGTTTGCTTTTGGACCCCATAAAACGAGTCGGAGGGTAAGCTGAGACCTGTTCCGAAAGAGGTTTGGGAAGGACTTTCAGGGGCATTTTTGTATTAGGCGGGATAGTAACAATCACATCTTCACCCCGCCTGGAGTTGCCATTACAGGAGATATGACGTTTTGTCTGCACAACATCAATGGCAAATGGCGCGTACAGCTCATAAACCAACGGATGATTTGAATTTGTCAGCAAGACGTGACAGCCGCGTTCATGCAGACGCATCACGCATTTTGCCAGTTCGATGTGATCTCCCTCATAGAACTGCTCTTTCGTGTATCGTTTGAAATCAGAATACGCAGAAACAGGAAGATATGGTGGATCGAGAAAAACGAAATCTCCGGGCTGTGCGTAATGCTCCAGCACCAGGAAGTAATCACCGCAAAGGATTTCCGCCTTTTTTAACGCGCTGGAGGCCGCATAAAGCCCCTCAGCGTCGCAGACCTTCGGATTTTTATACCTTCCGTAAGGGACGTTGAATTGCCCTTGCTTGTTCACGCGATATAATCCGTTGAAGCATGTGTGATTCAGGAAAAGTGTCCGCGCAGCAGCCTCGGCAGGGGGGAGCGCGTTCCAGTTTTGATTTCTTACAGCGTAGAATTCCTCTTCCGAGTTTTCATATTTGCACAGATAATCTATTACTTCATCAACGTGATTTGCAACTTGACGATATACATTAATCAGTTCAGGATTGCTATCCGCAATAACAGCATGTTCAGGCTGCAACGCAAAAAACATTGCGCCGCCGCCCAAAAACGGTTCTATGTACTTGCCGTATGACGCAGGGACCTTCGGCAAGAGACTATCCAGAAGCTGCGTTTTCCCGCCTGCCCACTTTAGGATTGGCTTTGCTTGTGTGACTGTGGGCTTCGTGATTGTCGTTTCAGTCACCGTACCCACCTCACTCCGTTATGCTGATCATTTCCATGATGTCGCTTATGTCACATTGCAGGGCGGTGCATATCTTCACAAGAACATCTGTGGTGACATTTTCGTTTTTGCCCAGCTTTGCCATGGATGCGTGGCTTATCCCCGCAGCAGCGCATAAATCTTTCTTTTTCATGTCACGGTCGATCAAGAGCTTCCACAGCTTTTTATAACTAACAGACATTTCTTCACTTCCACCTCATCGTGTTACAAAATGAAGGAAAAACTGAATGTAATTCAGCAATCGTTGAATTTTCTACAGTATAACATGATATGGTAATAATCTCAACTAAAGATTAAACGCTGAAAAGAGCGAGAGCCAGCAAGCGTTCTGCTGGCTCTCTAAATAATCCTTATCTGTAGACTACTTCGTTATATACGATCTCCCGCGCGCAGGCGGCGATGTTGTTCATTAGGCCTACCCAGCGCATTTGGTCTGCGGCCTTCAATTCTTCGGTGACGCCCTCCGCCTCTTTCATCTGCTCTACCAGCTGAAAGAAAAGGGCTTCTGCTTGTTCATTCACGTCCGCCAGGTGCCCGTTCAACTGGCAGTTCACAAGCAAATGCGTGTATGTCCCCCGCCTGTGGTGCTGGAGAAATTCCATCCGCGCGCGTCCCCATTTGCCGATGGGTCGTGTTTTCTGGGGCGGGAGGACCAGGTCGGGAATAAGATAGCCATTCTCTTCGTGATATGTTCCGCCTTGTTCTGCATACGTCTTCATGTGCTTACGCCCCTTTCCCGGAACCGGTCACCAGATCGTCTGCACCCACAAATGTGTCATAAGCAAACTTTGCGCCCAGGCGGAAGCCGTTTATGAAGTTGTCCGCAGTACAGGAGCCCATCACCACACCCCAGGCGTCAACGTATTCCAAAAACATCGTCTTATCCTGGCCCTGCAGATGCTCTGTGAGCTGTTCTTCATCGGCCGCCAGAAGCTTCATCACTTTTTGGATCTGGCGTTCATATTTACCCATGGTCTGTGGGTCTATGTTCCCGTAATAGAATTCCTCAATGAAATTTGCCACTGTGTAATCCTCCATAATGATTTGAATTACCCTACAATCCAATCATTCTGGCTGATTACAAAAGCCGGGGGAGACAACTTCTTTGCGAAGTGTCTCCCTCGGGCGCTCTTTCTCTGTTTTCGACAGCCATATCCCCCATGATGGGATGACAAAAGCGCCGGTGGGCCTTGCGGGCCCACCGGCGTGCTGCGCTATGACCTTCGTTATTCGACCACGCCGCCCTCCACGACCAGCGCGTCCGGATCGGCCGCCTCGCCGTAAACGGGGGCCAGCGTCTGCTCATAATCGGCGTGGAAGAACTCCTCCTCGCCCAGGGTCTCGATCTCCTCGTTGAGCCAGTTGAGCAGAGACTCGTTGCCCTTCTGCACCGCGGGAGCGATGGTGTCCGCGTTGCCCAGCGCGTCGATGCCCACCTCGAAGCCGGGATTCATCAGCGCCCAGGCCAGCACTTCGGTGTTGTCGGTGGAGAAGGCGTCGCCCCGGCCGTCCAGCAGGGCGTTGTAGGCGTCGGCGTACTCGTCATACTTGACCAGGTTGACGTCGGGGTAGTTCTTCTCAAAATAGGTCTCGGCGGTGGTGCCCTTCACCACGATCAGGTCTTTGCCGTCCAGCTGGTCCACGTCGGTGATGAGCGCGTTCTCCGGGGACACCACTCCCAGCATCACCTGCATGTAGGGCAGGGCGAAATCCACCTGCTCCGCCCGCTCCTCGGTGACGGTGAAGTTGGCCAGGATGATATCGACCTTGCCGGTGGCCACATTTTCCACCCGGCTGGCCGGGTCGGTGGACACATATTCCACCTCCACGCCAAGGTCTTCCGCGATGCGCTGGGCGAAATACACGTCATAGCCCTGATATTCGCCGTTCTCGTCCACATAGCCAAAGGGCGCCTTGTCGCTGAACACGCCGATGACCACTTTGCCGGAGTCCTGTATCTCCTCCACAGTGCGGTAGGTGGCGCCGTCGTCGGCAAAGGCGGTGACGCCCAGGGCCAGCACCAGCGCGGCGGCCAGGACGAGAGAGATGAGCTTCTTCATGATGGGATTTCCTTTCTCCTATTTATTTTCCCACCAAACCGGTGGGTTTACTATGTTTCGTATTGTAGCACGTTATTTCCGCTTGTCAACCCCTGGGGAGAGATTTTTTTACACGACGTGCCCTGGATCGGCCCCGCGGTGTTTTTCAAAGGTGAAGGTGCGCAGGAAATCCCGGGCCCGCTGGGTCTGGGGAGCGGTGAAAAACTGCTCGGGCGGCGCCTGCTCCACGATCCGGCCTCCCTCCAGGAAGATGATACGGTCGGCGATGGCCCGGGCGAACTGCATCTCATGGGTGACGATCACCATGGTCATGCCCTGCTCGGCCAGCTCCACCATCACGTCCAGCACCTCCCGGACCATCTCCGGGTCCAGGGCGGCGGTCACCTCGTCAAAGAGCATGACCTCCGGCTTCATGCAGAGGGCCCGGACGATGGCCACCCGCTGCTTCTGGCCGCCGGAGAGCTGCCGGGGGAAGGCGTCCCGCTTCTCCCACAGGCCCACCCGCTTCAAAAGCTGCTCCGCCTCGTCCCTGACCTGGTCCTTTGGCCGGTGCTGGACCTTGAGGGGGGCCAGCATCACATTGTCCAGGATGTTCTTGTGGGGGAACAGGTCGTAGCTCTGGAAGACCATGCCGATCTTCTGCCGCTGGAGGGTGATGTTCTTCCCGGTGGAGGAGATGGGCTCCCCGTCCAGCAGGACCTGCCCCGCGTCCGGGGTCTCCAGGCCGTTCATGCACCGCAGCAGGGTGCTCTTGCCGCAGCCGGAGGGGCCCAGTACCACGACCACCTCGCCCTTGTGTACGTCCAGGTCGATGCCGTCGAAGACGGTCTCGCCGCCGAAGCGCTTTACCAGCCCGGACACCTGCAGCTGAATGACGTCATTCATTTGGGATGATCACCTCCATCGCTGTTCCAGCTTCCTGGCTGCCAGGGAAATGGGCCAGCAGGCGAAGAAGTACAGGAAGAATATCACGCCGTAGATCCAAAGGGCGGCGGTGGGATAGTCGAACCGGTTGGCGTCGATGATCTGTTTGCCCACCTTCAGCACCTCCGTCATGCCGATGACTACCACCAGGCTGGTGGTCTTGATCATCCGGGTGGTCAGGTTGATGGCCAGCGGGACGAGCCGGCGGAGGGTCTGGGGGACGATGACGTAGAGGAACGTCTGCATCTTCGTCATGCCCAGGGCGGCGGCGCTGTCGTACTGGTGCCGGGGGATGCTCACCAGCGCGCCCCGGACCAGGTCACCCATCTCCGCCGTGCCCCAGAAGGTGAACACGATCACGGCGCTGAGCTCCGGGGACAGGTTCCACCCGAAGGCCCGGGTGAAGCCGAAATAGACGATGAACAGCAGCACCAGCTGGGGCATGATGCGCACCGTGTCCAGATACACCCGGCTCACCACCCTGGCCGCCGGATTTTTCCAGGTCATGAACATGCCGAAGGCGATGCCCAGCACGATGCTGAGGGCCACGGAGATGAGGCTCAGGCGGATCGTCACCCACAGGCCCCCCAGCAGACGCCAGAAGTTGATGCCCTTGAACAGGACGTTAATGCCCAAATCCTGCATACCGCAGCCTCCTCTCCAGAAGCGCCGCCAGGATGGATATGGGCAGCAATATGACCAGATAGGCGATCACCAGCATGATGAGGGCCTCGTCCGTCTCGTAGTACAGGCCGATCAGGTCCTTGGCCACATACATCAGGTCTGCCAGGGCGATCATGCTCACCACAGAGGTCTCCTTGATGAGGAAGATCACGTTGGCGCACAGTCCCGGCACGGACATGGCCATGGCCTGGGGAAACACGACCTCCTTCATGGTCAGCCACCGGGAGAAGCCCAGACTGGCCGCGGACTCGATCTGACTGCGCTCTACCGACTCCAGACCGCTGCGGAACGCCTCCGCCATGTAGCTGCCGCCCAAAAACGTCAGCCCGATCACCGCGCAGGCCTCCGAGCTCAGCACCACACCCAGCTTGGGAAGACCGAAGTAGAGGAAGAACAGCTGTACCAGCAGCGGCGTGTTGCGGCTCAGCTCGATATACACCGCCACGGCCTTTCGGGCCACGGGGATATGATAATACTGCACCGCGGCGCAGACAAAGCCCAGCAACAGGGAGAACACGATGCCGAAAAAGGCAATGCGGACCGTCAGGCCCGCCGCCTCCACATACAGCGGTGCGTACTCGCTCATGAACTCCAGGTCCAGCCAGTTCGCGATCATAAAGCTGTACGCACCTCCTTCCAGGGTGAGATTTTATTTGATATGGGAATGCATTGTAGCACATATCCGGGGAATGTCAATAGCACGGCGCGCCCCTAGATACTATGCGGTCCGCGCCCCCGCGGGCACACAGGACCGGCGGGAGCGGACGGGGCTCAGGTGCTGATCCGGTGCATGGGCACCTGGTCGGCGCCCAGCATTTTCAGGTTCTCCAGCACGCCCCGGCCATCGGCCTTGCCGATCATGTCGTCCCGGAATTTTCTGGCCTCGGCGACGGTCATGTTCTTGCTGGGGCCGCCCACGCAGCCGCCCTCGCAGACCATGCCCTCGATGAAGTCTGCCGGCAGCTTTCCGGCCTTCATCAAAAGCAGCGCCTTTTTGCACTCCGCCGCGCCGTTGCATTTCATCACCTCGGGGCTTATGTCCTCGCCCATCTCCCGGAAGCACTGCAGCACCGCCGCCGCCACGCCTCCGCCGTTTCCGAACCGCTTGCCGAACACAGAGCTCTGCTGCTCTCCGACGGGCTCCGGCTCCAGCTCGATGCCCTTGCCGTACATGAGCGAGCGTATCTCCCCGTAGGTCAGCACATAGTCCGCGTTGTTCTCGATGCCGTGGAGATTGATCTCGCTCTTCTTGGCGATGCAGGGACCCACGAACACCGTGACGGTGGACGGGTCCTGCTGCTTCAGGTACCGGCTCACACCGCACATGGGGCTCACGGTGGAGGACATGTTCTCGGCCAGCGTCGGATAGTGCAGCTTGATGAGGTTCACAAAGGCGGGGCAGCAGGAGGTGGTCATCTTCCTGCCCTCCTTGTAGGCCTGGGCCCACTCCTCCGCCTCGGCGGCGGCGGTCATGTCGCCGCCCAGGCCGACCTCCACCATGTCGGCGAAGCCGGCCTTTTTCAGGGCGGTACGCCAACTCTGCATGGTGATGTCAGGGCCGAACTGGCCCTCGGTGGCGGGCGCCAGCATGGCGACCACCCGTTTGCCGGCCTTGATGTCGCGGATGACGTCCACCACGGACGCCTTGGTGCCGATGGCGCCGAAGGGACAGTTGTGGATGCAGATGCCGCAGCGGATGCACTTGTCCTCGTCGATCTTGCAGATGCCGTACTGGTCGTAGGTGATGGCGTCGGCGGGGCAGACCTTCTTGCAGGGGCGCTCCAGGTGGGCGATGGCGTTGTAAGGGCATGCCTGGGCGCACTTGCCGCACTCCCGGCACTTGTTGGGGTCTATGTATGCCCGGTTGGGGCCGATGCTGATGGCGCCGAAGTTACAGGAGTTCTGGCAGGCATGGCCCATGCACCGGCGGCAGTTGTCCGTGACGATGTAGGAGGCGATGGGACACTCCTCGCAGGCGGCCTGGATGACCTGTACCATGTTGTTGGAGCGGGTACCTGTGGGGCTCTTCCCCTCGGCCAGGCGCACCCGCTGACGGATGATCTCCCGTTCTTTGTAGATGCAGCAGCGGAATGTGGCCTGAGGCCCGGGGATCATCCGATAGGGGATCTGCTCCCGTTCCTCGTCCAGCTTGCCCTCCCAGGCCAGCCGGCACACCTCCTGCACGACATCATGTTTGAGCTGTCCGATGGCGGCGTCGTTTGTAACCATGATTTCCTCCTAGTTTGCTTGGGATGAGGCTTTATCAGCCTGTTTACCGGGCCTATTATACCGCAGCGCCATCAAATTGCAAAGCTCTTTTTTGGATATATGCCATGACTTGGAAGCCGCGCCCGGCGCCGATGGAAAAATGCCATTCCGGGCGCACAGTTCCCGGGTGTTTTTGTGAAAACCGCCCAGCTTGCCGGACGGTTGATTTTGTAAAGCCGCAGCGTTATAATATTACGACTATAAAGAGGTGAGAGCGTGAACGAGCGCGTCGTTGACATTTTGGTATCGTCCTTTCCCCGCATTCTGGGACAGGGGCTTGCCGTCACCATCCCGCTGACGGCGATCTCCTTTTCTCTGGCGCTGGGCATCGCGGTGGCCTGCGCCATGGTCCAGATCGCGGACATCAAGGGATTGAAGCAGCTGGTGCGGTTTTATATCTGGATCATCCGGGGCACGCCCCTGCTGGTCCAGCTGTATTTGGTGTATTTCGGCCTTCCCGACCTGGGCATTGCCCTGCCGGCGTTTCCCAGTGCGGTGGCGGTATTCGCCCTGAACGAGGGAGCCTACTGCGCCGAGACGGTCCGGGCGGCCATCGAGGCGGTGCCCAGGGGCCAGATGGAGGCGGGCTACTGCGTGGGCATGAGCTACAGCCAGATCATGCGGCGCATCGTGCTGCCCCAGGCCTTCCGCACGGCCTTCCCGCCCCTGTCCAACTCCCTCATCAGCATGGTGAAGGACACCTCCCTGGCCGCGAACATCACCGTGACGGAGATGTTCATGGAGACCCAGCGGGTGGCGGGCCGGACCTATGAGCACCTG
The DNA here is from genome assembly GCA_947632005.1 of uncultured Oscillospiraceae bacterium. Lineage (GTDB taxonomy): Bacteria > Bacillota > Clostridia > Oscillospirales > Oscillospiraceae > CAJOIG01. The sequence goes on along the minus strand of CANRNU010000012.1, from coordinate 46,184 downwards.
GCGCTGTATGCGGAGGTGGCGCTGATCTACCTGCTGTTCTGCACGGTAATCACCTGGCTGCAGCGGCTGGGGGAGCGGAAGCTGAACGCCATGAACGGGGGGAACGTGATCCGTGCTTGAGATACAGGGACTTTCCAAGACGTTTGACGGCCGCCCGATACTTAAGGGAGTGGACCTGTCCCTGGAAAAAGGAGAGGTGCTGGCGGTGCTGGGGCCCTCCGGCGGGGGCAAGACCACGCTGCTGCGGTGTATGAACTTCCTGGAGCGGGCCGACGGAGGGACCATGGTCTTCCAGGGGAAGCGGATGGATATGCCGTCCCTCTCCCGAAGGGAGATCGCCGCCTACCGGCGCCACACCGCCTTCGTGTTCCAGAACTTCAACCTCTTTTCCAACAAGACGGCCCTGCAAAACGTCACCGAGGGGCTCATCACGGCCCGGAAGATGCCCAGGGCGGAGGCAGAGGAGCGGGGCATGGAGGCACTGGCCCGGGTGGGGCTTGCCGACAAGCGGGATGCCTGGCCCAGTCAGCTCTCCGGCGGCCAGCAGCAGCGGGTGGCCATTGCCCGGGCCGTGGCCGGACAGCCGGATGTGATCTTTTTTGACGAGCCTACCTCCGCCCTGGACCCGGAGCTCATCGGCGGGGTGCTGGACGTGATCCAGCAGCTGGCCGAGGACGGCATGACCATGGTGGTGGTCACCCATGAGATCCACTTCGCCCGAAGCGTATCGGACCGGGTGCTGTTCATGGACGCCGGCCAGGTGCTGGCCGACGAGCCCACGGCGGACTTTTTTGAGGAACAAAAAGTGGAGCGGATCCGGACCTTCCTCCGCTCTCTGGAAAGAAAGGAAAACTGATACGATGAAAAAAACGATCACTTTTGCCCTGGCGCTGATCCTGGCCCTGGGACTGGCCGCCGTTCCGGCGGCTGCGGCGGAAGAGGATGACCTTCTGGCAGCCGTGCAGGAAGCGGGCGTGCTCACCATCGCCATGGAGGGGACCTGGGCTCCCTGGACCTACCACGACGAGGACGACGAGCTGGTGGGCTTCGACGTAGAGGTGGGGCAGTATATCGCCGACTACCTGGGCGTGGAGGCCAAGTTCATGGAGGGCGAGTGGGACGGTCTGTTCGCCGGCATGGACTCCAAACGGTATGATCTGGTCATCAACGGCGTGGACGTGACCGACGAGCGCAGCGAGAAGTACGATTTCTCCGACCCCTATGCCTACATCCGCACAGCCCTGGTGGTCCGGGAGGACAACGAGGACATCGAGTCCTTTGAGGACCTGGAGGGGAAGACCACCTCCAACAGCATCGGCAGCACCTACATGGATCTGGCGGAGCAATACGGCGCCACCTGCGAGGGCGTGGACTCCCTGGGGGAGACCATGCAGATGGTCCAGTCCGGCCGGGCCGATGCCACCCTGAACGCGGAGGTGTCCGTGCTGGACTACCTCAACCAGCAGCCGGATGCGCCTTTGAAGATCGTGGCCTACACCGAGGAGGCCAATCTGGTCGCCATCCCCATGCGCAAGGGAGAGGAGACAGCCAGCCTCCGGGAGGCGGTCAACGAGGCCATTGCCGCCATGCGGGAGGACGGGACGCTGTCGGAGCTCTCCGAGAAATACTTCGGCTCTGACATCACGGGAGAGTGACCTCTGTTCATGCGGGACGGGAAAGCGACATCCAAATTCCAGCGTCTGAGGGGACAGCTCCGCCGGTGGTATGACCGCCGGCCGGTGCTGTTCATCGTGGCGCTGGCGCTGCTCCTTGCCCTGATATTGGAGATGCTGGGCCGCCACTCCCCATGGGACGGACTGGTATTTCTGTGTGTACATCCGGTGCGGTTTTTGGCCAACGCGGGCATCATCATGACCACCCTGGCGGCCAGCCAGCTGTTCAAGCGGCGGGGATTTCTGCTGCCGTTTTTCGCGTTGCTGTGGCTGGTGCTGGGACTGGCCAATGCGGTGGTGCGCTGCTTCCGCTCCACGCCCCTGGGGGCGGTGGATCTGGCCATCCTGCCCTCGGCGGTGAGCATCATCGGGGTGTATGTGGACGCGTGGATGATCGTGCTGGCCGCCGCGCTGCTGGTGGCGGGGGCAGGCTGGGTCATCTCTGCGCTCATCCACAGCGAGCGGCGGCAGCCGGAGTATCGGAAGGCGGGGGCCTTCGTACTGGCCAGCGCCTGTCTGGCAGGGGGGTGCTACGGCGCCACGTTGCTGGGCAGTGGCCGGGATGAGCGGGCGGAGGTCTATTCCAACATCATCGACGCCTATGACCAGTACGGCTTTGTGTACTGCTTTTGCACCGGCGCCATCGACCGGGGCGTGGACGAGCCGGAATTCTACTCCCAGACGGATGTGGACCGGCTGGTGAAGAGCCTGGAGAAGGGCGCCGTGCCGGCTGTGAAGCCGGACATCGTCATGGTACAGCTGGAGTCGTTTTTCGACGTGTACCATCTGGACGACGTGACCTGTGACGAGGACCCCATCCCGGTGTTCCGGGAGCTGAAGGAGAACTACCCCTCCGGCTTTCTCACGGTGCCCTCCGTGGGGGCCGGCACGGCCAACACAGAGTTCGAGGTCCTCAGCGGCATGAGCCTGGACTTTTTCGGGATGGGGGAGTACCCCTATATGACCATCCTGCAGGAGGAGGCCTGTGAGACCGTGGCCACGGACCTGAAGGAGCTGGGCTATACCGCCCACGCGGTGCACAACAACACCGGCACCTTCTATATGCGCAACAAGGTCCTGGCCCAGCTGGGCTTCGATACATACACCTCCATCGAGTTCATGAACGGCATCGAATACAACCCCATCGGCTGGGCCAAGGACAGCATCCTCACCGGGGAGATCATGAAGGCGCTCCAGAGCTCCGACGATCCCCATTTCGTCTTCGCCATCACCGTCCAGGGCCACGGCAAGTATCAGCGGGGCGTGGACAGCGCAGAGGCCGAGGAACTGGATATCACCTGGGCGGACGACGAGGAGGATCAGGACGCCCTGGCCTATTATCTCAGCCAGCTGCAGGAGACGGACGCGTTCATCGGTGAGCTGCGGGACGCCCTGGAGGCCCGGGGAAAGCCGGCGGTGCTGGTGCTGTACGGCGACCACCTGCCCAACTTCGACATCGGCTCCGACCAGTTGGAGAACGGGGACATCTTCCAGACGGAGTATGTCATTTGGAACAACATGGGCCTGGAGCCGGAGGACATGGATCTGAGTGCCTACCAGCTCTCCGCCAAAGTGCTGGAGGAGGCGGGCATCGGCGGCGGCATCATCACCCGGTACCACCAGCAGATGGCCGGCAGCCCAGACTATGAGACCGGCCTGCAGCTCCTGGAGTACGATACCCTGTACGGGAACTTTTACTGCTACGGCGGGACCAACCCCTATACCGCCTCGGACCTGCAGATGGGCCTGGAGCCCATCGAACTCCGGGAGGCGGCGTGGGCGGACGGCGTCCTCACGCTGACAGGGGAGAATTTCACGTCCTGGAGCCGCATCGCCGTTGACGGGGATGAGCTGGACACGGTGTTCGTGGATGAGAACACCGTCACGGCGGAACAGGAGGAGCCGCCGGCGCCGGGCGCGGTGCTGACGGTCCGCCAGCGGGCCGCCAACAAATCCGGCGTCCTGGCCGAGAGCGATCCATATGCCTGGTAATGCGTGCCGTCCCGCCTCCGACCGGAGGCGGGACGGCTTATGCGCGGGAAACTGATATTATATTTTTTCACAAAACTGGCTCTTTTCATAGAGCCAGTTTGTGATATAGTGGAGCTATCAAATCTTGACAGAGAGGTGTCCGCGATGAAACAGAAGAGGATCATGACCATTCAGGACCTGTCCTGCTTTGGCAAGTGCTCACTGACAGTGGCCCATCCCATCCTGTCGGCCATGGGCCTGGAGGTATGCCCCATCCCCACCGCCGTCCTGTCCACCCACACAGGCGGCTTCACGGGCTGGACCTTCCGGGACCTGTCCGCCGACCTGCCCGCCATTGCGGAGCACTGGAAGCGGGAAGGACTGACCTTCGACGGGGTGAGCACGGGATATCTGGGCAGCAGCGAGATGATCGGCATGGTGGCCGATTACTTCCGGCTGTTCCCGGAGATGGTGAAGATCGTGGACCCGGTGTTCGCCGACAACGGCAAGCTTTACGCCGGCTTCGACGAGGCGTACGCCAAAGAGATGGCCAAGCTGTGCGGCATGGCGGACGTGATCGTGCCGAACCTGACGGAGGCGTCCTATATGCTGGGGGAGGAGTATGTCCCTGCCGGCTATGACGAGGCGTATATCCACGGGGTGCTGCAGCGGCTGGCGGCCTTTGGCTGCCGGGTGGCGGCGGTGACCGGGGTGGTGTACGACGGGGCCCACCAGGGCGTGGTGGCCTACGATTCCCGGAGCGGGGAGTATTTCCAGTATTTCCGGGAGAACATCGACGCGTCCTTCCATGGCACTGGGGACATCTTCACTTCGGCCCTGGCCGGGGCGGTGGTGCTGGGCAAGTCCCTGCAAGACGCGCTGCGCATCGCGGTGGACTATACCGTGGAGTGCATCAAGGTCACCATGCCCGACAAGGCCGAGCACTGGTACGGCGTCCGGTTCGAGACTTGCCTGCCGGACCTCATCCGTGCCGTGAACGGGTAAACAGCAAAAAACATACCGGGGGAGACGCTTTTTGGGTGAAGCGTCTCCCCCGGTCTTTCATCTCTCCCGGGGGAAGGTCACGGTGACGGCGGTGCCGACGCCGGGGGCGCTTTTGAGGTCCAGCGCTGCCCGGTGGACCAGGGCGGCGTGCTTGACGATGGACAGGCCCAGGCCGGTGCCGGGAACAGACTTGCTGTGGCTCTTCTCGCCCCGGTAGAACCGCTCGAAGACCTGCTCCTGCTGTTCCGGGGGGATGCCGGGGCCGTCGTCCCGGACCGTGAGCCGGACGGCGTCCGCCTCCGGGGAGACGTCCACCTCCACCTTGCCGCCGGGATGGCCGTATTTTACGCCGTTCTCGCTCAGGTTCAGCACGATGCTCCGCAGCAGCGCGGGGATGCCCTCCATGGGGGCTGGCTGCCCGGTGAGGGTGAGGGTGACGCCCGCCTTTTCTGCCTCCGGCTCCAGCGCCGTCACCACGGCGGCGGCCGTTTCGTACAGGTCTGTGGCCTCAAACTGCATGTCCTGCGCGCCCTCGTCCAGGTGGGACAGGCTGATGATGTCCTCCACCAGCTTCACCATCTGCTGGGCCCCGTCGTATATCTTCCCGGCGAAGGGCCGGATGTCCTCGTCTCTCACCAGGCCGTTTTGGATGAGCTCGGCATAGCCGGAGATGAGGTGCAGAGGCGTTTTCAGCTCATGGGACACGTTGGCGGTGAATTCCCGGCGCATCTCGGTCTGGTCCCGGAGCAGCTTCTGCTGGCTGTCCAGGCGCCTGAGCAGGGGACGTATCTCCTGGTAGCCCTCGTTTTCCAGGGGCCGGTCCAGGTCCAGGGCGTTCAGGGGCTCCACGATGCGGCGGCTCAGCTGCTTGGCCAGGAAGACGGACAGGACCAGGGCGATGAGGATCACCGCCGCGAAGCCCTGCCCCACCCCCAGCATCATGGTCAGGATGGAGCTCTGGGCGATGGCCAGGCGGAGCACCGTGCCGTCGGAGAGCTTTTGGGCGGCGTAGAGCATCCGCTCTGTCAGGGTGGCGGAGTAGCGGTGGCTCTGGCCGAAGCCCTTGGAGAGGGCCTCCTGGACCTCTTCCCGCGCCAGGTGGTTCTCCATGGAGGCGGTGGGGGCGTCGCTGTCGTCGTACAGGACCTTTCCGTCGGCGGCGATCCAGGTGATGCGGTAGTCCTGGATGTCCAGGCCGTCGAAGTAGGCCATCCCGCTCTTCTCCACCCCCTGGGCGGCCAGCTCTGTCTGCATGCGCAGCTGGGTCTGCTGGATGCGGGAGAAGTACCCGTACAGCACCCCCATGATGAGCGTCACGGAGGCGAAAAACACCGTGAACGCCACCAGACACAGGGAGCGGAAGATCTTTCTTGTCATGGCCTGTCCTCCATGCGGTAGCCAACGCCCCGGACCGTCTCGATGCAGTCCCCCGCCGCGCCCAGCTTGGCCCGGAGGGAGCGGATGTGCACGTCCACGGTCCTGGTCTCACCGGCGTAGTCTGTGTCCCATATCTTTTGCAGCAGGGTCTCCCGGTCGAAGGCCCGGCCGGGGTTGGCCATCAGAAGACGCAGCAGCTCATATTCCTTCAGGGTGAGCGCCACCCGCTGTCCGGAAACCGTGACGGTGTGCCGTGCCTGGTCCAGGGTGAGGGCGCCTGTGCGCAGCACGCCTGCCTCCGCCGCCGGCGCCGCCCGGCGCAGGACGGCCTTGATGCGGGAGATCATCTCCATCATGCCAAAAGGCTTCACCAGATAGTCGTCCGCCCCGGTGTCCAGGCCCGTGACCTTGTCGAACTCCGTGCCCTTGGCGGTGGTCATGATGACCGGGATCCGGGCGGTGGCAGGCCGGGCCCGGAGCTTTTCCAGCACCTGCATGCCGTCCTCTCCGGGGAGCATGATGTCCAGCAGGATGAGCTGGGGCGTCTGCTCCCCCATGGCCTGCCAGAATGCCCCGCTCTCGGCGAAGCCCCGGGCCTCATAGCCCGCGGTGCCCAGGGTGTATAAGATGAGGTTGCGGACGCCGTCGTCGTCCTCCAGGCAGTAGATCATGTTCACCGAGGTCCCTCCCTTCAGCCGCGGTCAATATTATATTTCCCTTTCGCCCCGGATGCAAGCGCCGGGGCGGTCTTCTCTCCTATGATACGATTATGCCAGAGTCGTGTAAGATCCGCTACCGGCAGCGTGTAAAATCTGCGTAAAATCGGGACAGCCCCAGGAAGAGGGGGTCACGAAGCGGAGAGATAAAATGACGGCCTCCCGCCGGGATGCGGCGGGGAGGCCGTTTCTGTGGGTTTGCCGGTTCAGTTTTCCTGGATGCGGTCGGTGACGATGTGGAAGCCCGCCCGGGTGAGCTCGTCCTTGATGGTCTGTATCTGGGCGAAGTCCCGGGTCTCCATGCCGATCTTCAGGAAGCAGCTGGAGATGGCCATGTTGGCGTCGGACCGCTCGTGGTGGACGGAGACCACGTTGCCGCCGCAGCGGGAGATGATCTCGCTGACCCCCAGCAGCTGCCCGGGCTTGTCCTCCAGGGCGATCTGCAGCACGCTGTTGCGTCCGCCCATGACCAGGCCCCGGGTGATGACCCGGGAGAGGATGTTCACGTCGATGTTGCCTCCGGAGACGATGCACACGGTCTTCTTTCCCGCCAGGGGCAGCTTGTTGAAGATGGCCGCCGCCACGCTCACGGCCCCGGCGCCTTCGGCGATGAGTTTCTGCTGCTCGATGAGGGCCAGGATGGCCGCGGCGGTCTCGTCCTCAGAGACGGTGACGATGTCGTCCACATACGCCCTGGTCATGGCAAAGGTCAGGTCTCCCGGCGTCTTCACGGCGATGCCGTCGGCGAAGGTGGCGGCGCTGTCCAGGGTGACGATCCGTCCGTCCCGCTGGCTGTTGGCCATGCTGGGTGCTCCCGCCGCCTGGACGCCGTAGACCTTCACGTTGGGATTCAGGTTCTTCACGGCGCAGGCCACGCCGGAGATGAGCCCGCCGCCGCCCACGGGCACGATCACCGCGTCCACGTCCGGCAGCTGGTCCAGTATCTCCAGGCCGATGGTGCCCTGACCGGCGATGACCAGCTCGTCGTTGAAGGGGTGGATGAAGGTGGCACCGGTCTTCTTTTGCAGTTCGATGGCATAGGCGTGGGCGTCGTCATAGCCGCCCTTCACCAGGACTACCTCTGCGCCCAGGCGCTTGGTGGCCTCCACCTTGCTGATGGGGGCACCGTCGGGCATGCAGACCACGCTGCGGATGCCCATGCGGGTGGCGGCCAGGGCCACGCCCTGGGCGTGGTTCCCGGCGGAACAGGCGATGATGCCCGCCGCCTTCTGCTCCTCGGTCAGGGAGGATATTTTGTTGTAGGCGCCCCGGAGCTTGAAGGAGCCGGTCACCTGCAGGTTCTCGCTCTTCAGATATATCTCCGCCTCGCCGGGGAGGTTGACCGCGTGCAGAAGGTCGGTCCTGCGGGCCACGCCTTTCAGGGTGAAGGCCGCCTGATAGATCTTGTCCAGTGTGAGCATGTTCATCACGTCTCTCTTTCTTCCGGGGCGCGGCACAGAAGGCTTTGGACGAACTGCTGGGCCGTGCGGCCGGAGCGGCTGCCCCGGCGGACCTGCCAGGCCGCGGCGGCGGCCCGGAGCTCCTCGTCGGTCATGCTGTCCAGGGTCTGTGTCTGCCGGGCCAGGGTCCGGACGATGGTGTGGTATTCCTCAAAGGTGGGGTTGGGATAGTATATCTGCAGTCCAAAGCGCCCGGCCAGGGACAGCTTTTCCTCCATGGTGTCGGAGCGGTGGATGTCCCCGTCGTGCTGCATGTCGTTCCGGTCGGACCAGGTCTCCTTGATGAGATGCCGCCGGTTGCTGGTGGCGTAGATGAGCACATTTTCCGGCGCGGCCTCGCCGCCGCCCTCCATGACCGCCTTCAGATGCTTGTACTCCACCTCGTTCTCCTCGAAGGACAGGTCATCCAGCAGGAGGATGAAGCGGTAGTTCCGGCCCTTGATGCGGCCCAGAAGGTCGGGGATGAGGGAGAACTGGTGCTTGTAAAGCTCGATGAGCCGCAGCCCCTGGGGGGCATACTCGTTGGCCAGGGCCTGGACGCTGGTGGATTTGCCTGTGCCGGCGTCGCCGTAGAGGAGCGCGTTGTTGGCCCGGTGGCCGGCGAGGAAGGCCAGGGTGTTCTCCAGGAGCTTCTTCTTCTGGTCTTCGTAGCCCACCAGACCTGCCAGGCGCACATCCCGCCGGCCCTCCACAGGGAACAGAACGGCATGGCCGTCTTCCTCCCGGATCCGGAACAGCTCTCCCAGACCCAGCAGCCCCACACCGTGGACTTTATAGAACCGGGTGAGCGTCCCCAGCATGAGCTCCGGGTCCGCGGTCCGGGCCAATTCCCGGGCCAGGGCCTGGACGCGGTCGCCGGCCTCCCTCCGGGGGGCGTTGGGGGCCTCGTGGGAGAAGTATTTTGCCGCCTTGAAGCGGTCAGGAAGGTCCAGCGCGAACAGGGCCCGAAAGACCTCCATGTCCTCCAGAGCCACCTGCCACAGGCTGTCATGCCGGGCCGTGCGGCGCTCGCTGTCCAGGGAGAAGGGGTTCTCGTTTTCTGCCAGGGCCTGGGCCAGGGCACAGTGCCACAGGTCGCCCTCCCAGCCGCTCTGGGCGGCCTCGGACAACAGAGCTCCCAGGGCGGGGGCGGCGGGGGCCGCCCCGTCCAGCGCGGGGGCGAGGGCGGACAGCAGACTGTCCGGGCCGGGCCGGTACAGGACCAGCCGGTCCAAAAGTTCTCGTACGCCCGGCATGGTCACTGCAGGATGGCGCCCTTGTCGGCGGAGGAGACCAGCTTGGCATACCGGGCCAGATATCCGGTCTTGATCTTGGGCTCCGGGCAGACCCAGGCGGCCTTCCGGGCGGCCAGCACATCCTCGGGCACGTTCAGGGTGATGCTGTGAGCGGGGATGTCGATGGAGATGGTGTCGCCCTCCTCCACCAGGCCGATCAGACCGCCGGAGGCGGCCTCCGGGCTCACATGGCCGATGGACGCGCCCCGGGTGGCCCCGGAAAAACGCCCGTCGGTGATGAGCGCCACGCTCTCCCCCAGACCCATGCCGGCGATGGCGGAGGTGGGGTTGAGCATCTCCCGCATGCCGGGGCCGCCCTTGGGGCCCTCATAGCGGATGACCACCACGTCCCCGGGGTGGATGCCCCCGGCGTAGATGACGGCGATGGCCTCGTCCTCCGAATCGAACACCCGGGCGGGTCCGGTGTGGACCATCATCTCCGGGGCCACGGCGCTCTGCTTCACCACGCAGCCGTCCGGGGCCAGGTTGCCGTAGAGCACCGCGATGCCGCCGGTGGGGGAGTAGGGGTCCTCCAGGGGGCGGATGAGGGCGGTGTCACGGTTCGTGACGCCCTGGAGGTTCTCGCCCACAGTCTTTCCGGTGACGGTGAGGCAGGAGGTGTCCAGGAGCCCCGCCTTGGTCAGCTCATGCATGACGGCCCACACGCCGCCGGCCTGGTCCAGGTCCTCCATGAAGGTGTCCCCGGCGGGGGCCAGGTGGCACAGGTTGGGGGTCTTGGAGCTGATGTCGTTGACCATGTGCAGGTCGATGTCCACCCCGGCCTCGTGGGCGATGGCGGGCAGGTGCAGCATGGTGTTGGTGGAGCAGCCCAGGGCCATGTCCACGGTCTCGGCGTTGTGGAAGGCGGCGGGGGTCATGATGTCCCGGGGCTTCAGGTCCTTCTCGATGAGCTCCATGATCTTCATGCCGGTGTGCTTGGCCAGACGCAGCCGGGCGGAGTACACCGCGGGGATGGTGCCGTTGCCCCGAAGGGCCATGCCGATGGCCTCGGTCAGGCAGTTCATGGAGTTGGCGGTATACATGCCCGAGCAGCTGCCGCAGGTGGGGCAGGCATTTTCCGTGTACTCGGCCACCCCCGCCTCGTCCAGCTTCCCGGCGTGGTAGGCGCCCACGGCCTCGAACATGTGGGAGAGGCAGGTGCGCCGGCCATCGGAGAGATGCCCCGCCAGCATGGGGCCGCCGGAGACGAAGATGGTGGGGATGTTCAGCCGGGCCGCAGCCATGAGAAGGCCGGGCACGTTCTTGTCACAGTTGGGGATCATCACCAGGCCGTCGAACTGGTGGGCCAGGACCATGGCCTCGGTGGAGTCCGCGATCAGGTCCCGGGTCACCAGGGAGTACTTCATGCCGATGTGGCCCATGGCGATGCCGTCGCACACGGCGATGGCGGGGAACATGATAGGGGTGCCGCCCGCGGCCCGGACGCCGGCCTTAACGGCCTCGGCGATCTTGTCGATGTTCATGTGGCCGGGGACGACCTCATTGTAGGAGCTGACCACCCCAACCAGGGGGCGGTTCAGCTCCTCGTCTGTATAGCCCAGGGCATAGAGCAGACTGCGGTTGGGCGTCCGCTCCACCCCCGTTTTGACTTGCTCAGAGCGCATGCATCATTCCTCCTCAGTTTGCCTCGGAGAGTTCGCCTCCGCAGGCCGCATCCTTCTCGTTTGGAAGGCGCTGAGCGCGCCTTCCAAACGAATCGGTCTTAGTTGGACGCAGAATCCAGGCCCTTGTCGCCGTCGGCGCTGTCCTTCCAGAGCATGTTGTCCCGAAGCTGCTTGCCCACGACCTCCATGGGGTGCTTGGCCAGCAGGGCCCGCTTGGAGTTGAAGAAGGTGCGGCCATTCTTGTTCTCGGCGATCCAGCGGCCGGCAAAGGAGCCGTCCTGGATGTCGGCCAGCACGGCGCGCATGTTGGCCTTGATCTGGTCGTGGGGCAGTACCCGGGGACCGGAGATGTACTCGCCGAACTCGGCGGTGTCGGAGATGGAGTAGTTCATGGCCGCGATGCCGCCCTTATTGATCAGGTCGATGATGAGCTTCATCTCATGGATGCACTCGAAATAGGCGTTCTCGGGGGCATAGCCCGCCTCGCACAGGACCTCGAAGCCGCACTGCATCAGGTCCACCACGCCGCCGCAGAGAACGGTCTGCTCGCCGAACAGGTCCGTCTCGGTCTCGTCGTGCATGGTGGTCTCCATGATGCCGGCCCGGGCGCCGCCGATGCCGGCGATGTAGGCCAGGGCGATTTCCAGAGCCCGGCCAGAGGCGTTCTGCTCCACGGCCACCAGGCAGGGCACGCCCTTGCCGGCCACATACTGGGAGCGGACGGTATGGCCGGGGCCCTTGGGGGCCGCCATGAACACGTCCACGTCCGCGGGGGGCACGATCTGCTGGTAGCGGATGTTGAAGCCGTGGGCGAAGGCCAGGGCCTTGCCGGCGGTGAGGTTGGCGGCCACGGACTCCTGATAGATGGCGGCGGCCCGTTCGTCGTTGACCAGCATCACCACGATGTCGGCGGCCTTCACGGCCTCGGGCACGGTCAGCACGGTGAAGCCGTCCTGGGTGGCCTTGTCCCAGCTCTTGCCCTTGCGAAGGCCCACGATCACGTCGCAGCCGGAGTCCCGCAGGTTCTGGGCATGGGCGTGGCCCTGGGAGCCGTAGCCGATGATGGCGATCTTCTTGCCGTTCAGTACGTTGAGGTCGCAGTCCTGTTCATAATACATCTTTGCCATGGTAGTAACTCCTTTAAATAAAATAGTTTTTTCTTTGCAGCCTCCCCTGTGTAAGGGGGGAGGGGGCCGCGCGAAGCGCGGTGGTGGGGTCGTTACCAGTCTTGGAAATGGTAACAATCCCTCAGTCTCGCTTCGCTCGACAGCTCCCTTTGCACAAGGGAGCCTTGAGCGGTGCGGCTTTGCCGTGACAGACCCCTTTGCACAAGGGAGCCTAAGAGGAGGGCGCCTTTGGCGCAGTTACAGCACGTTTTTGCCGTAGTTGAACTCGCCCTTGACCTTGGTGTCCTCGTCGATGGTGAAGGCGCCCCGCTCCAGGGCCACCACGCCGGTGCGGACCAGCTCCAGGATGCCGTGCTTCTCGATCAGGTTCTGGATGGCCTCGGTCTTTTCCTCCTGGCCGATGACGGCGATGGTGAGGGAGGAGGGGGCCACGTCGATGATGCTGGCCCGGAACACATTGGCCACCTGGATGATCTCGTTTCTGGCCTCGCTGGTGTCGGCCTTGACCTTGATGAGCACCAGCTCCCGGCGGATGGAGTGGCCGGAGTCCAGCAGCTTCACCGAGTGGACGGGAAAGAGCTTCCGGAGCTGGTTTGAAAGCAGCAGCACCTGGGCATCCCCTTCGGCCATGACCTCGATGGTGATACGGCTCACGGCGGGATTGTCAGTGGTGCCCACGGCCAGGGACTCGATGTTGTAGCCCTTCCGGGAGAACAGGCGGGAGACCTGGCTCAGCACGCCGGCCTCGTTGTCCACCAGGACGGCAAGGGTATATCGGATCTTTCTCATAGCGCCGCCCTCCTTAATTCAACAGGAACTGGGTGATCCGGTCGCCGCCGTTGACCATGGGGCGGACCTTCTCGTCGATGTCGATGACCGCGTCGATGACGTAGCCGTGACCGCAGGAGAGGGCCTCCTTCAGGGTGTCCTCGAAGTCCGCGGCGTTGTTGACCCGCTTGCCGCTCAGGCCGTATGCCTCCGCCAGCTTCACGAAATCCGGCTCCACGGCGATGTCCGTCTCGCTGTAGCGCTGGTCGTAGATCAGGGTCTGCCACTGACGGACCATGCCAAGGGTGCGGTTGTTGAAGATGATGGTGACGATGGGGATGTTGTAGTAGGCCACGGTGGCCAGCTCGTTGCAGTTCATGCGGAAGCTGCCGTCGCCGGTGATGTGCAGCACCGTCTTGTCCGGGTGGCTGACCTTGGCGCCGATGGCGGCCCCCAGGCCGAAGCCCATGGAGCCGAAGCCGCCGGAGGTGAGCAGCTGCCCGGGGTAGTCGTAGTGGAAGTGCTGGGTGACCCACATCTGGTGCTGGCCCACGTCGGTGGCCACGATGGTGTCCCAGGGGGCGATGCGGGCCACGGCGTCGGAGATCTGCTTGGGGGTCAGGGCGTCCCCGGCCAGGGAATACTCGGTCTCGGTGGGGAAGGAGAAGACGTAGTTTTTCCAGTCGGTGTTGTCCTTCTGCTCCACCCGCTCGTTGAGCAGCTGGAGCACCCGCTTCACATCCCCCACGATGTGGTGGCGGGTCTGAACGTTTTTGTTGATCTCGGACCGGTCGATGTCCACCTGGACGATGACCGCCTGGCTGGCGAAGGTCTTGGGGTCCAGGGCCACCCGGTCGGAGAACCGGCAGCCCAGGGCGATGAGCAGGTCACAGCTGTCCACGGCCATGTTGCTGGCCTGGGAGCCGTGCATGCCGATCATGCCGGTGGTCAGAGGGTTGCGTCCGTTGAAGCCGCCGGCGCCCATGACCGTGATGGCCACGGGAGCGTCCGCCCGCTGGGCGAACACCGCCAGCTCCTCATGGGCCCGGCCCCGGACCACGCCGCCCCCGCAGATGAGAAGGGGCCGCTCCGACTCCTTGATGAGCTGGACCAGGGTGTCGATATCCTCGCTGTCCGGCTCGGGAGCCGTCATGTCGTGGCTGGACCGGCCCAGCAGGGCGGCCAGGCGACCGTACTTGTAGTGCAGCGCCTGGGGCAGAGAGTTGTATTCCGCCTCCTCGGCGGTGGCGTTTTTCAGGATGTCGATGAGCACCGGACCCGGTCGACCGCTGCGGGCGATGGCAAAGCCCTCCCGGACGATGTCGGCCAGCTCGTTGGCGTGCCGGACCAGGTAGTTGCACTTGGTGATGGGCATGGTGATGCCGGTGATGTCCACCTCCTGGAAGGAGTCCTTGCCGATGAGGTTCTCTCCCACGTTGCAGGTGATGAACACCACGGGGGAGGAGTCCATGTAGGCGGTGGCGATGCCGGTGACCAGGTTGGTGGCGCCGGGGCCAGAGGTGGCAAGGCACACCCCCACCCGGCCGGTGGACCGGGCATAGCCGTCCGCGGCATGGGCCGCGCCCTGCTCATGGGCGGTGCGGATGTGGCGGATCTTGTCCCGGTAGTCGTACAGGGCGTCGTAGACGTTGAGGATGGTGCCGCCGGGATAGCCGAAGACGGTGTCCACGCCCTGTTCCAAAAGGCATTCCAGCAGTATTTTCGCGCCTGTGATCTTCATGTGGTCAGTCCTTTCAGATGCGGTCCAGGATGGCCTGTACCATCCCGGCGCAGTTGAGGATCCCGTCGCCCGGGGCGGCGATGTCCGCCGTGCGGCAGCCGTCATCCAGGGCCTTGTCCACGGCGGCTTCGATGCAGGCGGCCTCCTCCGGAAGGTCGAAGGAGTAGCGCAGCATCATGGCGGCGGACAGGATGGTGGCGATGGGGTTGGCCTTGCCGGTGCCGGCGATGTCCGGGGCGGAGCCGTGGATGGGCTCGTACAGGCCCCGGGTCCCGTCTCCCAGGGAGGCGGAGGGCAGCAGGCCGATGGAACCGGTGATCTGGCTGGCCTCGTCGGAGAGGATATCCCCGAACATGTTGGTGGTGACGATCACGTCAAACTGGGCAGGCCAGCGGACCAGCTGCATGGCGGCGTTGTCCACCAGCATGTCCTGCACGGTCACGTCCGGATACTGCTCCGCCACCCGGTGGACCGTCTCCCGCCAGAGCCGGGAGGTCTCCAGCACGTTTGCCTTGTCCACGCTGATGACCTTGTGGTTCCGCTTCCGGGCGGCCGAGAAGGCCACATGGGCGATGCGCTCGATCTCCATGACGGAGTATGCCTCGGTGTCGTATGCCTCAGGGCCGTACTTGCCGTCCCGGCGGCCCCGGTCGCCGAAGTAGATGCCGCCGGTGAGCTCCCGGACCATCAGCAGGTCGAAGCCTTCCGCCACGGTCTCCGCCCGGAGGGGGCACTTGCCGGCGAGGGCCGGATACAGCCGGGCGGGGCGCAGGTTGGTGTAGAGCCCCAGCTTGGCCCGCAGGCCCAGCAGGGCCTTCTCCGGCCGGATGTCTCCGGGGAGCGTGTCCCACTTGGGACCGCCCACTGCGCCCAGGAGCACGCTGTCGCTGGCGAGACACCCCTCCACGGTCTCCGGGGGCAGGGGCACGCCGGTGGCGTCGATGGCGCAGCCGCCGGCCAGATAAGAGGTAAAATGGAAGGTGTGGCCGAACTTCTCTCCCACCTTTTCCAGGACGGTCACGGCCCCATCCACGATCTCCGGGCCGATGCCGTCGCCCTTCACCAGGGCAATGTTGTATTCCATAGAGCTCACTCGCCTTTCTGCCGGGCCTTCAGATAGGGCAGAAGGCCGCCGTTGTCGATGATGCTGTTGATGAACGCCGGGAAGCCGGCGGCCTGGAAGGAGGCGCCGGTGGTCTCATCGGTGATGAGACCGGCGGCGAAATCCACGGTCACCTTGTCGCCGTTTTGGATACCGGCGGCGGCCTCCGGACACTCCAGGATGGGGAAGCCGATGTTGATGGCGTTGCGATAGAAGATGCGGGCGAAGCTGGCGGCGATGACGCATGCCGCGCCGCTGGCCTGGATGGCCATGGGGGCGTGCTCCCGGGAGGAGCCGCAGCCAAAGTTCCAGCCGCCCACGATGATGTCGCCGGGCTTTACCGAGGAGGCATAGGCGGCGTCGATGTCCTCCATGCAGTGCTTGGCAAGCTCCGCCGGGGAGGGGGCGTTCAGGTACCGGGCGGGGATGATCACGTCGGTGTCCACGTTGTCGCCGTATTTGAAAACAGTTCCAGTCGCCATGGTCTCAGTCCTCCTTCATGACGTCCAGGGGCGAGGCCAGGCATCCGGCCACGGCGCTGGCCGCGGCCACGGCGGGAGAGGCGAGGATGACCTCGCTCTCCGTGTGGCCCATGCGCCCCACGAAATTCCGGTTGGTGGTGGATACGGCCCGCTCGCCTCCGGCCATGCAGCCCATATGGCCGCCCAGGCAGGGGCCGCAGGTGGGCGTGGAGAATACACATCCGGCGCTGAGGAAGATCTCTGCCAGTCCCTCCCGGATGCACTGGAGGGATACGTCCTGGGTGGCGGGGATGACGATGCAGCGGATGCCGTCCGCCACCTTTTTCCCCTTCAGGATCTCCGCCGCGGCCCGCAGGTCGGAGATGCGCCCGTTGGTGCAAGAGCCGATGACCACCTGGTCGATGGCCATGCCCTTCACCTGGTCGATGGGCTTTGCGTTGCTGGGCAGGTGGGGCAGGCTCACGGTGGGAGGCAGGGCGGACAGGTCGATGGCGACTTCGCTGTCATAGACCGCGTCCGCGTCGGCCTCATAGACGGTCCAGGGCCGGTCCACCCGGCCGGTGACATACTCTATGGTCCTGGCGTCCACAGGGAAGATGCCGTTTTTCGCCCCGGCCTCGATGGCCATGTTGGCGATGGTGAACCGGTCGTCCATGGTGAGGGAGGCCACGCCGGGACCGGTGAATTCCAGGGATTTGTAGAGGGCCCCGTCCACGCCGATCATCCCGATGAGATGCAATATCACGTCCTTGCCGCTCACATAGGGGGGCAGCTCGCCGGTCAGGGTGACGCGGATGGCGGCGGGGACCTTGAACCAGTTCTCCCCGATGGCCATGCCGGCGGCCATGTCCGTGGAGCCCACGCCGGTGGAGAAGGCGCCCAGGGCCCCGTAGGTGCAGGTGTGGCTGTCCGCGCCGATGACGCACTCCCCGGGGGCTACCAGTCCCTTTTCCGGCAGCAGGGCGTGCTCGATGCCCGCCTGTCCCACATCGTACAGGTGGGTGATGCCGAAGCGCTGGGCGAACTCCCGGGCCTGCTTGCACAGCTCGGCGGACTTGATGTCCTTGCAGGGGGTGTAGTGGTCCAGGACGATGGCGATCTTATCCTTATCGAAGATGCCGGTGAGTCCGGCTTTGTCAAAGACCGTCACGGCCACGGGGGTGGTGATGTCGTTGCCCAGCACCAGGTCCAGCTTTGCCTCGATCAGGTCCCCGGCCTTCACGGCGGGCAGCCCCGCGTGAGCGGCCAGGATCTTTTGGGTCATGGTCATGCCCATATCATGCACTCTCCTTCTGTCCTGCCGTGGCGGCGCAGAGCTTGTTCACGGCCTTGATGTAGGCCACGATGCTGGCCTCGATGATGTCGGTGGAAAGGCCCTTGCCGGTATAGGTCCGGTTGGCGGCGGTCAGCTTGATGGTCACGTCGCCCAGGGTATCCTTGCCCTCGGAGATGGAGTGGATGTTGTAGATGTCAAAGGAGTGCTCGATGGGCTTGACGATCTTGTCGATGGCGTTGAAGGCCGCGTCGATGGGGCCGTCGCCCAGGCATACGTCCTCGAACTTCTCTCCGTCCTTGATAAGGCTGACGGTGCAGGTGGCGGTGGTGAAGTTGCTGGTGTGGACGGAGAACCAGTCCAGCCGGTAGCCGTGCTCGTCCGCGCTCTCGCTGACGACGGCCCGGTGCTCGGCGATGGCCTCCAGGTCTGCGTCGGTGACCACCTTTTTCTTGTCGCACAGGACCTTGAACTCCTCGAAGCATGCCTCCAGGTCCTCCCGGGAGAGGGTGTAGCCCAGGGCCTTGAGCCGGTCATCCACGGCGTGCTTGCCGGAGTGCTTGCCCAGGACCAGGTTGTTGGTGGACACGCCCACGGACTCAGGGGTCAGGATCTCATAGGTGAGCTTGTTGGCCATGACGCCGTGCTGATGGATGCCGGCCTCATGGGCAAAGGCGTTGCGGCCCACGATGGGCTTATTGAGCGGCGCGCTCTGGCCGATGATGGAATAGACGGTCCGGCTGGCCCGGGCGAACTGGGTGGTGTCGATGCGGCACTCGTAGGGATAGGCGTTGGGACGGGTGCGCATGGCCATGACGACCTCCTCCATGGCGGTGTTGCCGGCCCGCTCTCCCAGGCCGTTCACCGTGCACTCGATCTGCCGGGCGCCGCCCTGGATGCCCGCCAGGGTGTTGGCGGTGGCCATGCCGAGGTCGTCGTGGCAGTGGGTGGAGAAGATGGCCTTGTCCGCGTCTTTCACATGCTGGCGCAGGTACTCGAACAGCGCCCGCATCTCCGCCGGGGTGGTGTAGCCCACGGTGTCGGGGATGTTCACGGTGGTGGCGCCGCTGGCGATGGCGGCGGAGATGACCTTGGCCAGGAACTCCCAGTCGCTGCGGGTGGCGTCCTCGGCGGAGAACTCTACGTTGGAGCAGAACTTCCTGGCGTAGGCGGTCATGGTGGAGGCGGCCTCCAGGACCTGGTCCGGGGTCATGCGCAGCTTGTACTGCATGTGCAGGTCGCTGGTGGCGATGAACAGGTGGATGCGGGGGTCGGCGGCGCCCTTCACCGCCTCCCAGGCCGCGTCGATGTCCTTGGTGTTGGCCCGGGCCAGAGAGGCCACGGTGCACTCCTTCACCGCCCCGGCGATGGTCTTCACGCTCTCAAAATCCCCGGGGGAGGAGATGGCGAAGCCCGCCTCGATCACGTCTACCTTCAGCTTCTCCAGGCAGCGGGCCACCTCGATCTTTTCCCGCAGGTTCATGGAACAGCCGGGGGACTGTTCGCCGTCGCGGAGGGTCGTGTCAAACACGATGATGCGGTCCATATTCTATCAGCCTTCCTTTCTGGATTTATTACAGTAAATCAAAAGCCGTATGGCCTGAAAAGTCAGACCATACGGCGTGAATACGGTTTTCCGATTCTCCGGTAAACTCACCCAGCGTTGACAGCATGACTTTTCGCGCTATTATTGCCCCTGCACAGTCGAACAATAATAACGCTGATAATCATCAGGCCGCCAACGAAGAGAAATCGCATGCTATATCCTCACTCAGGCTTGGATTTTCCATATTATAACCCAGTTCCCGCCCTCCTGTCAAACGCCAGGATTCATAAAAAACGCAGGAGATATCCCCCAGATTTTGTGAACAGCACCCCAAATGTCACAGAAAAAAAGACACCAGGTCCCGGAGAGGGGACCTGGTGTCCGGAAGATATGCGTGGGCTGTCAGCCGGCGTTGGCCTGGGATACGGTCTCCGCCATGTTGCCGATCTGCTCCAGGTAGGCGTCCAGCGCGCCGGTGAAGGCGTCCAGCGCCCCATTCGGGGACAGCTCGGTGAGCATGACGGTCTCCGGGCCCGGCTCCGCAGGCAGCCAGTCGGCGCTCACCACCGTGGTGCGGACGTAGGTCAGGGAGAGGGAAGCCAGGTCCTGGCCGTCCTGAGCGCTGCTGACGGAGACACCCACGGAACCGTCTGCCGACATCCCGTCAATGACGCAGGGCAGCGTGAGCATATCGCCCTCGGCAGAGATGACAGGCGTCAGGTCGATGAGGAACCGGGAGAAATCCTCGTTGCCGGTGACGGTGCCGGTCAGGGCGCAGGAGATGTTCCGGGACGCCAGGAACTGCCCGAGCGTCACGCCGCTCAAGTCGGACATCATGATGGTGTCGAACAGCTCCGCCATATCCGCCTCGGCGAAATTCAGCGTGAGGGTCTGGAAGGCCTCGCCTTCGATCTGCTGCTCTTCAGCAGTCACGCACCGGTTGATGATCTCATCGATCTTTTCGGCTGCCGGGTCCGTCGTGACGGAAGGAGCGGGGTCCGCGTCCTCCAGGTAATCCTCCAGCGGAGATCCGACCTCCTCCAGTTCGGCCAGGAGGGCGTCCAGATCATCCTCCGGTATCTCCTCGGGGAAGTCCCGGAAGGCGGCGCCCTCGGGGAGGTCTTCCCCGGAGAAGATGGCGGGGAGGATGCCGGTGATGGTGCTCAGGATGGAGTTATACGCGCCGTTCAGGACCTGGATCACCCGGTCCAGGTCCAGGGCGAGGGTATGGGTGCCGTCGATGCCGTCCGCGGAGAGGTACAGATACTGCCCCACCATGCCCAGGATCAGGTCGGCGCTCTCCTGGCCGCCGGCGGCGACGGAGATACGGGCGCCCAGGGAGGTGTCGGATTCGGCGCTCTCAACGGTGACAGACATGCCGGTCAGGTCTGTGGTCCTGCCATCGGAGCTGCCGACGACCAGATCCCGGATCTGGATGCCCGTGCCGGGGCCGTTCGCCGTCACGGCGGAGCAGCCGCTCAGCAGCAGCATGGCGCACATCATCAATGCGATCAGCTTTTTCATGTTCCTTTTCCTTTCCTCAATGTTGATATGTTTGGGGTCTTGGATGCTTCTCACAAATTATAAAACACTTTTCAGGAAAATGCTATAGGTCAATGCATTTTTGCCTGAGCATCCCGCCGTGATATGGGCACACCGTTGGCGGAAACGGGATGACTTTATGCAATTTGACCGGAAATACAAAATAGACAGCGGGATTATTGACAAATTTAAACAATGCAGTATACTATATTATCAAACTCCCGGCGTCTGCGGCGGGAGGGCGGAAAATGAAAAAAGGAGGAGCGCGTATGTTATATCAGACGACGCAGGACCACGAGGCCCTGCGGGCCAGGATCCGGAAATTCGCGGAGGAGGAGATCAAACCCATCGCCTTTGCCCTGGACCAGGCCAATGAGTTCCCCACGGAGGCCGTGAAGAAGCTGGGCGAGATGGGGCTCATGGGCATCCCCTATCCGAAGGAATACGGCGGCGTGGGCTTGGATGTGCTGAGCTATGCCATCGCCGTGGAGGAGCTGGCCCGGGTGGACGGCGGCGCGGGCGTCATCCTGTCCGCCCATGTGTCTCTGGGCAGCTATCCTATCTTTGCCTTTGGCACGGAGGAGCAGAAGAAGAAGTACCTGGTCCCCCTGGCCAAGGGGGAGAAGATCGGCGCCTTCGGCCTGACCGAGCCCAACGCGGGCTCTGACGCCGGCGGTACCGAGACCACCGCCGTGGACAAAGGAGACTATTACCTTCTCAACGGCGGGAAGATCTTCATCACCAATGCCCCCAAGGCGGATACATACGTGGTCTTTGCCGTGACCACCCCGGACATCGGTACCCGGGGCATCAGTGCGTTCATCGTGGAGAAGGGCTGGAAGGGCTTCGACTTCGGTGACCATTACGACAAGATGGGCATCCGTTCTTCCACCACGGCGGAGCTCATTTTCAACGACGTGAAGGTGCCCAAGGAGAACCTGCTGGGCAAGGAGGGCCAGGGCTTCAAGATCGCCATGGCCACCCTGGACGGCGGCCGCATCGGCATCGCGGCCCAGGCCCTGGGCATCGCCCAGGGGGCCTATGAGAACGCGGTCAATTACGCCAAGGAGCGCATCCAGTTCGGCAAGCCCATCGCCTTCCAGCAGGCTCTGAGCTTCAAGATCGCGGACATGGCCACCAAGCTGCGCTGCGCCCGGTTTTTGGTCTACTCCGCCGCGGAGCTGAAGGAGCACCACGAGCCCTACGCCATGGAGGCGGCCATGGCCAAGATGTACGCCTCCGACATCGCCCTGCAGGTCACCAACGACGCCCTGCAGATCCACGGCGGCGCGGGCTTCATGAAGGGCATGGAGGTGGAGCGCGCCTACCGGGACGCCAAGATCACCACCATCTATGAGGGCACCAACGAGATTCAAAGAGTGGTCATCTCCTCGGCCATTTTGGGCAAGGCCCCCAAGAGCGCAGGCGGAGGCGGCGGCAGCGCCCCGAAGAAGCCCGCCCCCATCACCGGCGTGCGGAAACGGACCATCTTCCGGGAGGGCGACGCCAAGGAGCGGGTGGACGCTTTGGTGGCGGCCCTCAAAAAGGACGGCTACGACTTCACCGTGGGCATCCCCATGGACACCCCCATCGCCCAGGCGGAACGGGTGGTGTCTGCAGGCAAGGGCATCGGCGAAAAGGAGAATATGAAGCTCATCAAGGACCTGGCGGCAGCCGCCGGCGCGGCCATCGGCTCTTCCCGCCCCGTGGCTGAGACCTTGAAATACGTGCCCCTGAACCGGTATGTGGGCATGTCCGGCCAGAAGTTCACCGGCAATCTGTACATCGCCTGCGGCATCTCCGGCGCCATCCAGCACCTGAAGGGCATCAAGGACGCCTCCACCATCGTGGCCATCAACAAAAACGCCGGGGCGCCCATCTTCAAAAACTGTGACTACGGCATTGTGGGGGACGTCAACGAGATATTGCCCCTGCTGGCCCAGGCGCTGGACACCGGCGAGAAGAAGCCCGCCGGCCCCATGGTGAAGATCAAACGGCCCGCGCCTCCCAAGCCGGAGCCCATCGGCCCCCGGTATGTGTGCGGCGGCTGCGGCTATGAGTACATCCCCGAAAAGGGCGACCCGGACGCGGAGGTGCCCGCCGGCACCACCTTCGACAAGCTGCCGGAGGAGTGGGTGTGCCCGGAGTGCGGCGAGAGCAAGGCCCAGTTCATCGAAGCGTAAAACGGAAAGGAGAGACGACATATGCACTGCGTGCGCGAAGTGACCGATAATCTTTACTGGGTGGGCGCCAACGACCACCGCCTGACCCTTTTTGAGAACATCCATCCCATCCCCAAGGGCGTCAGCTACAACGCCTATCTGCTGCTGGACAAAAAGACCGTCCTCTTTGACACGGTGGACTGGTCCGCCTGCCGCCAGCTTCTGCAGAACATGGAGTATCTGCTGGGGGACAGGCCCCTGGACTATCTGCTCATCAACCACATGGAGCCGGACCACGCCGCCACCATCGAGGAGGTCCTGATCCGCTGGCCTCAGGTGAAGATCATCTCCAACGACAAGGCGTTCCTGCTCATGCGCCAGTTCGGCTTCCATGTGGACAGCCATGAGCTCATCAGCGTGAAGGAAGGGGACACCTTCTCCTTCGGGGACCACACCGTCACCTTTGTGGCGGCCCCCATGGTCCACTGGCCCGAGGCCATGGTGACGTTCGACACCACCAACGGTGTGCTGTTCTCTGCCGACGCCTTCGGCTCCTTCATCGCCCTGGACGGCAAGCTCTTTGCCGACGAGGTCAACTTTGACCGGGACTGGCTGGATGAGGCCCGCCGGTATCTGACCAACATCGTGGGCAAGTACGGCCCCCATGTTCAGCTGCTTTTGAAGAAGGCCGCCGGCATCCTGGACCAGATCAAGTTCATCTGCCCTCTCCACGGGCCGGTCTGGCGCAAGGACCTGGGCTACTTTATCGACAAGTACGACAAGTGGAGCCGCTATGAGCCGGAGGAGAAGGGCGTGCTCATCGTGTACGCCTCCATGTACGGCAACACCGAGGCTGCCGCCCAGTGCCTGGCCGCCAAGCTCTGTGAGCAGGGCCTTACCAATGTGGCGGTGTACGACGTGTCCAACACCCATGTCAGCTACCTCATCTCCGAGGCGTTCAAGTACAGCCACATCGTCCTGGCCAGCGTGACCTATAACCTGGGCATCTACCCGGTCATGCACAACTTCCTGATGGACATGAAGGCCCTCAACCTCCAGAATCGGACCTTTGCCATCATCGAAAACGGCTCCTGGGCTGTGAAGAGCGGCGACCTGATGAGCGCGTTCATCACCGACCAGCTGAAGAACATGACGCTTTTGAACGAGCGTCTCAGCCTGGCCTCCTCTCTCAACGAGAGCAAGGCCGCAGAGCTGGACAGCCTGGCCGCCGCCCTGGTGGAGTCGGTCAAGGGGTAAGACATCTGAAATACGGCGAACCCGCCGGACCATTTGGTCCGGCGGGCTTTTTGCTGGCTTATTCCGCTTTGAAATCGTCCTTGCCTACGCCGCACAGGGGGCACTCGAAGTCCGCAGGCAGGTCCTCCCACTTGGTGCCGGGGGCGATGCCGTGTTCCTCGTCACCCACAGCCTCGTCATAGGTCCAGCCGCACACGTCGCAAACATACTTCATGGCTTTATCCTCCTATATTGGTCTTTTCTATTCAGGCCAGAGGCTCAAAGTCCTCGGGACCGTGCTTGCAAAGGGGGCAGACGAAGTCTGCGGGCAACTCGTCGCCCTCGTAGATATAGCCGCAGATCTTGCACACGAAGCCCTTCTTTTTCTCCAGCACCGGGGGCTTGGGCTTGATGTGGTCGAAGTAGTACTGATAGGTCACGCTGGGCTCGCCGGAGAGCTTCCGGGCCTCGGTCACGTCCGCGATGAACAGGGTGTGGGTGCCGCAGTCCACGGTGTTCACCACCTTGGCGGAAATGAAAGCGTTGGTACAGCCGGGGATGTAGCACAGGCCGTTTTCGCTGCGGCAGTCATCGGGCCAGTTGGCCAGCTTCTCCGTGTCCCGGCCGGACTGGAAGCCGAAGTGCTTGAAAAGGTCCATGGACGCGCTGGTGGCGAGCACCGAGACGTTGAAAAGACCGGTCCTGGCGATCATATCGTGGGTGAAGTTCTCCTTGTTCACCGCGATGGAGACCCGCAGAGGCGTGCCGGTGACCTGCTGGACAGTGTTGATGATGCAGCCATTGTCCTTGTCCCCGTCCCTGGCCGTCAGCACGAACAGACCGTAGGTCAGGCCCCGCAGAGCGGCGGAGTCGACGGCCGTATCGCCCTTGGCGGGCTTGTGGCCCTTGGGCTGAGCGGCTTCCTCCTGCTCCCGGATGGAGGCGGCCACCGCGTCGGCCAGAGCCTGCAGCTGGGCCAGCTGGTCCTCCTTCAGCGAGGAGCGAAGGGTGAGGCCGGTGTCCAGGAAGGTCATGTTCTTCAGGGGGGAGAGGATCTCCCGCATGAGCTTGCCCGCCGTGGGGGCCCAGGAGCCGTTCTCCACGAAGGCCACGGTCCGGTTTTGGAGATTATGGGCGGCGATGTCGTGCAGGAGATTCTCCATGTTCACGAAAATGCCGGCGTTGTAGGTGGTGGAGGCGAAGACGATGTGACTGCAGCGGAACGCCTCGGCCACGATGTAGGACGGGTGGGTCACAGACACGTCATACAGCACGCTGCGGACGCCCTGTTCGGCCAGCCGGGAAGCGATGATCTCGGCGGCGTTCTCCGTGTGGCCGTAAACGGAGGCGTAGGCGATGAGCACCTGCCGGTCCTCGGGGGTGTAACCGCTCCACTTGGCGTACTTCTCCACCAGGTCTCCGATGTTCCGCCGCCAGACATAGCCGTGCAGGGGGCACAGCAGGGCGATGTCCAGCCCCGCGGCCTTTTTCAGCACCGCCTGGACCTGGCTGCCGTACTTGCCCACGATGTTGGTGTAGTACCGCCGGGCCTCGTCCATATAGACCTGGTCCTGGGCGGCGTGGTCGGCGAAGATGCCCCCGTCCAGGGCGCCGAAGGAGCCAAAGGCGTCGGCGGAGAACAGGGCCTTTTCCGTCGTCTCGTAGGTCATCATGACCTCCGGCCAGTGGACCATGGGGGCCATGACGAAGGTGAAGGTGTGGCTGCCGGTGCAGAGGGTGTCTCCCTCCTTCACCAAATGGACCCGGCTGTCCACGTCGAAGGTGAAAAACTGCTTCATCATGGCGGCGATCTTGGCGTTACAGACAATCTTCGCGCTGGGATAGCGCAGGGCCAGCTCCTCGATGGTGGCGGCGTGGTCCGGCTCCATATGGTTCACGATGAGCCAGTGCAGGTCCCCGCCCTGGAGCAGGTGGGCGATGTTCTCGAAAAACACGTCCCGGACGGCCCGGTCCACCGTGTCCACCACCACGTTCTGCTCGTCCCTGACGAAATAGGAGTTGTAGCTGACCCCGTGGGGAACAGGATAGACGTTTTCAAAAAGGCTGATGCGCCGGTCGTTGCCGCCGATCCAGCTGATGGATCCGGTGAGCTTTTTCGCGCAGTACATACGGTTTCCTCCTCAGGCAGTATTTTCCAGAACGGTCATCTTATCCATTATAATGATCATCTGATGGCGAAGCACCGTAAGGCGCTGCGCCGAGCCGCTTTGCGGCTGAAGCAAAACAGCTGCACTGTTTTGCCAGATGTTCATTGCAATGATCATCGCGCAAATGATCCAAAGATCATTTGCTGCCAAACGATCCGTTTGGCAGCGAAAACGGTTCAAAACGATCGTTTTCGCTATGCGATAATCATTATACCCGTATCCGGCGGAAGATGCAAGGACAAACGGAAAGGCCCGCATCACATCCCGAAGACCCAGAGTTTCCACATGGCGAAGGCTTCCCGGATGGCGTAGTTGATGAAAAGGCTCACTTTGGTGGTCTTTGCGGCCACCAGCACAGGCTGGCAGCCCAGCTTCCGGGCCATCCAGCCCAGCCGGTGCAGATGGTATTCGCTGGAGAGGATGGCCACCCGCCCGGACGGGTCCCCGCCCTCTTTTTCGATGAGTTCCAGGGAGTACCGGAGGTTCCCGCTGCTGTTTTTCGCCTGGTCCTCCATGCGCAGCCGGGCCGGGTCGATCCCCTGCGCCGTGAGCCAATCGAACATGGCCCGGGCCTCGGAGATGTCTTCATCCTGTCCCTGGCTGCCGGAGAGAACGGCGACGCCGGATGGGTTCTCGTCCAGCCAGGTCACCGCCTCCCGGAGCCGGTCGGTCATGGACCGGGAGGGCGTGGTGCCGTTCACCCCTGCGCCGCAGACGATGAGATAGGGGGCGGAGGTATCCTCGTCCGAGCGGGCGTCCCGCAATACGGGGATCTCTGCCGCGAGGAAACAGGGAAAGCCCAGCGTCACGAACAGCACCAGCGCCAGACGCATCCGCCGGGAGAGTTTTGTGTTCCGCCGGGAGAACATGGCGTACAGGGCCAGCCACACCGCACAGAACAGAAATACCACCGCGGTCATCCGGTAGCCGATGGGGACGAACTCGTAAAATATGCTCAGGGCCAGGCACAGCGCCGCGGCAGCGTAAAGCCATTTCTGCATTTTTGTCAGCTCACGCATCCTCTGCCAGCACCTCCCACTCCCCGTAGAGTCCATCCAGCTTCTCCTGCAGGGCGGCCCGCTCCTCCGACAGCTCCATGAGCTTCTGGTAATCGGTGGCGTTTTCCTCCTCCCGGGCGGTCAGGTCCGCCAGAGCGGATTCCAGCTTCCCGATGTCCTTTTCCAGCCGGGCTAGCTTTTTGGCCGGGTCCGAAGTCCGGGGCGCCCTGGGCGCCTTGGGCTCATGGCGCTTGGCGGCGTGGGTCAGCTGGGTCTGCCGGGCCTTATAGGTCTGGTATTCGGCATATCCCCCGGCAAAGTCGGTGAGGGCGCCGTCTTTCAGCTCCCAGATACGGGTGGCGAACCGGTCCGTGAACCAGCGGTCATGGCTGACGAACAGCAGCGTGCCGCCGTAATCGTCCAGAGCCTGCTCGATCCACTCCCGGCTGGCAATGTCCAGGTGGTTGGTGGGCTCGTCCAGGATGAGGAAGTTCACGTCCGACTTCATGAGCATACACAGCCGCAGCCGGCTCTGCTCCCCGCCGGAGAGACTGCCCACGGTCTTGAATACGTCCTCGCCGGTGAAATTGAAGGCGGCCAGCCTGTCCCGGGCCTCCTGGGGCTGGGCCTTGTCGTCGTAGATGAGGGTGTCCACCAAGGTCCGTTCAGGGTGGGAGAAGGTCACCAGCTGGGGCAGGTATGCCGTGCGGATGGCGGGGCCCAGACGGGTATAGCCCGCGTCCGGCGTCTCCTCGCCCAGGATGAGCTTTACCAGGGTGGACTTGCCCGCCCCGTTGTCGCCCATGATGGCCACCCGCTCCCCGGGGCGGATGAGAAGTTCCAGGTGCTCGAAGAGCTTTTTCTCCCCGAAGCGCTTGCCCAGATCGTCGATGACCAGGACCTCATCGCCGAAGAAGTCCCGCTCTTTGAACCGGGCGTTCAGCTTCCGTTCCCGCTGGGGCTTGGGGGCGGACTGGAGGCGGGCGATGCGCTTTTCCATGGAGAACGCCCGCTTGTAGAGCTTGTCATTGCCCAGGAATGCCCACAGCCGCAGGTCCTTTGCCGCCTGCTCCAGGTGGGCGATCTCCCGCTGGCTCTTCTCATACTGCTTTTGCAGCTCCTGATACCGGCGCTGCTTCTCGGTGATGTAAAAGCTGTAATTGCCCGCATAGAACTGACACACGCCGTCTGTGAGCTCGATCGTCCGCTGGACCACCGTGTCCAGAAACCACCGGTCGTGGCTCACGGCCAGGACCGTGCCCTTGAAGCGCAGCAGGAAGTCCTCCAGCCACTGGGTGCTCTTCAGGTCCAGATGGTTGGTGGGCTCGTCCAGCAGCAGGATGTCCGTGTCCTCCAGCAGGAGCCGGGCCAGGTTGACCCGGGTCTTCTCGCCGCCGGAGAGGGAGTCGAAGCTCTGGGCGCGCATGGCGGGGGAGATGTCCAGACCGTTTGCGATCCGGTCACGCTC
Organism: uncultured Oscillospiraceae bacterium; assembly: GCA_947632005.1. GTDB lineage: Bacteria > Bacillota > Clostridia > Oscillospirales > Oscillospiraceae > CAJOIG01. The sequence continues at coordinate 17,470 of CANRNU010000012.1, read as the reverse complement.
AAAGTCGGTGCTGTAGCCGCCCAGCCGGTCGTATTCCGCGGCCAGCCTGTCGTACCGGGCCAGGGTCTGGGGCGTGTCGTCCGTCTGCATGGCCGTCTCCAGGGCCGTCATCTGCTCCCGGATGGCGTCCAGGTGCCGGAAGGCGGAGCGGAGCACGTCCTCGGTGGTGTATCCCTCCGGATAGACGGGTATCTGGCTGATGAGGCCGACGCGCTTTCCTGCTGCCAGGACCACGGTCCCCTCGTCCGGTTCCAGCGCCCCGGTGAGCACCCGCAGAAGGGTGGTCTTGCCCGCCCCGTTGGGGCCAAGCAAAGCCACCCGTTCTCCGGCCTGGACGTCAAAGCTCACGTCTTTGAGGATCTCCGTTCCTCCAAAGCCTTTTTTCACATTTTGCAGGGAGATGTCGATCATAAGATGAAACTGCCTTGTTCAAATTCGTGCCGCATGTCATCCGTGCTGAAGGAGCACTTCGTATGCCTCCCCTGTGTAAGGAGAGGTGGGCGCCGCTTGCGGCGCTCGGAGGGGTTGTTACCAGCCTTGGAGATACCCAGCTTGGTGACAATCCCTCAGCCTCGCTTGCGCTCGATAGCTCCCTTTGCACAAGGGAGCCTCCGATAATGTGCGGCTTCGCCGCGTATTGATAAGTGCCTCGCGGCGATATCACCCCAGCGCTTCGACGGCCTTTTGCAGCACCGTGTTGGCGATGGGGGAGGCCACGGCGTAGCCGCCGCCGGCCCGTTCCGCCATGACCACGAAGGCCAGGGGGGCGTTGGCGTTGGTGATGAAGCCCGCGAACCAGGCGTGGGTGCCGCCGTTGGTCTCGGCGGTGCCGGTCTTGGCGTGCATCTCCAGGCCGGGATATGTACCGGTGCCGTATTCATAGGACACGTTGTAGCTCATCATCTCCGACATGGCCTCGGCGGTGATGGGGTCCATGAGCCGGGTCGTACCGCACTTTTTGCCGGCCAGGATGGTGGGCTCCACCACGGTCCCGCCGTTGGCGATGGCGCCGATGAAGCGCAGGAAGGCGTAGGGATTGACCAGGTCCTCATACTGGCCGATACCCTCCCAGGCGGCGTCGCCGTCTCCGGAGGCGGCGGGCACGCTGCCTGCGGCGGTGGGGATGTCGCCGTTGAGGGTGTGCTCGGAGGTGAGCCCGTACTTCTCCGCGTACTGGCTGATGAGCGTGCCCCCAAGCTGGGAGGCCACATGGCCGAAGACCACGTTGCAGGAGCAGGCCAGTCCCTGCTCGATGGTCAGGGTGCCGTGGACGCCGGAGCACTTGATCTTCTGCCCGCCGATCACGTCGGAGCCGGTGCAGGTGAAGGTCTGCTGGAAGATGTCGGGGATGTTCTCGATGGCCGCGGCCATGGTCACCAGCTTGAACACGGAGCCGGGGGTGAAGGAGGAGCTGATGGCCCGGTTGATGAAGGCGCCCTCATAGGCGGAGTCGTTGGGGTCGAAGGTGATGCCCTGTTCCGGGTCCCAGCCGGGGTTGGAGACCATGCAGATGATCTCGCCGGTCTTGTAATTGTACACGACCACGGTGCCCTTCTTGCCGTTCAGGGCGTTATAGGCCGCCGCGGATACGTTGGCGTCGATGGTGAGCTTGATGGCGCCGCCCTCGGTGGTGGTGCCGGTGAAGAAGGAGTAATTGATGAGCTTGGGCCGGAAGATGGACAGGATGCTGGTGCCGATGTTGCCCCCCAGGTCCCCCACCACATGCAGGCAGGCCCGCCGGACGGCGGCGTCGCTGGCATAGTGGAAGGCGTCCTCGCCTGCGGCGGCCAGGACCACGCCGTTCCGGTCCACCACGGAGCCCCGGTTCAGGGTGCCCTGGGTATAGACGCTGTCGTTGGCATAGAAGGAGGCCCAGTCGCCCCCGTCCCGGACCAGCCGGAACAGGTATACCCCCATACCGCCGATCACCATGGCGACCAAAAGAAGCACCGCGAAGGCGCGTTTCGTTACTTTTTTCATGCGCGCCCTCCCCGGGGATAATACCCGTCGTCGTAGTACCCGTCGCCGCCGTCGTCATCGCCGTAGTACGGCTCGCCGTCGCCGTCATAATACTGGCCGTCGCCGTCGTAATAGCCCTCCGGGGCGTCGTCGCTGACGAGGGCGTCGTCCACGCCCGCGCCGCCGGAGAACTTCTCCGGCCGCTTTACAGCAAAGCTGGCGTTGGCACGCATGTCGCACGCCTTGATGAAGGCCAGCATCATCCAGCAGGCCAGCAGGCTGCTGCCGCCTACGGAGGAGAAGGGGAACGTGACGCCGGTGAAGGGCAGGATGTCCATGGCGCCGAACACGTTCAGCATCACCTGGACCATCATCATGCTCACCGTGGCGGAGGCCGCGATGACAAAGTAGCTGGACCGGCCGGAGGAGGCGTTCTTCACCACGAAGCCCGCCAGGGCCAGCAGGGAGCCCACGCAGCACAGTCCGGTGATGAGGCCCATCTCCTCGCAGATGACCCCGAAGACCATATCCGTCTCAGCGGCCACCACGTCGATGAGCCAGCCGTTGCCGGCCCCCTGGCCGAACAGACCGCCGCTGGCGGCGGCGCTCATGGAGCGCACCTGCTGGTAGCCGGAGTCGTACACGTCCTCCCACACATGGCCCCAGGTGGCGAACCGGTCCATGATGTAGGGCTTCACGGACAGTACCAGCATCACGCCCAGCACCGCCCCGGCCACCGCCAGGAACACCGTGGCGAAGCTGCCCGAGCGCATGAAGGAGATGACCAGGAACGTCACGAAAAACACCAGCGCCGTGCCAAAGTCGCCCATCAGGGCCAGCAGCCCCACACAGGAGGCGGAAAAGCCGATGTAGAAGATCAGGTTTCGGTTCACGAACAGCCGGTCCAGGGTCGCCGCTCCGGCGTAGATGTACAGCACCTTCACGAACTCGGAGGGCTGGATGGTGAAGGAGCCGAACTCGATCCAGCTCTTGGCGCCGTACCGCTCCCGGGCCAGCAGCAGCGTCACGGCCAGCAGCCCCACCGCGGCGATGAAGGCGTACAGCCGCACCTTCTTTACCCGGCGCAGGTCCCGCACCCACAGGCACATGAAGATGAACAGCCCCACCGAGATCACAAAGAGGATGATCTGTTTGAACATCTCGTCCGGGGTCTTGGAGGCGGCGATGCTCATGCCCACCGTGGACAGAAACAGCGCCAGGATCTCCGGCTCGAAGCCCGTCTGGCCCGAGGCCCGCAGCACGATGAAGTAGGCCCATTGGACCGCCGCCAGGATGCCGAAGCCAATGGCCACGCCCATGCCCGCCTCCGGATTGTATACGAGCTGCTGCAGCAGGAGCAGCAGCTGGAAGAAAGTCAGCAGCAGCATGGTCACGCCGGGCCGGACCCGCCGGCCGGGGGCGTGGCGGTATTTCAGCAGACTGGACCGCTCCTCCTCCGTCAGGTCCACGAACCGGGAGGAGACCTGGCCCAGGGTCAGCACATCCGCGTCCTGGATGGGCGCGCCGCCGGTCTCGACCAGCTCGCCGTTGACGTATGTCTCTCCCTTGCCCAGGTTGTACACCGTCCACTCACCGCTGGCGCTGCGGATGAGGCAGGCGTGCATTTTCTCCACAGAGGGGTCCTCTATCTGGGCGTCCACACTCTTGGCCCGGCCCAGGATACACTCCCAGTGCCGCAGGGGTATCATCACATTCCCGGTCAGATAGAGATATGCCCAGGTCTCCGGCTCGTACCGCTCCCGGAGCATGCTGCGCACGCACCGGAGCACGATGACCAGCGCCACCAGGGGCAGGATATAGCGGGAGACGCCGGCCAGCATGGGCCCGGTCTTCCCGAAGATCAATGTCACGATATCCAAATTCTGTTCCTCCTCTCCAAGGGATACGGACCGACCGGGGAAAGAATGTGGCCGGTCCCCTTCAGAATCTTACTTACATTATACATTCTTGTAACTAAAATGTAAACTGTCAGTGGCGGTTTTTAATTTTTCATCATTTTCAATGGAGTGCGGCGAAGCCGCAGGGGTGTTTGCCGGAGAGGGGCGGAGGGCCGCATCTTTCTCCTCTTGCCGCAGACAAAAGAGCATGATATAATGACAATGCCAAGTCAAACGAATATTGCAGTCTCAGTATGGGTACGTTTCCCCTCGGGGAAGACGTATCTCCCCTTTGTGTACCCGTATGGGATTGCAAAGTTTGGCTTGGCGGCAGGGAGCTATGCGTTTTTCCAGGGCGTGTGGTTTCTTGCCGCACGCCCTTTTTTTGGAGGTAAGTCTATGAAGAAAGTGATCCTTGCGATCCTAATAATGTTATCGCTGCTCACTTGTGTAACATCATGTGGCGGAAGAACAGACGACTCCACAGCCGGAACGGTTCGTTGCAATTCTTGCGGCAAGACGATCATTTTGGGTGGCGTTAGAATTCGCTGTAAGTCGATTTGGAATGGTGGCGTTGTCGTATGCGATTATTGCGGCGCTAAAACAAGTATAAACTAGACAAGCAGCAGTCTTTGCTATATGGTATTGAAGTACAATCAAACACAAGCGGCGGGGGATGCCCCGCCGCGTTGCTTTGTCCGGGCGCCCGGTGTGTGCACACCGCGACAGGCGGGAGGCGGGGAAACTGCGGACATGAGGACGCGATTGACGGAAAGACCGCAAAAGAGTATAATACGATCGTACGGGGATGCCGGGTCCGGAGCACGGGATATGGCCCGGGAACGTGCGGTGTTCCCGCATTTTGGAAATGTGTTGAAGTATTTTTGTGAGCTATGAAGCGCAAAACAGTTTTTTGGGCCGTGCTGCTGGCGGCGCTGGCCGCGGTGAGCGCGGGGATATACCTGCTCCACGGGAGGCCGGGACAGCAGGCGGTGGTGTCGGTGGACGGGCAGGAATACCGGACGGTGGACCTGGGCGCCGTGGCGGCGTCCTATGAGTTCACGGTGGAGACGGAATATGGCTGGAACACCATCCTGGTGTGTCCGGGAAGCATCCAGGTCGTCGACGCGGACTGCCCCAACCAGGACTGCGTGAAGCAGGGGGCCATCTCCGAGGGGGTCATCCCCATCGTGTGTCTGCCCCATAAGCTGGTCATAGAGATCGAAGACTGATATGAGCAAGACGCGAAAACTGGTGTTCATGGCGCTGCTGACGGCGCTGGAGCTGACCATCTGGGTCATCGAGGGCCAGATCCCCGCCCCCATCCCTGTGCCGGGGGTGAAGCTGGGCCTGGCCAGTGTGGTGACGCTCACGGCCATGGTATTGCTGGGCCGCCGGGAGGCCGGGTGCATCCTGCTGGCCCGCATCCTCCTGGGAGCGCTGTTTGCCGGGAGCTTTTCCGCCATCCTGTTCTCCCTGACGGGCGGGGTCCTGTCCTGGGCGGTGATGGCGTGTATATTGGGCCTGTTCCCGGAAAAGCTCCTGTGGGTGGTGAGCGTGTTCGGGGCCATAGGCCACAACGCGGGGCAGCTGCTGGCGGCGGCTGCGGTGACGAAGACGGCGTCCCTGTTCTGGTATGGGCCGGCGCTGCTGGCCTCGGCCATCGTGACGGGGGCGTTCACCGGATTGGGCGCCATGTATCTGGTGCGGGCGCTGAGGAAGTATCAGGCCGGGCGGAGGCCATAGCGAAAGGAGCAGTAACGTGAAAGTGGATCGAAAAGAGTTGAAGGCACAGGCAAAGGCCGCCATGCGCCAGGCCAAGCCCTCTCCCTATTGGGTGGTGCTCCTTCTGACGGTCATCACGGCCGTGCTGACTGTGCTGGGCATGAGCCTGAACGGGACGCTGGAGGCGTACCGGGCCATGTACGCCGCCGCGCTGGAGGGGCAGGCGGTCGTCGTGGAGCCGAGGGCCGCCGGCGGCGTCCTGGGCTGGATATTGCAGCTGGCCCTGGAGGTCATGAGCGCCGAGCTGACGGTGGGCCTGGCGGTGTACACGCTGCGGGTCTGGCGGCGGGAAAAGGCCGGCTGCGGCGACCTGTTCGACGGGTTCGGCGTGTTTTTCCGCTCCATCTGGATCCAGCTCCTGCCCTCTCTGTTCGTGACTTTGTGGAGCCTTTTGTATGTGATGCCGGTGACGGCGCTCATCGTGATGACGGGCCAGTCGTGGTGGATGGTAGCGGGCCTGCCGCTGCTCATCCCCGCCGTGGCGGCGTCCTACTCCTACCGGCAGGCCGTCTATATCATGCTGGACAATCCCGGGATGAACTGCTTCCAGTGCGTGGCCCTGAGCAGGGCGGTCATGCAGGGGCGCAGGTGGGAACTGTTCGTGCTGGACTTGAGCTTTCTGGGTTGGGTGTTCCTGAGCGTGGTGCTGCCGCTGGTGGGACTGCTGCTGGCGGTGTGGGTCTCGGCCTATATGCATATCTCCATGGCGGGATACTATGAGAAGGTCATGGGAGAATTCATGGCCCTCCATGCCCCGCCGATGGAGCCCCCGGCGGCGTAAGCCCGGCACAAATCAAAAAGCAGCAGAACGTTCTGCTGCTTTTTGCCGTTAGTATTCCAGAGAGTACGAGCGGAACTGCGCGGGTTTTGGTCGGTATCGGATGCCCGATACGATGCCCATGGCCGCGAACATGGTGAACAGGGATGAGCCTCCGTAGCTGAAAAACGGCAGCGTCAGGCCGATGACCGGGGTCAGGCCCGTGCACATGCCCACGGAGTTGAACATCTGGAAGCAGATCATGGACGCCACGCCCAGACATACCAGCATGCCGAAGGTGCTGTGGCAGTGGAGCCCCACATACACGCACCGGATGATGATGGCCACCAGCAGCAGGATGACGACGATGCAGCCGATCATGCCCATCTCCTCGCCGATGCAGGCGAAGATGTAGTCGGCGTGCTTGCTTCGCAGGCCGCCCTCGGCGGTCTGGGTCTGGGTGCCCTGGTACAGCCCCGTCCCCCACAGCCGCCCGGAGGACAGCGCCAGCTTGGCCCGGGTGGGCTCCCAGCTGATGCCATAGCCGGAGGGGTCGATCTGGTCCTGGATGTAGGGCAGGAGGATGCGGTTTTTCTGGTTGTCGCTGAACACATAGTTCCAGGCCAGCGGCACGGCCAGGGCCATGGCCGCCGCGCCGAACAGGAACCAGTACATCTTTACCCCCGCGGCAAATATCAGCACGGCGAACACAAAGATGAACACCAGGGCGTTTCCCAGGTCGCCGGAGATGACCATGTACATGGCGAACAGAAGGCCCAGGTGCCCCACCAGCTGGAACACGGACAGAGGCGAGCTCAGGTTGCGGTATTCCTTCAGGTAGGTCAGGTGCTTGGCCGTGAGCACGATGTAGATGACCTTTACCACCTCGGCGGGCTGGATGCCGATGCCGAAAAAGCGGATCCAGGCCCGGTTGCCGGTGTCGTCCTCGGAGCCCACCAGGGCCAGCAGCAGGATCAGGCCGAATTCCACCACCAGCAGCAGCGGCCACTGGTCCGCGAAGATGTCCGCGTCGATGAGGGTGAACAGGAAGTACAGCACGATGCCGATCAGCAGCGCGAAGGACTGCACATAGATATAGGACCGGCCCATGGTAGCGGTGGCGCTGGAGATCTCCACCAGGCCCATGATGGCTGCCGCCAGGCACAGGAAAAACAACAGCAGGTCCGCCCGCTTGAGAAAACTGCGGATGTCGGATAACTTCAGCTTCATAGGCCGTCCTCCTTTCGAGCGGTCGGATGTGGTCGATGCACGGATAGGAGTATAACACAAAAAAACCGGAGTGGCAATGACCACTCCGCAAGAATCTGTGAGGGATCGGGTGTGACGATGGAAAACAAGAGCAATGTACATGCCAACCACCGGGAGCGGATGCGGCAGCGGTTCATGGAGCATGGGCTGGACAATTTCAGCGACCACAACATCCTGGAGCTGCTGCTGTTCTATGCCCAGCCGCGCAAGGACACCAACCTGACCGCCCACCGGCTGCTGGACGTGTTCGGGGGACTGGAGGGCGTGTTCGACGCGGCGCCGGAGGCCCTGAAGACCGTGGAGGGCGTGGGGGACAGCGCGGCGGTGCTGATACACTTGATCCCGGAGACCGCCCGCCGGTACCTCATGGCCAAGGCCGGCCCTGGCCGGGTCCTGAACGACAGCGAGGCCGCCGGTCGGTATCTGCTGCCCCGGTTTCTGACCTGCCGGGAGGAGCGGCTGTACCTGGTGTGCATGGACGCGAAGCTGAAAGTGCTGGACTGCCGGGAGATGAGCCGGGGCGGGACCGTGTCCGTGAACGTGAACATCCGGAACATCGTGCAGACGGCCCTGGGACAGAACGCCACCTATGCCATGCTGGCCCACAACCATACCAGCGGCATCGCGCTGCCCTCCAACGAGGACGTGGCCGTAACCCTCCATGTCCGGCAGGTCCTGGCCGAGGTGGGCGTGACCCTGACCGACCACATCGTGGTGGCGGGGGACGACTTCGTCTCCATGGCTGACAGCGGTTATCTGCCGCCCTTGTGACGGTTACCTTTCATTTTTCGGCGGCAGAGCCCGGTCAGGAGACATAATGACATGAAAATCAGGGAATTATGTTAAATCAAAAATTGAAACTATTTGTTTCTGGACACGATTGCAGAATTTGAAATATTTTCCAATTATTAGGAAAAACCGGAGGATTTGGGGAATATAAGGCTGTTGAAATCCCTGTTGAAAATGTCGATAACTTTCCGCATTAAAAATGAGTACGGATTTATGTCGACTTAAGACCCGGACCGGTGAAATCTGGAAAATGCCGAAAACAGGCGGGTTTCCGGGGACGGGGAACGGGTCCCGAAAGGACAGGAATGAGAATAATTGCGTGAAAGAATGAGAAAAGCTGTTCAAAGTGACGGGCATAATACGATTTGTAATCGCGGAGAATGAAAGATTTTTTCTGTTGACTTCATAGGCGGGGCTATGCTACAATATCTGGGTGCGATACAGGCAGATCGCGCTAGTGTAGCTCAGTCGGTAGAGCAGCTGATTCGTAATCAGCAGGTCGCCAGTTCGAGTCTGGCCACTAGCTCCAGAAAAATGCCCGGAAACCTCAGGTTTCCGGGCATTTTCTTCTTTTGTTCCTGCGCTGCCGGGGGCGGGCGCCCGCTTTTCCTTCAGACGCCCAGATTCCGGGCCATGAAGACCAGCGCGATGGCGCCGATGATGGCGACGGCGGCCAGGACCCAAAGCCACCAGAGCTTGGACAGGGGGATGACCCCGTCGTCCTCTTCCGGGTATTCTCTCTCCCGTTCCTCCGGGCGGACGGTCTCCCGGGGGACGCGCTTTGCGGGACGGTCTGCGCCGGTCCGGGCGGGCGGCGCCGGGATGTACTCGCCCCCACCGGCGAGGGTCGCCTGGAACCGCCGCCTGAACTGAATGGCCTCCTCCAGCTGGTCCGGCTCGAAATAGAGCCTGTACTGGGGGCCGTTCGACACCTGCAGGCGGATGAAACCGTCGGAGTTCTCCTGAGGCCGTCTCACGTTGAGCGAGGCGATGCTGTCAAGGGGGATGACCTTGCTGAGGCCGTCCTGCTTTTGGATCTTTACGGCGTTTTCTGAAAACGCGATGCCTCCGTCATAGGTGATGAATCTTGCACGTGCGGCCATTTTTCTACCTCCGGACCTGTTTTTCTCCATTATACACTGTGAAACGGCAAAACAAAAGAGTAAAAAAGAGAAGTTTCGTATTAGATACCATTTTTGTGCGGTATGTGCTATAATCATTGCAATGGGCAGAGATGGGGGGCGGGATGGTGTTTCGGAGCGTGTTCAATCCCTTGAACGGGTTCTGGCGGGGATTTGCCAGAGCCTGCGATGTCGTGGGGCTGAGCATATGCTGGATGCTCTGTTCTCTGCCGGTGTTCACCCTGGGCGCGGCCACGACCGCGCTGTATGACGCGGTGTTTCATGGAGTCCGGAAGGGGGAGATGGGGGATTATGCCCGCTTTTTCCGCACCTTCCGGGACAGCTTCCGCACCGCGTCGGCGGTGACCGTCCCCTTCCTCGTCCTGGCCGCGGCCCTCTATTTCATGTGGTATGTGGCCTTCGTCATGGCGGAGGGAGGCAGCACGGCGGCGGTGGTGTGGCTGTATGCCTGCCGCATATTGCTGCTGGTGCCTCTGGCGGTGTGGCTGTTTGCCATGTTCACCCTGAGCCGCTTCACTTTTCGCCCCGGGGCGCTGATCAGGACGGCGGTACAGCTCGTGCTGGCCCATCTGCCCTCGGCGGCGGTGGTGGCGCTGCTGGTGGAGGAGCTGGCGCTGTTTACCTATCAGAAGGTATTTTTGCCGGGATTTTTCACGCCGGGTCTGGCGGCGCTCCTCTGCTCGCTGTTTATGGAGCGTATCTTCTCCCCCTATCTGCCGGACGAAGAGAGCAACGAGGAAGACACACCGGAAGACACAGACCGGGAGAACGGTCCATGATCGAGATCAAAATATAAAAATACAATAGGATATAAAAAGGAGAAACTGCCATGAAAAAGGAGATCAAGCGGATCGGTGTGCTGACCAGCGGCGGCGACGCCCCGGGCATGAACGCGGCGGTCCGCGCGGTGGTGCGCACGGCCATCGGCCAGGGCATCGAGTGCGTGGGCATCCGTCGGGGCTGGAACGGCCTGGTGTTCAGTGATTTCACCATGCTGGATTCCGACTCGGTGAGCCACATCCTGGCCGCCGGCGGCACCATTCTGTACACGGCCCGGAGCGAGGAGTTCCTCACGCCGGAGGGCCGGGACAAGGCCGTGGCTACCTGCAAGATGCTGGGTCTGGACGCGGTGGTGGCCATCGGCGGCGACGGCACCTTCCGGGGAGCTTTGGAGCTGTCCCGGCTGGGCGTGGACGTGGTGGGCATCCCCGCCACCATCGACAACGACGTGGGCTGCTCCCATTATACCCTGGGCTTCGACAGCGCCTGCAATACCGCCGTGGAGTGCATCGACAAGCTCCGGGACACCATGCAGAGCCATGAGCGCTGCTCGGTGGTGGAGGTCATGGGCCGCCATGCCGGGTACTTGGCCCTGTATGTGGGCCTGGCCGTGGGCGCCACCGCCGTGCTCATCCCCGAGCGGGAGGTGGATTTTGACACGGACGTGGCGGAGCGCATCCGCCAGTCCCGGATGATGGGCAATACCCACTTCATGATCGTGGTGGCCGAGGGCGCCGGCAGTGCCACGGAGATCGGCAAGCGCATCCACAAGGAGCTGGGCATGGACCCGCGGGTCACCATCCTGGGCCACATCCAGCGGGGCGGCTCCCCCACCGCCCGGGACCGGGAGATGGCCGCCCGCATGGGCTACCGGGCCGTCATGACCCTGGTGGAGGGCAAGGGCAACTGCATCGTCTGTACCCACGACGGCCACCTGGTCACCAAACCCATCGAGAAGGCCCTGGCGGAGACGAAGCACCTGCCCATGGACCGCTACGAGGTCCTGGAGGCTATGCACGCGAAGAACCTGTAAGGATACGTATAAATGCTAGAGGGCGGCTCCCGGCGTTTGCCGGAAAGCCGCCCTCATCCATGAGCTCCCTCCCGTCGGATACACCGTATCGGCAGAGATGGATGATCGCATTTGGCAGATCATCCATCGATGGAGAAGTATTGGATATCCTGAAAGATGTCATCCAAAAACTCAAACTCAAAAATATGTGTGTCATCGAATGATTGCTCAAAATACCTGACAGTACCGTTATCATAGTCTATGACGGGCCTGCCAAGTTTTTCTCTCACCGTTTCGGCGTCTATATCACCATACATTTCCGTTAGGTCAGGGAGCATAAATGCAATGATCCCCTCAAGGCCGCGGTGATAATTCTCTGCGATGATCTCCAGCTTGGCAATATAACTGCTGTCTTGTTCGTCCTCGCTGACGAAAAGGATATTTTTGATCTCAATGATATAGCTTTGAAGCTGCTCATCATAATGCATGCGGCGTGAAGCGTCATTTTTCTTTTTGAACCTGTCAAACAATCCCATGTTCGAGCCCTCCGTTGATCTTATATCTGTGTTCTATGTTCAATTGGCCCATTTGTGCCACCAGCCCCGGCCGTACACCAGGTATTCCGCCAGGGCGCACATGGGCAGGGCGGCCAGCACGTCCACCGCGGAGTGCTGCTTGACGAAGCACACCGACGCGCAGATGGCCAGTACATAGACCGTCAGAAGACCTTTCCACACCCGGGAGAGGTCTTTTTCTTTCAAAAATGCCGACAGGATGCCCAGGGAGTACCCTACATGCAGGGAGGGGCATACGCCGGTGTTGGTGTCGAAGGCGTAGATGAATCCCATGAGCCGGGTCAGGACATTGTCCCGGGCAAAGACCTCCGGCCGCAGGTCCTGCCGGGAGGGCCAGAGGATATAGACGGCCATGGCGATGACCTGGGTGAGGATGATGTAGGTCTGTATCTTCCGGAAAAGGTCCGTGTCGAAGAAAAAGCCGTAAGCCAGGGAGCCCACGATCAGAAGATACCAGCTGGTATAGACGAGCAGGAACCACTCATTGAAGGGGATCATGTCATCCAGCGCGCAGTGGACCGGGTGGCACGCCTGGGGCGGGATGAGGTTTTCCGTGAGGAAGTAGAGGACAAAGTATCCCACCCAGCCCAGCAGGAGCTTTGCGTGGGAGAAGCGGGGCTCGTTGATGCGGGACAGGCGGAAGCCGCGGTAGTCAACTGGGGTCTTGCTCATGGGCATATACCTCGAGGGGTCTGTTTTTGGGATATTCCCGCTTGGGGATGTTCCGGTAGGGGACCACGGTGTGCTCGGGCAGCGCCGCGGCCATGCGGCTGATCTCATCCATGAGACGGCCGCAGATGCGCTCCCGCTCCCGGGCGATGGGAACGGCGGGGTCGAAGGGGATGGGCTTGCCCAGATAGACCGTCCGCAGGGCGGGGGCGATGTACATGGGCACAAAGGACAGGGCCCGGCCGGTCTTTTTGTAATAGACCCTGGCAACGTCGATGAACCGGTCCTGAAAGTCGTAGAGGATGTTGTTGTATTTCTGGTTGTGCTCCGGGAAGATGATGACGCTGGCGCCCTCCTGGAGCCGCTTCACGGTCTGGCGGAAGGTGGTGAGGATGCGGGTGTCGTGGTAGACGGGGATGGTGTGGGCGTTGTTGAAGATGAATACGCTCAAAGGCGCGATGAGGTAGCTGCAAAGCTTATAGTACCAGCGGACCCACCTGGGCTTGAAGGACCAAAAATCCCGATAGGCATAGCCCGGGACCTCTTTGAGCTCCATCATCTCCCCGGCGCACCAGATGTAATGGGGGCCGGGGAAGTACAGCTCCCCCACGATGGGCCCGTTCATCTGGGTGTGGTTGCCCACCACGATGCAGGGCTCCTCCGGCAGGTTTTCCGTGCCTGTCACAGTCGTCTTTGGATAGAACAGCCATACCAGCCGCCGCAGGAATCTGTAAAAAATAGGGGTCTTTTTTTCTTCCATCTTCATTTCCCCTGTGTGCTATGCATGCCAGGACAGAGTAACGATCATCTGACGGCAAAACAGCCGCGCTGTTTTGCCATATATTCATTATAACACAAAACCCCGTCCAGGAATGAACGGGATGTAAATTCTTCCGGCGCCCGGCAGATACCGGGCGCCGGAGTTGGGACTGCGGCAGGTTCTCTTATACCAGCAGGGGCACGGTCTTGGCCAGCAGGCCGGCCAGCTGGCCGTGGCCCTTCCGGGTCAGGTGCATGTGGTCGATGGGATTGAATTCACAGTCGGCGGCGTCCAGAAAGTGCACGCCGGTGAGGGCGGCGGCCTCTTTCAACGCCGCGGCCACGCCCAGGGACCGCTCCCGGCAGCCGTCCCCCATGACCGGGTCGAAGAAGCCCTCCCCGATGGGAGGCGGCGCCACGACCAGGATATTCTGTCCCCTGGGGGTCCAGCACAGGGTGTTCTGGGCCTGGCGGATGAGCCGCTGCATGGCCACGCCGATGGCGGGGGCGTTCACCCCCAGGCGCTCCTTTACGTCGTTGGTGCCCAGCATGATGATGAGCAGGTCCACCGGCTCATGGCTGATGAGGCAGGGGCTGATGTAGTCGATGCCGGCCAGGTCCCCGTGGATGGGGTCGTCAAAGACGGTGGTCCGGCCGCTGAGCCCCTCCTCCAGGATGAGGTAATCCTCGCCCAGCAGCTTTTGCAGCACGCATGTCCAGCGCTCGTCCTCGTTGAAGCGGGTCCCGCCGTCGGCGGTGTCGCCGGAGTCGGCGCAGTAACCGTGGGTGTTGGAGTCGCCAAAGCAGACGATGTGTTTTTTCATGGTCAGCCCCCCGTGATCGCCGGCAGGCTGGCGGCGGCAGCGGACTGGCCCACCCGACGGAATTTCTCGTCGGGCAGGGAGGGCCGGATGGCCTCGTTCACGGCGGGATACTCGTCGGCCAGGACCTCCTTGCAGCGGCTGAGGATCAGGTCCCCGCCCTTGCCGGACATGACCCGCCCCAGCAGCAGCACATGGCGGAACTGATAGAGGTCGTAATAGTATGCCAGCGCGTGGGCCAGATACACGCCGATGGAGTCATAGACCTTCGCGGCCCGGTCGTCGCCGGCCTCCATGAGCTCCTGGACGGCCTTCAGCTTCTGGGCGGGGGAGAGCGCCTCGTCCAGCTCGATGCCCGCGGCGGGGGCCAGCTTGATGACGCCGTCCTGGGAGAAGTACTTCACGCCGCAGCCGATGTCGCCGCTCCACTCGTCCCGCATGGCGGCGGGGCTGGCATCCACGGGCACGAAGGCCAGCTCGTTGAGCCAGCCGGTGATGCAGCCGTTCGCGTCCACATAGCCCGCGGCCTCGCTGGTGCCCATGGCGATGCCCAGCACGTTGTTTTCGCCCAGGCTCATGGTGCCCGCCAGGGCGGACACGTCGCCGTCGTTGATGACCGCATAGGGGACGTCGCCGAAGGTGTCGGTGATGGCCCGGATGTAGATGTCCTTTACCTTGGCGTTGAACAGGTCGTCCGGCACCTGCAGGAACAGGCTGGCCCGCATGGTCCGGTTGTTGATGTAGATGCCCGCGGAGGAGACGCCCACCGCGTCCACCCGGGGCAGGTGCTCCGCGGCGGACTTCAGGGCGGAGACGATGCCCTCATAGTGGTAATCCGGGTCGGCGGTGATCTTGGGATACCAGACCACTTCCTCGGAATAGACGCTCTCTCCGTCGATGACGGCGGAGACCTTCCGGTCGGAGCCGCCGGCGTCGAAGCCGATGCGGCAGCCGTCCAGGTGGCCGCCGATGCGCTGGGGAGAATCCGCCGCCTCGGGGATCTTGTCCACCCGGATCACCTGGAAGGGGTGCTCGAACACATGGGCCATGAAGTGGTGGTCGAAGGACTGCTGGCCCTCCGGGGAATAGATCTTCTCAATGGCGGCGCACACCGCCTCGTTCCCGTGCAGATACACCCGGAAGCCGCCCTTCATCCACAGAAGGGTCTTCACGATGCGCTCGATGTAGTACACATCCGCGTCGAAGCGCTCCGGTGTGCCGTGGATGTGGGTCCTGTGCACGGCCATCTGGCCGGACGCCCGCTCCACAGCGATGTCAAAAGGTTCGCTGGCCGTCTTGCTGAATGCCTCGTTGAACAGGTTCAGAGGCAGAAATCCCGGGTCCAAAGGGGGGACGTTCTTGACGGATACCTCAATACCAAGGTGGTTCATGGCGCATCCTCCTTCACAGCGCGGTTTTTGTCGAAAATCCATAAAATGCGATTATCATTACTCTATTAGGCTAACAGGTTTTTCTATATTGTCAAGTGGTATCTGAAAATTATTTTCCTTGACGGGGACCGGAAAAGACAATATCATGGGGTTGTCAGAACATATTTTTTGAAGGGAGACTTGCCCCATGGACGCTCATCGTGAACAGCTCCGGTCTTACCGGGACTGGGTGCAGGCGGAGCTTCGCGCCTGCGTGAATTTCTGGCTGAAGCACGGCATGGACAGAGAACACGGCGGGGTATACACCTGCCTGGACCGGACGGGTCAGATCTACTCCACCGACAAGAGCGTGTGGATGCAGGGCCGCTGCGGCTGGACGTTCTCCTATCTCTGCCATGTGTACGGCCCCCGGCAGGAGTGGCTGGACGCGGCCAAGAGCTGCATCGACTTTCTGGAGGACCACTGCATCAATCCCGACGCGGCGGGCCGGATGTACTTCACCGTCACCGCCGAGGGGAGACCCCTGCGCCAGCGGCGCTACTGCTTCTCCGAGGGCTTTTACGCCCTGGCCAACGCCGAGTATTACGGCGTGACCGGTCGGAAGGAGCACCTGGAGCGGGCCCGGCGGGCCTATGAGCTCATCTGGCAGCTCAATCAGGGCCTGATCGCCGACCCGGCGGGTCTGGGGCCCAAGACCATCCCGGAGACCCGGACAGGCCGTGCCCTGGCCAATCCCATGATCTATCTGAACATCACCTCCGTGCTGCGCCGGGTGGACCCGGAGCAGCAGGCGCTGTATGACGAGCGGGCCCGGCAGTGTGCGCAGGAGATATTCAAGTATCATGTCAAACCGGACCTTCGATGCACCCTGGAGAACGTGGACCCCGAGGGGAACCCCCGGCTTTACTACACCGAGGGCCGCACGGTCAATCCGGGCCACGACATCGAGTGCGTGTGGTTTTTGCTGGAGTACGCCGACCGCATCGGGGACAAAAAGCTCCATGAGGGGGCGGAACAGATCTTCAACTGGGCCATCGAGGCCGGATGGGACGAGGAATACGGCGGCCTGCTGTACTTTGTCGACTGCCTGCGCAAGCCCCCCGAGGCCTATGAGCACGACATGAAACTCTGGTGGCCCCACAATGAGATCCTCATCTCCTCCCTCATGCTCTACCGGGACACCGGGGAGGAAAAGTACCTGACCTGGTTCGACAGGACCGTGGCCTATTGTAAGGAGCATTTTGCCGACCCGGAGAACGGGGAGTGGTACGGTTACCTGCGCCGGGACGGCCTGCCCACCATGCCCTCCACCAAGGGCTCCACCTTTAAAGGCCCCTTCCATCTGCCCCGGAGCCTTATCATGTGCGACGTGATGCTGGGGGAGCTTTTGGGCGGCGGCGCGGGGGCCTTTGCCCCGGAAAACTGACGCCGAAGAATAAGAAATCTGAAATCCGAGCCAAGCAATCTATTGACATTTTCTTTCACGTATTGTAGAATTTGACTAGCGCAGTCCGCTTTCTGCGGAGTAAAATTATTAAAAATCCAAAATTATTTTAAGGAGGGCAAACATGAACTTGAAGAGATTGCTCGCGCTGCTTCTCTGCCTTGCGATGGTGTTCAGCCTGGCTGCCTGCGGCAGCCCCAAGGAAGAAGAGGCAGCCCCCGAAGAGGAGGCCGCTGCGGAAGAGGCCCCTGCTGAGGAGGAAGAGCCTGCGGAAGAAGAGGCTCCCGCTGAGGAAGAGGAACCCGCTGAAGAGGAAGAGCCTGCCGAGGAAGAGGCTCCCGCTGAGGAGGAAGAGCCCGCTGAGGAAGAGGCTCCTGCTGAAGAGGAGGAGCCCGCCGAGGAGGAGGCCCCCGCAGAGGC
>CANRNU010000011.1 GCA_947632005.1 uncultured Oscillospiraceae bacterium | reverse complement strand
GAGGTTTATCTTTTCTACCCATAGGCATAGCCTTTTTGGAACCACGGGCATAGCCCGTGGTTTTCGCTCTACAAAAATGGGAAGAGCGGCCGCACCTGGCGGCCGCTCTTCCTGCTTTATCCTCTGCGGGAACGGTCAATGATTGCTGAAAACGATGATCTTGTCCTCCGGCGCGATCTCCACCTCTGTCAGATCCTGGTCCCCCTCAAACAGGACCAGCTCGCCGCTCGCCTTCACATAGCCCAGCACAACAGCCGGATTTCTCTTTTCCGGCGGCAGAGACGGGTCGGACGACGCGCTGTACACCGCGCGGATAAACTCCTTGGCCGTCGTCTTTGGCGGTATCTTGGCAAAATACTGGCTCACCTTTTTCGCATAGATCTCCTTGCTCTCGTAGCCGCCGACAGCGTCCTCGTCATATGTAAGGATGTCGGAATAGAAGTCAAAGAGCGCTTCCTTCTCCCCGATCTGCGTGATCATCTTGCTGATATACCGGTTGCTGATGACCACGTTGTGGACGCTGTAGCTGTTGACCACATCGTAATGCTTAGGGTTGATGATCTCGACGATGATATCCATGCTGTCCGGATCGAACTGGGGGTCCTCGCACTTCTTCTTGTTGACGATGTCCTGGACATAGACGAGATTTGCCAGCGCATGCGCGTCGATCTCATCGCTGGGCGCCGCATCGTCCGACAAGATCAGGATGCTCGTGTCCTCTTTGCTGACCGACACATAGTGTTCGATCGTCTCGCAAATGAGCTCCTTGTCATATACGTTCGCTGCCACCGTGGCGACGACAAATGGATATTCCTTATAATACTCCATATTCTCAAGACTTTTCTCGTCGTCGATGACGACGATCTTTACGATCTCCTCTCCGTCCGGGCGCATCCATTCGCCCCGGAACGCCGCAAATCCCCGCATGATATCCCGGGACTTGCTGTTGTGGCCGAGGATGATCACATTTTTGGAGTCGATCCAGTAGTCCCTGTTCAGCTCAACGCGATAGCCGGAGCGCGTGATCATGCTCTCGGTGTGCACGTCCTCCTCCGACACGGCGACAAAATAGTGATACGGCTGGCCGCCGCTATCCATATGGGTCAGCGGGATCGCGTGCTTATGCTCCGACAGGTACTTTGTGACAAAGTCTATCCCCTCCATGACCGGGTACGGCTCCGTGAAAAATGCCGCGCCCTTGTTGGAGAACAGCTCCTTGTAGACCAGGTTCAGCTCGGGCATCAGCGAAAACTGGGACAGGATCTGGCCCAGGATCTGATTGACATGCACGGGGATGATGTTGCACTTCTCCCGCACCTGCTTGTAGCGGATGATCTTATCGATCAGCGCCGCCGTCCACTCATCCGTCACTTCGACGACGATCTTTTGGTTGTCGTCGGACTGCTCTTCCGAAGTGATGTCCGCCACGAGCATCAGCGTCTTGACCGTCAGGGAGTTGCCCTGGTTCATGCGCTCCGCCCGCTCCAGCGTCTCATACCGGCAGGCAGAATTGTTGAGGTCGTTTCCAAGGATGATGATGGTCTTGGCGTGCTCCAGGGAGATATCCCGCAGCTGCTTTTCAGAATAGACGTCCCCCTCCCGCACGATCACATTGACGTTGTTCCACAGTCTCTCCTTGTGATAGTTCCACCGGTAGACGAAATATGGCAGCTTGCAGTATTTTTCATCTATGACCTCATTTTCCCGGGAAATGGTGTCCGCCAGTCTCTCGGCGATCTCCTTTTCTATCGCCGTCTTTCCGCCGCCCACCAGCACGACGACCTCCTGCCTGGTCCGGCAGTACAGCAGGTCGTTCAGGATCTCCGAAGCGCGGGTGTTCCAGTTCAGGATCACCGTGTGCCCGGAGATATACAGCCGCCTGTTGCCCGCATTGGATTGCTCGATGAAGTGGGAGATATAGTTCGTAATGTAACCGATGACTGCGCCGGTAAAGGAGATCATGCCAATGATGATGACCACCAGGCAGGTCAGGGCCACATTGACGCTGGCCTGTCCGATATCTGCGATCACGAACTGGATGCACCCCGCGTCCAGGATCATCGTGATGGTGCAGATGGCAGCCTGCAGAAAGCTCATATTTTCCGTTCCCGACAGGGAGAACTTGCTGATGATGACCGCCGACCATAAGAAGAACAGGACGTTGAACAGCAAGATCGCTGCCAACACCATCCTGCCCGGATTTTTCGCCAGCTGCACGCTGATCCACTCACGAACCTTACGCATAACAATCTGTCTCCTGCTTATGAAATAATGGCGTTCAATTTATACAAATATACCAAATCTCCAGACTGTGTGCAATACCCTCCCATACAAAAAAGCCATTATTTCGACTTTTCCTTTGCCGCCGTCCCTGGCACCGCGCGCAAAAAAGCCGACCCGTCTTCTGCCCGCCGCCTCGGCGGAGCGGCAGCCAAACAGGTCGGCTTTTCTTGGAAACAGGCGGCTTTTTCAGCGCTCAGGCTCGTCAGCTTTTCATCCCGCTGATACACATCCGCCCGGTGTTGTCGATATCGTACTCCCCTGTGAGCAGCAGCTCCGACACCGGCACGATGGAGTAGCCCTCGCTCAGCAGATATTCAATGATGCCCGGGAGCGCCTCCGGGGTGTGCTTGCCGGCATTGTGGAACAGCACGATGCTTCCGTCCCGCACCTTGGCCGTGACGCGCTTTGTGATCTCCTCCGCGCTCAGGTCCTTCCAGTCCAGGGAATCATCATTTGATATAGATGTAAAGAAAAATTTTCCTGGATTGATTTAAAACCACCCCGACGGGCAATTAGAACATGGACGGAATTCAAACCCATCCTGCCGAAATCAGGGCAATTTTTCTCTGTTAGTTGTCTGCTGCTCTCAGGGTCAAAGAAAAGGTGTTTCAAAACCGACGCTTAACAACCGCCAGCCCGACAAATGGGAAGTTGTCGAACTCTATAAATTAGTTGAACTTCATGCTCTCCAAATCGCTGTTGAACTCCTTTGTAACTTCCAATATCACCTTATCTCCATCAGCGGTAATCTTGTAGTCCTTCAACACAGGGAATTTCTCTCCCTTGAATTTTAGCACCATTTCTTCGGCTTCCTGTTTGGACGCCAACTCAAACGTCTCTGTGGTTTTTATCAGTTTTGCCATAGTCTCATTCCTTTCCACGCCCAGCAAATAGTCTGTGGTCACTCTGAAATATAAGGCAAGTTGTGGGAGCATTGACAGGTCAGGGGCATTCACGCCGTTCTCCCAGCGGGAAATCGTCTGGATAGATACCCGCAACGTATCCGATAATTCCTCCTGTGTAATGCCTCTTTTTTGTCTTAACTCCTTTATAGCCCGACCAATATCCATACATGACCTCCTGAGCTTTGTACCTCTATGATAGCAAAGCGTGATTGTAAGAAACAGCACGCAGAACGCCATTTAACTTAACACTGTTGTTAAGTCAGCAACTCCCGATTTGCCTTTCCGCAATAGTAGCACAGCCCACCTCCGAAGTCAACGCCACCCAATAGAAACACAAAGTGTTCCCAGCGGACGGCGTTTTGACTTTATCGCTCCCTTTCCCCTCTATCGTCAGGCTCCAGCCCTCTCTCCTGTTCCTTATCCCTGTCTGGATTTCTGCCTTCTGGTTCTGGGTATTCCCCATATCCGCGATCCGCCCAGAAGCATTGCTTCTCATACTGCGCCAGTGTAAGCCCTTGCTCCTGACAGTATCGCTCCACTTGGAGATTGTACTGGTATGCCTGTTCAGACCGCTCATAAGCCTCATTTAATCGGTGCCCTATATCCTTTAAGCGTTCTCCCTTGGCGAGCAGACGTTGACGCTCCTGCTCCAACTCGTGTTTAAGGTCTTGGTTCTCCTTGTACTCCTTGACGGTTAGCTTCTTATCGTGGTCTTTGTTAGGATCTGTGCGCTCCAACGCCTTATCTGGATAACGCTCTTTCATGTATTCATAGAACCGATCTTGAAACCCCCTAAAATAGTCCTTGCCCCTTTGGTGCTGACTGACATTAAAGCTCTTGCTCCCGTCCTCTTTGATGTGTATCGGGAGCATGGATGTGTGCATGTGAGGCAGACCCTTTTCATCGTAGTGTATGCGGGCGTCCACAATATGAAAGGATGGGTATTCTTCTTTGAGAAAGTCCAGCCCTGCTCTGAAATACTTAATTTGCTCGGCTCTCGTCATGCTCGCTATCAGGTCATGGCTGCCAGACATCACGAAACAAGACAACACTTTGGTTGCGTTCCTGTCGCTGGATGTATCCACATTGAAACGGCCTGTCACGCCCTCTCGCTCCTTGTAGTCCTTCACATAAGCTCTGAACGTAGTAAACCCATCCGCTCGTCGGTCATGCTCCAAGACCACGTTATGGGACGATTTGGCGGGGTCATAGTTGACGTGGGACAAGTCCTTGACGGTCAAAGTGCGTTCCTGTTCTCTCTCTACACTGTTTGCGTCCTTGCAGCTGTAATTCTGACAAGTCATAATTGCAATGTTGATTCCATCAACCTCCTTGTATAGGTATAGCGCAGGGGTCACACCCCTGCACTATCATTATACAAGGCCAGCCCGCACGGACGCAACAGTTCCGATAGAGAACCCACTCTGTCGAGCAAAGCTCGACGTGGGCAGGGGCAAGCCCCTTGACCCCTTTGATATATCCATTGCAATTCATAATTTTATGTTATAAAATTAAATTACAAAATGTGATCTCAATGATACATTTTGTATAAGTCAATGGATATATAAGTACAGTGTTTCTAAAACCGTTTTTTATCACGGTAAATAAGGCGAGAGTTTTAAGCTACAGGGTCTCTCGTAGCGGGTTGCAAATCCCGTCAAGTCATTCAACCCATGGGTGTGTGGAGCCGCCGCAGTAAATCCACGGTATTGTATGCCATCTTCTATTATGGTGTACTGTGCCTCAGTCAGACGTGACAGCCAAAACTGACAATAATAAAAAAGCATGGGGTGGATACTGGAACAGGAACATACATATAAAAAGCAATGAGCCAGTTGAGCAATGTTCGGAAGAACGGTATGTATGCGCGGGCATGAAAAATCCGCGAGCGAATAGAACAATCAGAAACTACACTCAGGCCGACGGAATAATCGGTGTTGAAGAAAGAGCTTTCCCAATCTTTACAAAGTTGTAGAGACGGGAAAGCTCTGCTCATTTCTAGCCTCGACCTCTAGAATGGTCTGCATTGACTTAATGTGAAGTTAGATTTTCCAAATGATTTCAATATCACCGTTTTCGCTTAGTAAAACCTTTTTGATGAGAAGATTCACAACCGATTTCTTCTGTTCGTTATTCAATCGGCTATATACAAGCGGGAGAGAAACACTGATTTTCGCTTGCTCCATAAACGTGAGCCCTCTTTGCTGGGAAAGCTCTATTTCATCAATACGCCGTTTGCGTTCGTCAATTGCCTTACTGATCTGGTCTATCGGTGTCTCTCCAAGCGCAGCTAAATCGACTAGGCGAGCAATTTCGCCGTTGATTCTCTCTATCTCTTTAGTATTCTTTGTCGCCTTAATGCTGTCATCGAGGAATTTCCTTGCGATTATATCTAACTGCTTTTGTACTTCAACTGCTACCTTTTCCTGTAAAGCCATAAAGTCTATGGTTATCGAAGCGTCACAGGAATGCAGTGTCGAACGCCCATAGCAATTCAAATGCGGGAAATTGTTCGCTCGGATCGCGTATCCGCATTTGGCGCACTTTACAAGTCCCGCCAGTTCCATCATCTTGCTGGGAGCGTTGGCGCGGCCCATTTTTTCGTTCCTTGCCAATCGTTCCTGCACGGTTATAAACAAGGTGCTTGGTACTACGCCCGCAAAATTTGTTCTGTAAACAGTCTGCTCCTCCAGAGAGGTATATTTGCGTGTGTTTGCGTTCCCTGCCCTTTTCCCCACGATATGCGCGGAGGTCGAACCGTCCCACAAATCCTCATCATGGGATATGTGGGCTTTACGCATTTTATAGTACTTGTAGAGCAGATTGTCAGCGACCGCATAGACGGGATTCTGAAGTATTCTCGCAATCGTCACACTATCAAAGCGTCCGTTCTTTCGACTGCTCCGATAGCCCTTTTCAAAGAGCCTTGTTGCCACCTTTGCCAAACTGGTGCTTGCGTCATTTCCATACCAATCAAACGCCAGCTTAACCATTTCTATATCGGAGTTTGGCTTCAACGTGGGCTTTCTGTCCTTTGTCCTAGCGTTATCAAATCCCTTTGGTGCTGGCCCGCCTGGCCACCGTCCATCATCTTTGATCCGATAATAGTAATTGTCCTTTACCCGCTCCTGTATGCTTTCTCGCTCCATTTGCGCGAACACAATCAGGATACCCATCATTGCCCGCCCCATAGGGGTAGATGTTTCAAACTGCTCACTGATAGAAATGAACTCACACTTATGTACTTCCATCAACTGATAGAGTTGATAAAAGTCGGCGATATTCCGACTGATACGGTCAAGGCGGTAGACAATGACCCTCTTGATTTTGTCAGCTTCAATGTCCGCTTTCAATCGCTGCAAATCAGGTCGGTCAGTGTTTTTGCCCGAATAGCCCTTGTCCTTGTAAATCTCTGCTCCCTCGTCTGCCCGCTTCAATCCCATGTCAACTTGGGCCTCAATGGATAGAGAATCCTTTTTGTCAAGGCTCTGCCGTGCGTACACCGCATCCTTCCGCAATGTTTTCAGGCTCGTCGTCTTTGCCATCTTTCGTGCTACCTCCACTTGATAAGAAAATTCTGAGTATCTGGCGGTAGACTTGCACTCTTTCATCGTCTGTAATGGTTGCATTATAGACGTTAGATACCATATCTAACCTCAGCACCATTATAACCGCTGTTTAACTCTGTATCAAGTGTATCCACGTCCCACTGGATGGGAGAGATGCCCATGTTCTGGATGGTCGTGACGACCTCGTCGTCGTATTCCCCATAGGGGCAGCGGAACAGCTTCACCTCTTCCCCGGTGATGTTCTCGATCTTTCCGCTGCAGAGGCTCACCTCGTCTATGATCTGCTTCTCCGAGAGCTTTGCCATGTGCGGGTGGGTATCGGAATGGTTGCCGATCTCCATGCCCGCGTCATGCAGCGCCTGGACGCTCTGGGGATATTTGTCCACCCACTCGCCCACCAGGAAAAACGTCGCCCTGACGCCGTACTGCTTCAAGATGTCGACGAGCTTTTGGGTGTCCTCATTGCCCCACGCCGCGTCGAACGTCAGGCTGACCGCCTTGTTGTCCCGCTGGACGGAGTAGATGGGCAGCTTCCGCGCCGACGCGGACACCCCCACGATGGACGGGCTGTTCACCACCCAGAATATAGCCACCACCGCAAGCGCCAGAGCCGTCGGCCCCAGAAGCTTGCGGTGTCTCATCAGCATAGCTTTGAATTTGTTCACAGGACATACCTCCGAGTTATTTTTTGTACATCCTATGTGTCCCGTTGTCGGTTTATGTATCCTGCGTCCCGTTCCAGGCGGGCTCCTCCGTGGGCGTGCCGGCATTCGTGCGGATGGGACGTATTTTGTGAATTCCGACAAATCCCGACACTTTTCCCCTTGATTTTTTCCAATTGTTTGATAGAATTGGGTCAATGACTGTCATGTATCCGTGTTTTGCGTCAGGATACATCCCTTTCAAAGCAATCGAGGAGAATGAAAACGATGAAAACTACCCTTCGTGCAGCCCTGATCACAGTGCTCATCTTGGCCCTCGCCGCCATGGGCGGCCCCGCCCTGGCCGTCAGCGACGAGATCTCTCCGGTCACGCTGATGGTCTATACCCCCTATGGCGAGGACTCCCCCGCCGTGGCGACGCTCACGGAATACGCGTCGCTGGTAAAGGATGCGTCGGATGACCTCATCACCCTGGACATCCACCACTCCGGCGAGCTTGGCAGCGGCGCCGCCGCCCTGTCCTCCGCCCAGTCCGGCATCATCGACATCATCTGTCTGGACACCTTTGACCTCATCTCCGTCTACGGGCGGGCAAGAATGGTGAACCTCCCCTTCCTGTTCGACAGCGCCCAGCAGGCATGCCAGACCCTGAACGGCGGCATCGGGGACGAGCTGTTTGCCGGATTGCCAGACGCGGGACTGGTCTTTCTGGCAGAAGCGGACGGCTGCATGCGCCAGCTGGCGGCCGACTGCTCCGTCAAGAGCGCGCGGGATCTGGAGGGATTGCGGGTCAGTGTTCCCGACTATGGCGTCTGCAGGGATCTCTGGAGCACCCTGGCCGCTGTCCCTGTGACGGACGTCGCTCCCGCCGATGTGCCCGCTGCCATCGCCGGTGACAGCTTGGACGGCCTGGACGGCTCTCCCAGCCAGTGGGTCGCCAACGACAGCTATGACGGCGTCAAATGCGTCTCCAACATCAACTACATGTGGATGGGCACCACCATCGCCATCAACGCCAACACCTGGAACAGCCTGCCCCTGGAGGCTCAGGATATCCTCCGGGAACAGGCCGTCTCCGCCGCCGCCGTGAGTCTGGACGCCGCCGCCGAGCAGGAGGCCGGCGCCGTGGAAACGCTGCAGGCCAAGGGGATAGAGTTTGAGCTGGAGCCCGACACCGGCTCTCTCCGCGAGCTGATGGGCGGCGACGCCTACTACGACCGCTATGCGGACAGCGACTGGTACGACCAGGAGCTGATGGCCGCCATTTTGAAAGAAGTCCGCTGACCGCTCCCGCAGCGGATAGATAGAAAAAGAACAAGCAATGGCATGCTGACTGCGCATGCCATTCTTCACGGCCGGCACCTCTTACGGACGCTTAATGCTCAGGTCAGGACAAAGGAGACCACAGCCAGCGACAGGACATCGTTCCCAACGGCCATCTGGAGCATGCCCATGACGTGCTGAGCGGCAAGTTCGCCCACGGCCAGGACATCTTCGAGAACGAGGGCCAGCTGATGAACCTGGCCAGCGACCCCGAGTTCAAGGCCCGCAAGGCGCACTACACCGCCGTCTGCGCGACCACCACCCCTCCCCCCAAGCAGTAAGATACCGGGCGGAGGTCCATAGAAGCCGGCAGACCTGCCGGCGGCTGAACGAAACATAGCAAATACCCATAGGGGGCGCGAAAGCGCTTCCTATGGGTATTGTTATTCTCATGTGAACGCTATCTGGTCCTCATGTCCCGCCGCGGACGGGGGCATATCCGTCCCCTGCCGTCACGGTGAGACCGGGGTCGCTGTAGCAGATATCCCCGTCCCGGCACAGCACGGCATATATCCCCTCCGCTTCCAGGGCAGACAGGGCCCCGCCGTCAAAGGCGTCGGTCACATAGAGCGGCAGGACGCGCAGCAGGGTCTCCCCACAGCTCTTCTCCCGGGCATGGACGATCAGATCATCCCGGGCGGCCCGGCACAGTCCATCCGCCACGTCCAGATATGCCGTGCAGATACGCCCATCTTCCATCTCATAATAGTGCCGCCAGTCCTGGCTGTTGAGGGGGTAACTCCGCAGCTGGACCACGCTCATGGGCCCCTTGTAGGACATGGTCCCCGCCAGGACCGCCCGGTCATAGATGTTGAAGCGCATGGCCTCTTCCCCGCTGTACAGGGTCCGCGAGAAGCCATCGAAGCTGGACAGGGTCCCGTTCGTATACCCCTTTTCCGCCAGCACGTCCGCCAGATAGTCCGCCAGAAAGGCATTTTTCATCCAGTAGAAGTCGATAAAGCTCCCAATGCCCTGCTCCTCGGCAAAGGCCAGGTACTCCTCCGATACGCGCAGACAGACCTGTCCATCTCCCAAAAGTTCCACGTCCACCGCCGCCGGGTCCCGGGCAAAAGCGGCGCACCGGGCATAGAAATCCCGGACGTCCTCATTCTGCCGGGGGTCAAAGTCAGCCGTCTGGGCATCGTCCTGGCAATAGAAGATGTTGTCGTAATACTCGTACACCGGTCCCAGGTACAGCGACCGATCCCCGGAGCGCGACACCTGTTCCAGCGCGCCGTACAGCGCCGGGTCCACGTCCACCGCCTCGTTGGGGTGGCTGTTAAGATATCGGATGCCCCGGACGTCATCCGGGACCTCATCGTCGGAAAAGATCTGATAGCCCGCCACAGCGGCGTCGGAATATACGCTGACGAGCGCTTTCTTCTCCGCCGTGGCACTGACGCCCGCATGGCCCAGGTCGTACAGCAGGACGAAATCATCTCCGCAGCTCAGACCGGCGGAGGACGATACCTCGATCTCCTGCCAGCCCGCCTCTGCGGAGAACAGCCTCGTAAAGGCATATACGAGCGCGGCCACACCCACCGCCAGCAAAACGATCGCCGCAGCCAGCCTCCGCCCGGAATGGGCGGAGGACAGCTCGATCTTCTGCACAGGCGGCAGGTGCGGTCCGCTTGATTTTCTCGCTCGGCGCCCCAATCAGGCCACCACAGCCCACAGCAGGACGGCAAAGACAGCCAAGATCACTGCCATAGTGACGATGCCGATGGTGGCGCCTTTCAAGCAGGCTTTGTAATTTCGGAAGTGCTTATGGCGTCTGAACAGCCACCCGGCGATAAAGCCCGGGATGGGCAGCAAAAACGACAAAAGCGTATACCAGATGCTGCCGGTATCGTGGACAGGCGCCTGCAGGAACTGCGCCTCCGCTGCGGCCTCCGCCGCGTCGATGGCGGCGGCCTGCTCCTGGGCGGCGGTCTCCGGGTCGCCGATGGTGATGGCCTTCACAGGCACGCCGGCCTCCCGAATGGCCTTGTACTGCTCGATCTCCTTCTGATTGCCATAGACCCAGTGGTCGTGGCCGATGCATACGAATTCCGGTTTGTCCTCGCTGTAGTCGTGGATGGAGGGGTCATAGACGAACTGGACCTTATTCTTCTCCAGCTTGGGGTCCGGGATGGGGATGGCGGAGATGAGCGAGTGGGTGTAGGGATGCAGGGGGAAGTCGAACAGCTCCTCCGCGTCCGCCACCTCCACGATGCGGCCCTTATAGATGACGCCGATGCGGTCGGAGATGAACCGGACCACGCTCAGGTCATGGGCGATGAAGAGGTAGGTGACGTCGTTCTCCCGCTGGAACTTCTTCATCAGGTTCAGCACCTGGGCGCGGATGGACACGTCCAGCGCGGAGATGGGCTCGTCGGCCACCACCAGCTCCGGCTCCATGACCATGGCACGGGCGATGCCGATGCGCTGGCGCTGGCCGCCGGAAAACTCATGGGGATAGCGGGTCAGATGCTCCGGCAGCAGACCCACCTCGTTGATCATGTTCTCCACCTTGCGGACACGGTCCGCCTCGTTCTCGAACAGGCCAAAGTTGTATAGGCCCTCGGAGATGATGTAATCCACCGTGGCCCGCTCGTTCAGGGACGCAGCCGGGTCCTGGAACACCATCTGCACGTTGCGGATGACCTCCCGGTCCAGCGCCCGGGGTATCTTGCCGGAGATACGCACGCCTTTGTAGTCGATCTCACCGGCCGCCAGGGGGTTGACCCGGATGACGGCCCGGCCAATGGTGGTCTTGCCGGAGCCCGACTCGCCCACCAGGGAGAAGGTCTCGCCCTTGTAGATGTCAAAGGAAGCATCCTGTACGGCCCGGACGGCATTGTCGCCCTTGCCGAAGGTGATGTCCACATTTTTCAGTGACAGGAGTATCTCCCTGCCATTGTCCGCGATGGGACCGTGTTCCGGAAAACGGGAACGGCGGCCCTCGTTTGTATTCTTACTTTTTGCCACGTTTCCGTCCCCCCTTAAATGTTGAATGCCTTCATGAGCTTGCCATGGATGTCATGGATGCCCTCGGGCTTTTCGATCTTGGGCGCCCGGGGGTCCAGAAGCCAGGTCTTGGCAAAGTGGGTCTGGCTCACCTGGAACATGGGCGGCTCCTGAAGCGTGTCGATCTTCAGACAGTAGGGGTTACGGGGTGCAAAGGCGTCGCCCACGATGGCGTTATACAGGGACGGGGGCGTGCCGGTGATGGAATAGAGCTTGGTATTGCGCTCGGCCAGCTGGGGCAGGCTCGACAGCAGCGCCCATGTATAGGGGTGCCGGGGGTCATAGAAGACCTCCTCCACCGTGCCCAGCTCCACGATCTGCCCGGCGTACAGCACGGCCACCCGGTCGGCGATGTTGGCCACCACGCCCAGGTCGTGGGTGATGAACACCGTGGTGAAGTTGAATTCCTTCTGCAGGTCCTTGATGAGCTTCAGGATCTGGGCCTGGATGGTCACGTCCAGAGCCGTGGTGGGCTCGTCGCAGATGAGGATCTTCGGCTGGCAGCTCAGGGCGATGGCGATGACGATGCGCTGGCGCATGCCGCCGGAGTACTGGAAGGGATAGTCGTCAAAGCGGGCCTCCGCGTGGGGAATGCCCACCTTGTGCATCAACTCCAGAGCCCGCTGACGGGCCTCCACCTCGGAGCAGCCCTGGTGCTTGATGATGATGGAGGTGATCTGCTTGCCGATGGTGATGATGGGGTTCAGGCTGGTCATGGGGTCCTGGAAGACCGTGGCGATGCGCCGACCGCGGACCTGGGTCCAGTCCTTTCCGTACTTCATGTTGGCCAGATTCAGCACGCAGGTGCCGTGCAGCTTATTGGGCGTCTCGTCCAAAAAGCGGACGCGGAAGGCCACGGTGTCGAACACGGCGTTTCTCTGCTCCTCGTCATCCAGGTCCACGCCCAGCTTCATGGCCTTCTCCAGGGCCACCAGCAGCTTATGGGTCAGCTGGATGCGCTTGATGAGCGGATACCGGCCCACGGACAGGCGTATCTCCTTGCCCAGGATATCGTTACGCTTTTTCGTCTCGTCGCTGATCTCCCCGGCGATCTGCTTCTCATAGCGGGCCTTGAGCTCCGCCATTTCCTTGTTGTAGCTGTCGTTGAAAGCAGTGTCCCGGGCGGCCTCCTCCTTGCGCTTCTTCTCCTCGGCGGCCTCCTTCCCCTCCAGGATCTTGATCTGCTCGTCGTATTCCTTCAGCTTCCGCTCGGCAGCTTTGATCTTGTCCTTTTCCTTCTTGGGGTCATAGGTCTGCTTCTCATTGAAGAGGTTGGTGCGCTTGAACTTCAGGTCGCCGAGCTCTTTTTCGATGCTCTCCCGCTCTTCGTCGGAGAGGGAGCTCCGGCGCTTTTTCTCCGCCTCCAGCTCCACGATCTTCTTGTAGGTGTCCGCCCCCAGCTCATAGCGGCTCATCTTATTGAGCCGGCTGAGGGTACCCTGCATGAGCTTCCGGGCGCCCGGCGTCAGGGTCACCGTGGTGTCGGCCAGCTCCGGATCGTTGAAGATGATCTTACCCTGGTCCACAAAGCCGTTGGAGTCGGTCATACCGGCAAAGGTCTTGGTCAGCACGCTCTTGCCGGAGCCGGACTCGCCCACGATGGCAATGGACTCGTTTTCATAGATATCCAGGCTCACGTCCCGGATGGCCGTCAGGATACGGCCCCGGACCCGGAATTTGACTGTCAGATTCTGGATAGACAGCAGTACTTTTTTCTCTTCCATGGCGTCTCTCCTCTCCCCTTACATATGGGTCCGGGGATCGGACGCGTCGCCCAGGTTCTGGCCGACCACGTACAACACCACGGTGATGATGGATGCCACGACCACCGGGCTCCAGAACTCAAAGCCCCAGCCAGGGGTGACCATGGCGCTCTCCGCCTCGAAGATCAGCCGGCCCAGACTCATCTCGCTCATGCCCATGCCGATGTACGCCAGGAACACCTCATAGGATATGTAGGAGGGGATCTCCGTGGCCAGCAGGGTCACGATGACGCTCGTCATGAAGGGTAGGATGTTCTTCATGGCGATCTTGATGGTGGAGGTGCCCAGGCACCGGGACGCCAGGTTATACTCCCGGTCCCGGATGATGATGACCTGGGTCCGGATAAAGTACGCGATGGAGATCCACCCCGTGATGGTCAGGGCCAGGACCATGGTCCAGAAGCCGGGGGTGAACAGCATGACCATGACGGCGATGAACAGCAGCATGGGCACGTTGCCGATGATGTTGTACACCTCAGTCATGATGATATCCACCCGCTTGGAGAAGCCCCAGATGGCCCCGATCAGCACGCCGATGGTCATGTTGATGGCGGCGCAGATGAAGGCCAGGGAGATGGAGATGCGGGAGCCGGTCCACACGGCGTCGAAGGTGGACTGGCCGGCGCCGCCGGAGCCCAGGATCCAGTGGATGTTCCTGCCCAGCTGCTCCATCGCGGCCGAGGGTGACAAATGCTTTGCCGTGGAATTGAGTAGGTTGCCAAAGCGGTCATACTCCGTGAAGGTGGGATAGAGGTATGCAAACAGGATCAGGAGGACCAGCACGGACAGGACGAAGATGTTGATCTTCTTCCGGAAGAACACCCGAAACACCGACTGCCAGTAAGAATACCGGGGCGCGGTGATCTTTTCCGACTCCAGGTCGCTGTGGTCCACACGGGCGAACAGCTCCTCGTCGGTCATATCAAAACGTTCATTCAGATTATCCATCGTTGTCACCTCACCTGTCCTTTGTCGTAAAGGATATCCGCGGGTCCACCATGCTCATGAGGATATCGCCCAGGATCAGGCTCAACACGCTGAGTACGGCGTAAAAGAGGGTCACGCCCACGATGACGCTGTTGTCATACTTGTTGATGGCCTCGGTGAGCAGGTTGCCGGCGCCGGGGACCACATACACACGCTCGGTGATGATGGCGCCGGTCATGGCGAACAGGATGCTGCCGGGGATGCCGTGGACGATGGGGATGGCGGCGTTTTTCATGATGTGCTTGGAGAAGATCTCCCCCTCGCTCAGGCCGCCCGCCCGGGCGAATTTCACATAATCGGAATTCATCTGGTCGATCATGTACCGGCGCATCCACTTCATCAGGTTCGCGATCTCCGGCAGGGCCAGAGACACGATGGGCAGGATGTACATGAGCTTGCTGGAGGACCCCAGATCGAAGGTGGTGGGCAGACCGATCTGGCCGCCGATGGCCTTGAACAGGAAGATGTATGCCAGACTGGGCACGGCAATGATGAACACGATGTAGAGGGTCCCTAGCTTGTCGATGAACTTGTCCTTCCGAAGGGCCATCAGCAGGCCGATGGGCAGGCCCAGCACATAGGCCATGACCGTGGCGATGATGCCGATGACAAAGGAATAGCCCATTTTGGACATGCCGCTCTTGACCGTGTCCACATAGGTGTAATCATCGGTGAACCGGTTGGCGTTCAGGGCGTTGGCCTCCAGGGACCCGGCCATATAGGTGGCCGTGTGCAGGTCGTCCGCGCTGAACTCCTCCATACCGCTCGGGTAGGTGATATTGGACCGGACATAAGAGCCCTGGCTGCGGGTCATGGTCGTGAACACGTCCACGCCGCTGTTGACCGTATAGCTGGTACCCAGATTGATGGAGGCGATATTCTGATGGATGAAGGGGAAACTGCCGTCGCAGTACAGCAGGTATTTATGGTAAGTGCCATTGCCGATGATGGCAGGCGAGAACTTCTCGCCGCCATAGATGGGATCGTACAGGGTGAAGCTCACGCCCCGTTTCCCCAGATCCACATCGGAGGGCACATAATTGACATCTTCAACCGTGAGCAGGCGCGAAAAGTATTTCAGCAGCCGCGTGAGCAGGGGCACATCCCGATAGGCAAAAAGCTGCTGCTGGCCGCCGTCGGCCACGCGCCCGCCGGCCCGGGTGACCGCATTCAGCCGCCGGACCGTATAGCCCTGGGATTCATAATACTCCCGGAACTTGGCCGTATACTCCGCCGTCAGCGCCGAATCTTCCTCCTCTGTCGTTCCCAGAGGGGATGCAGCGGCCCTGGTCTCGGCGTCGATCTCGCCGCTTCGGACGAGCATGTTGAGGAAATCGCCATAGTTGGCGTAGTCTACATATCCGTACTCACCCCATTTGGAGTACATATAGGTAGTCTTGGAGTTGTTGCTCTGATGGGTATAGACCGGGTCTTTGGCGAAAACCAGGTTCCGGTCCAGCATAGAATAGATCATCACCATGACGATGGCCACGACGATGATGATGGAGACAGCGCCGTGCAATAGACGCTTGACGAGATACTTTCCCATTCGTTATCCACTCCCTGAAAATACCACAGGGGGGATGGGGAAATCCCCATCCCCCCTGCAATATCGGATTCGTTTTCCCTTTGCCGGGATCAGGCGCCGGATATCAATAGATGCCCAGGGCTTTGATCATATAGCCGGCGTACTCGGGCAGCAGGGTGTCCAGATAGGTCTGCGGATCGCCGTAGTCGGGGCCCCAGCCGGACACGTCGCACAGGTCATAGTTGCCCTCGTAGCCATAGGTGGGATAGTAACCGGCATAATACCAGTCGTCAAAGCTGCTGCCGGCGACAAGATCCATCACCACGGCGCCGCCCAGGCTATCCTCCAGAGACTGCTTGAAGGCGTTGGCCCGGTTCTTGTACTGCTCGTTGTTGTCGGGATACGGAAGATCCAGGTGGATAGGATTCTTCTCGGAGATCTCCACGTCCTTCTCAGCCAGCTCCGCAATAGCGATCTCCAGCTCAGCCTTGGCGGCCTCGGGATCGTACCAGCCGTCGAAGCCGTCACTGGAGCCAACGCCGCTGTCGGCCTCGGGGTCATAGACCTTCAGGGCCACACCGTCGGCGTCGATCTGGGCCTGGACAATCTCACCGTACTGGGTACCGGCGGCAAAGTCGGTGGCCTCGCCGTTGATGTCCACGGTCACATCCTCTTCCAGCGTGACGAAGTTGCCGGGGATATAGGAGTTACGCAGGCTGTTGAGCTTCAGATCCTCGCCCACCACCTGGGCGTTGTAGCCGGCACGGTCCAGAGAGAAGCACACGGCACGGCGGAAGTGGACGTTGTTCATCGCCTCGAAGGTGCGGGCAGCGTCCTTCTCAGTCTGGGTGGAGACCATGACAGTGGAGTCGTTGAAGTTGCTCCAGGTGCCGCGGGCCAGGTTGAAGAAGCCCATGAAGGACGTGGCGTCGGTATTGGAGATGTAGTAATACTTGTCGTATACGGTGGCGTCCTCGCCCTCCACCTTATCCTTCTTGGCCTGCTCCAGGCGGGCAGGGGTCAGGTTGCAGCCGTCGATGACGGAACTGATGGTATCGTTGTAACCCTTCATGGCATCGTCGCCGCTGTCGAACTTCCAGGTCATGGTCTTGAAGTTCACCGCGTCGGCGTTCCAATAGGACTCGTTGGCCTCATAGACGATGGAGTTCTTCTCCACCCAGCTGGTCACCAGGAACGGGCCGCAGTAGGCAATGGAGTCGGGGTCCTTGCCGTAGTTGTAGTCGTCCGCACCGGAGTCATAATCCGCGCCGAACTTGCCTCCCTGGGACTCGTAGTAGGAGCGGCACATGGGGGCAAAGATGCTGTAGCTCAGCATGGTCATGAAGTAAGAGGTGGGCTGCTCCAGGGTGTACACCAGAGTGTGTTCGTCCTTGGCCTTCACGCCGACCTCGTCGAAGTCGGTGATCTCGCCGGTGATGTATTCATCGACGCCCTTGATGATGCCCTGGACCAGATATTCCAGGCCGCCCATGGCGTCGCACATGTGCTGCATGCCGGCTACCCAGTCGTCAGCGGTGACAGGGGCGATCTCACGGCCCTGGGAATCCACCCAGTTGACGCCGTCGCGGATGTGGAAGGTGTAGGTCAGGCCGTCGTCGGAGACCTCATAGCTCTCAGCCAGCGCGGGCTGCAGGACGTTCTCCACGTCATACTCCATCAGGCCGTCGTAGGTGTGGACGATCTTCTCGCTGTCGGCCTGCAGGGAGGTGGCCAGCACGTCCCAGGTGACAGGATCGTCGCCGTAGGACAGGTTATACTCATCCTTCAGGGTATAGCCGTTGTCCTCCAGATAGTCCTTGGCCCACTTGATATATTTGCCGTCGCCGTGGGTCTCTGCCCAGTGAGCCTTCATGGCCTCACGGTCGTCATGGGTGATGAGCTCCTCGGTCACGAGCCGCTGATAGTAGCGGTACTCGTCGTTGCCCCACAGAGAGGGAGAGTTGGTGTAGGGCGCCACGCGGCTGATGGCATACATGCCGCCGTTGGTGCTCAGAGGCAGCATGACGCCGGACTCCAGCATCTTCGCCTCAGAAATGGCCATCAGGGCCCAACGGGTGGAGACGTTCTCCTCCTCCAGGGCTTTCTGATAGTAGTCGTAGAATTCGCCGAACGCCGCGTCATAGATCTCCGCAGACATTTCGTCGTACTCCTTGCCCAGACGCTCTGCAGCAGCTACGGGGGGCTCACCCTTGCCGCCGCCGCACGCGGTCAGGGAGAGAGCCATGACCAGGGCCAGGAGAAGAGCAAGCAGTCTCTTCGCGTTCATCATCGTTTGACCTCCTTCGTCATACAATAATACACTTAATCTGAACCGGGACGCGCCCGCCCCGCTGTTCACAATACCCATTGCTTGTATCGGAGATACAAGCATAAAGGGGACCGGTCCCCTTTGGACTGTCCGCACCACGCGGACAAATAGCCACATTACGCGGAAACTCAGACATGGTCATAAGTATTATTATTCTATTACATTGTTGAAATAATGTCAAGCGGCAAAACCGGATTTGTCGGACCTCATACCGTTTCCATTGTGAGAGAATTGTATTTTTTCCCGGTCCGTGTTAAAATCAGCATATGGCTGAACTGACTGACAACATCCGATATCTGAAGGGCGTGGGCGAGTCCCGGGCAAAAGCCCTGGAAAAGCTGGGCATCCGGACCCTGGCGGACATGTTGGGCTATTTCCCCAGGGCCTATGAGGACCGGCGGCATTTCTATCCCGTGGCGGAGGCGCCCCTGGAGACGCCGGTGTGCGTCAAGGCCATGGTGGCCGCGCCGCCGGTGGGGACCTTTGTGCGCCGGGGCATGGAACTGCTGAAGTTCCGGGCCGTGGATGAGACCGGCTCGCTGGACATCACATATTTCAACCAGAATTACCTGAAAAGCCAGTTCCGGACCGGAGAGACGTATATCTTCTACGGCCGGGTCAGCGCCAACGGCCGCCGCCGGACCATGGTCAATCCCGCCTTCGAGCGGGAGGACCGGCAGGGCACGGTCACCGGACGCATCCTGCCCATCTACCGGCTCACGGCGGGCGTCAGCCAAAAGCTCCTGATGAGCGCGGCGGCCCAGACCCTGGAAGCCTGCGGAGAGCAGGCGCCAGACGTGCTCCCCCCTGCCATCCGGGAACGGATGCAGCTGGCCCAGGCTCGGTACGCCTACGAGAACATCCACTTCCCCCGGGACGACCAGGCCCTGGAGCAGGCCCGGCGGCGGCTGGTATTCGAGGAGCTGTTCGTCCTGGCCGCCGCCATGGGCATGATGCGGGAAAAGCGCGCCGCCGGTGACGGGCGCCGGCTGACGGCCTATCCTCTGGAGGAATTCTGGTCCACCCTTCCCTACCGTCCCACAGGCGCCCAGGTCCGGGCAGTGGACGAGGCCATGGCCGATATGGCCTCCGGCACGCCCATGAACCGGCTGCTGCAAGGGGACGTGGGCAGCGGCAAGACCCTGGTGGCCGCGGCTCTCCTCTGGCAATGCGCGAAAAACGGCCTCCAGGCCGCCTTCATGGCCCCCACGGAGATCCTGGCGGAGCAGCATTACGGCAGTCTCACCCAGCTTTTGGAGCCCTGCGGCATCCGGGTGGTGAAGCTGACGGGTTCCATGAAAGCCTCGGAAAAGCGCAGCGCCAACGAGCTTTTGCAGGCGGGACTGGCCCAGGTGGCGGTGGGGACCCACGCCCTTCTCAGCGCGGGCGTCACCTTCCGGGATCTGGGACTGGTCGTCACCGACGAGCAGCACCGCTTCGGCGTGGGACAGCGCAGCGCCCTTGCCGGCAAGGGGGAAAAGCCCCATGTGCTGGTCATGTCCGCCACCCCCATCCCCCGGACCCTGGCGCTCATCATCTACGGGGACCTGGATATCTCCGTGCTGAACGAGCTGCCCCCGGGCCGGCAGAAGGTGGACACCTTCGCCCTGGGAGAGGACATGCGGGCGCGCATCTGGCGGTTCGTCCGCCGGCTGGTGGACCAGGGCCGGCAGGTGTTCATCGTCTGTCCCATGGTGGAAGAGAACGAGGAGCTCCCCGCCGGCATGAAGAGCGCGGAGGCGTATGCCAAGACCCTCCAGCGGGACGTCTTCCCGGACCTGCGGGTGGCCTGCGTTCACGGAAAGATGAAGGGCAAGGCCAAGGACACGGTGATGGCGGCCTTCGCCGCGGGGCAGTACGACATTCTGGTGGCCACCACGGTGATCGAAGTAGGCGTGGACGTTCCCAACGCGGCGCTGATGATCGTGGAGAACGCGGACCGGTTCGGTTTGAGTCAGCTCCACCAGCTCCGGGGCCGGGTGGGCCGGGGCAGGCACAAGAGCTACTGCGTGCTCTTTTCCAACGCGGACACCCCGGACGCCAAGGCCCGGCTGAACATCATGACCAAGACCTCGGACGGTTTCAGGATATCGGAGGAGGACCTGCGCCTGCGGGGCCCCGGCGATTTCTTCGGCTCCCGGCAGCACGGCCTGCCGGAGATGCATGTGGCAGACCTCTCCGGCGACATGCGGGTCTTGAAGCAGGCCCAGCAGGAGGCCCAGGCAGTCCTTGCTCTGGACCCGGCTCTGGAGCGGCCGGAGCACCGGCCCCTGCGGGAACGTATCACGGCCCTCTTCGACCTGCACGCCGATACGTTCAATTGATGCACAATTGCTGCACAAAAGAAAAAACAAGGGGCAGTGCCCCTTGTTTTTTCTTGTTGCTGTTATTTTATTCCTCGGGGACCTCGTCGGCCTCGGGGGCCACGCCGGTGGCCTCGCCGGTGGCGGAGACCTCATAGACCAGCGCGTCGCCTTCGGGTTCATCGTCCTCGGGCTCGGGCTCCACGACCTCACGGCGGCGGGCAGGAGCCGGTTCCGGCTCAAGAAGAGCGCGGATGCTCAGGCTGATCTTCTGCTTCTCCTCGTCGATGGCCGTGATCTTGGCGTCCACTTCCTGGCCCACGGTCAGCACCTCATCGGGCTTGCCGATGCGGCGGTTGGCGATCTGGGAGATGTGGATGAGACCGTCTACGCCAGGCACGACCTCGGCAAACGCGCCGAAGGGCATCAGCTTCACGATCTTCACGTTGGCCACGTCACCGGTCTTGTACGCGCTGGTGAACTTCAGCCAGGGGTTGTCCTCTGCCTTGCGGTAGCCAAGGGAGATCTTCCGCTTTTCGGGGTCGAAGTTGATGACATAGACCTCGACCTCCTGCCCCACGCTCAGCACGTCTTCGGGCTTGCGGATGCGCTCCCAGCTGATCTCGGACACATGGACCATGCCGTCCACGCCGCCGATGTCCACGAAGGCGCCGTAAGAGGTCATGCTCTTCACCGTGCCCTGATAGACCTTGCCGTTTTCGATCTCGGCCCAGACCTTCTCGGCCTTCTCCCGGCGCTCCCGGGCCGTGACGCTGCGGATGGAGCCAACCACGCGCTTGCGGGCGCGGTTGACCTCGGTGATGCGGAAGCGGACGGTCTTGCCCACCAGCTCGCTCATGGGCACGTCCCGGCCCAGGCCAGTCTGAGAGGCGGGAATAAACACGCGGATGCCCTTCAGATTGATGACCACGCCGCCCTTATTCTCCTCGGAGACCTTGCCCTCCAGGACCGTGCCGTCCTCATAGGACGCCTCTACATCGGTCCAGCTCTTGGCCGCGTCCAGGCGGCGCTTGGACAGCTGCACCGTGCCCTCTACGTCGTTGACGCGCACCACAGACGCCTGGATCTCATCGCCGACCTTCACCAGATCGTTGATGTCCACGCCAGGCTTGTCGTTGGTGAACTCGGATACGGATATGTATCCGGAGTGCTTCGTGGGCAGGTCGATGGTGATCTCGGTCGAGCCGATGGCCGCCACGGTGCCGGTGACGGTATCGCCGTTGTGGATGGTACGGATGGAATCCTCCAGCATCTGGTCAAAGGATTTCTCAGCGTTCTCCGCCGGGGCTTCCTCCGCCGCCGGAGCTTCTTCGGCTGCCGGAGCAGCCTCTTCCGCCGCGGGGGCTTCCTCCACCGCAGCAGGCGCTTCCTCCACGGGGACCTCTTCCGCCTCAGGGGCCTCCTCCACGACGGGTTCTTCTTTCAGGATCTCAGGCTCGTTCATTTTGCTTACTACCTCCTTAATTATCCACGAGGGCGTTGAGGCGCCGGCAGTCACGCCGACGGATGCGCACCCTGTAAGAGCTTGTACATCCAGCTCGTCCGCGTTCTCCACGAACAGCACGCGCCCGCAGCTCTCCCGGCAGATCTCCGCCAAATGGATGCTGTTTGCGCTGTGCCGTCCGCCTGCCACCACGACGGCGTCACATGACGCGGCAAGCTGTCTGGCCTCATTTTGCCTAATACTCGTAGCATCGCATATTGTAGCAAATAACTCGGCATTTGTATATACTTTTTTTAGTAAATTAATAGTTTGTTCACTAATTTCCTTGTTGGAAGTGGTCTGAAATACCACAGTGAGAGGCGCGTTTTCGTCGATGCCGCCGGCCTGTGCCCACGCGGTAAATTGCTCCATGCTCCGGACCACCACGGCGCCCTGGCACCAGCCGCATATCCCCTGCACCTCCGGGTGGTCCGGCTCGCCGAAGACCACCACCTGACGGCCCGCCGCCCCGGCCCGCTCCACGATCCGATGGATGCGGGAGACCTTGGGACATGTAGCGTCCACGATGCGGCAGTTTTTGGCCTTCAGCGTCTCCATCTCGGCCCGGGACACCCCATGGGAGCGGATGATGACGCTTGCTCCGGCGGGGACGTCCTCCGCCGTTTGGGCCACGCGCAGGCCCATGGAGCGAAACTTTTCCACCACGTCCCGGTTGTGGATGAGCTCGCCCAGGCTCCAGCAGCCGTTCTCCCCGGCCAGCGCCTGCTCCGTCATGCTCACCGCCCGGTCCACCCCAAAGCAGAACCCGGCGCTCTCCGCTACCTGTATCTTCATCGGCCCGCCTCCGGACCGAACTTCTCCCGGATGAGCGCGCACACCCGTTCGATGCTCTCGGCCAGCGTCAGCTCCGACGTATCCACTATCACCGCGTCCTCAGCGGCCCGCAGGGGCGCCGCGGCGCGGCTGGAGTCCTGCTCATCCCGCCGGGCCATGTCGGTGAGCACGTCCTCCAGGGTGCTGGGGTCGCCCTTGGCGGAGAGCTCCGCCAGGCGGCGCTCGGCCCGGGCCCGGAGAGAGGCGGTCAGGAAGATCTTGAGTCCCGCGTCCGGCAGCACCACCGTGCCGATGTCCCGACCGTCCATGACCACGCTGTGGGTCTGTGCCATATCCCGCTGCATATCCATCAAGAACGCACGGACAGCCGGGATGGCGGACACCGCCGAGGCATACATGCTCATCTCCGGGGTCCGGATGGCCGTTGATACGTCCTCCCCGTGCAGATACATCCGCTGGGTCCCGTCGGGGCCGTA
This sequence comes from uncultured Oscillospiraceae bacterium, assembly GCA_947632005.1. Lineage (GTDB taxonomy): Bacteria > Bacillota > Clostridia > Oscillospirales > Oscillospiraceae > CAJOIG01. Next base: position 43,238 of record CANRNU010000011.1, on the reverse strand, counting down.
GTCTAATCGGATGTCCAGCCCCGGCAGCAGCGGCTCCACCGCGGTGGCGCTGTGTGGGTCCACCCCCGCCCGGCGGGCCGCCAGACCCACTGTCCGGTAGATGGCGCCGGTATCCACATAGAGAAAGCCGAACCGGGCGGCTGCCGCCTTGGCAATGGTGCTTTTGCCCGCGCCAGAGGGCCCGTCGATGGCGACGGAACAGCGTCTGTCAGTCATGGTCTTCGTATCCTTTCACAGCCTGGCCGGCACAGCGACCGGTGGCCCACGCGATCTGTAAGTTGAATCCGCCGGTGTAGCCGTCCACGTCCAGCACCTCTCCGGCCAGATACAGCCCCGGGACCAGCTTGCTCGCCATGGTCCTGGGGTCCACCTGCTTCACATCCACCCCGCCGCTCGTGACGATGGCCTCCGCCACAGGCCGGGGCCCGCTCACCGGCACGGGAAACTCTTTCAGGACACCGCCCAGCGCCTGGCGCTGGCCCCGGGTCACATCGTGGACCTTCGTCCGGGCAGGCACCTGGGCCAGGTCCAAGACCACCGGGATCATGCTCCGGGGCACCAGGTCCACAAGGGCGTTTGCCAGGTCGCGGTTTCGGTATTTTTCAAAGTCCCGCAGGATGCGCTCGTCCAGCTTCTCCCGGCTTAAAGCCGGCTTGAAGTCGATGACGAGCTCATAGCGCCTGCTGCCCCAGTGCCGCATATGGGCGCTGGCGGACAGCACCAGCGGGCCCGTCACGCCGAAGTGGGCAAAGAGCATCTCTCCCCGCTCGGCAAAGATGGGCTTGCCATCCTCCAGCACGGTCAGCTCAACGTTCCGGGGGGCAAATCCGGCCAGGTCCCCGCAGTAAGCCGCGGGGCTCTCCAGCGGCACCAGAGACGCACGGGCCGGAATGATCCGATGGCCCAGGGCCGCGGCAAGACGATAGCCGTCCCCGGTGGAGCCGGTGGCGGGATAGGACAGTCCCCCGGCGGCGATCACCGCCGAGGCGCACGGTATCTCTCCCCCGTCCGTGACCACGGCCCGGACCGCGCCGGCCCCGTCCAGCACGACAGACCGGGTCCGGGCCCGCACATGGGGCACTCCCAGACTTTTCAGCCACCGGGCCAGCGCGTCGGCCACATCGTTGGCGTTGTCGGAGACGGGAAACACCCGGTTCCCCCGCTCGGTCTTCAGCGGCACCCCCAGCTTTTCCGCAAAAAAGGCCATGACCGCCTCCGGCGGAAAGGCCGTGGCGGAACTGTAGAGAAATTTGGGGTTGGTAGGCACATTTTCCAAAAGCGTCTTTACGGCGCACTCGTTGGTCACGTTGCACCGGCCCTTGCCGGTGATACGGAGCTTCCGGCCCAGCTTTTCGTTTGGCTCCAGCAGCACCACGTCCAGACCCCGCTCCGCCGCCGTCCCGGCGGCCATCATCCCGGCGGCCCCACCGCCGATCACCACCGCGTCAGCTTCCAACGGCAAAGATCCCATACTCGCTCCAGAGCTTCTCCAGATATCCGAAGGTCTCGTCCAGAGAGTCCCGGCGCTTGTTGGCCACCGCCACGATGAGGGCGTTGATGAGGCTCATGGGCGCCACCAGGGAGTCCAGGAACGACACCATATCGCTCTTGGCATACAGCTTGATATCCGCCAGCCGGGCAGCCGGGGAATTCTCATTGTCCGTCAGGGCGATGACCGTGGCCCCCTGGCGCTTGGCAAACTCCATGGCCTTCAGGGAGCCGGAGGAATACCGAGGATAGCTGATGCCCACATACACGTCCTCCGGGCCGATGTGCATGATCTGCTCATAGACCTCATTGGCGGTGGTGTTGTGGATGAGGCGCACATCCTCCACCAGCAGGTTCATGTAAAAGCCCATGAAACTGGCCAGGGACGCAGAGGAGCGCATCCCCACGATGTACAGGTGCTTCGCCCCGCCGATGGCCTCCACCGCCCGGGCAAAATCCTCCCGGTCCAGCTTCTCCATGGACGCCTGGAGGTTCTCGATGTCGGAGGTCATGACCGCCTTCAGCACGTCCGCGCCGTCCAGCATGTCCTTTGCCACGGCGATGCGCTGGACGCTGGTGAGGCGGCTGCGGACCATCTCCTGCATGGCCCGGCGCATGCCGGGGTAGCCGTCGAAGCCCAGCTCCGTGGCAAAGCGGACCACGGTGGATTCGCTCACGCCCACCGTCTTGCCCAGCTTGCCCGCCGTCATAAAGGCGGCCTTGTCATAGTTCTCTGTGATATACCGTGCGATCAGGCGCTGTCCCTTGGACAAGCGCCGGTCTGTCCCGTTCATCAGGGCCAGAATATCCTTTTCCATATCTCTCCCACCTTGCACACGAAATCGCACAGGGACAATAATACTTGCATTTTCAAAAAAATGCAAGGTTTATCCGCAAATATTTTAGATTCCTGCAAGAATAGCCGCTTTTATGCCATAAATCAGAACAATTTAAAAGTTTCTGATATGTGAAATTTCATCCTCTGTCATGGCCCGCCACTTTCCGACGGGCAGGCTGCCCAAGGTGACAGGGCCCTCGGCGATGCGGATGAGGCGGCGCACACGCAGCCCGCAGCAAGCGCACATCCGCCGGACCTGCCGGTTTTTCCCCTCATGGATGACCACCTGCAGCTCCGCGTCCTGTCCTCTGCGCTCGGTGAGGGTCACTGCCGGTCGGGCGATGGGCTCCCCCTCCAGGCTGTCCATGGCCCGGAGCTTTGCCACGGCCCCGGGGATGTCCTCTCCCCGGACAAAGACCGTATAGACCTTGTCCACCTGATGGGATGGGTGCATAAGGGCGTTGGCAGCGTCCCCGTCATCGGTGAGGATGAGAAGGCCCTCGCTGTCCATGTCCAGCCGCCCCACGGGATACAGCCGCCCGCCCCCGTCCGGGATGAGGTCCGCCACGGTGGGCCGGCCCCGATCGTCGTGAAGGGTGGTCACATAGCCTCTCGGCTTGTTCAGCACTATGTACCGCCGGCGGGCCGGCAGGCGCAGGGCCTGTCCGTCCACCCGCACGTCGTCCGTATCCGGGTCGGCGGAGGCGCCCAAAAGTGCCGTCTCACCGTTCACCGTCACCCGGCCGGCCCGGATCATCTCCTCCGCCGCCCGCCGGGAGGCAACTCCCGCCGCGGAGATGAGCTTTTGCAGTCTCTGTTTCATCTCGTTCTCTCCTCAGCCCAGAAAGCCCCGGACCCGCTCCCAAAAGGTGGGGTCCTCCGGCTGTGCCTGGGCCACGTCCCGGGCGTAGACCAGCGCTGCGCGGCCAGCCTCCGTCCCGCCGATATAGGCCACAGCCTCCCCGGCCTCCGCCCCTGCCCGGACGTCCGCATAGACGAAGGCGGGCAGGCGGTATTCCACCCGGATCTCATCCTCTTCCCGGTGAAAGACGCTCAGCCCCTCTTCCGCCGTCACCGGGACGGTCTCCGCCACGCCGCCGATGACCGGCACGGTCCAGGTGACGCCCGCCAGCACGTCGTCCCGGGCGTAGAGGCCATAGGCCCAGTCGTAAAGGGCCTTGTGATCGTCCCAGTCGTCCGGGTCGGACAGGGTCACGCAGATGAGGGTGAGGCCGTTTCGCTCGCAGCAGGTGACCAGGGTACGGCCCGCCGCCATGGTGTAACCGGTCTTGACCCCGAACACGCCCTCGCACTCCCGCAGCAGCCGGTTGTGGTTGATATAGGTGTTCTCCCCCACCGTCCTGGCCGTGGTGGACACGATCTGACGGAAAGCCTCATGGCCCAGCGCCTCCCGGGTGATACGCGCCAGGTCCCGGGCGCAGGAATAGTGCTCCGGGTCATCCAGGCCGTTGGCGTTGACAAAGTGGGTGTTCTCACAGCCCAGGGCCGCGGCCTTCTCGTTCATCAGCTCTGCGAACGCCTCCACGGACCCCGCCGTCACACAGGCCAGCGCCACCGCCGCGTCATTGCCGGAGGCCAGCATCAGCCCGTACAGAAGGTCCCGGACCGTGAGCTGCTGGCCGGGCTCCAGGTACATGGACGAGCCCTCGATACCGGTCCAGGCAGCGTCCACGGTCACCGGCATATCCAGCCCGCACCGCTCCAGCACCACCAGGGCCGTCATGATCTTCGTGGTGCTGGCGATCAGCATGGGCTCGTCCGCCCGTCGCTCCCATACCGTTTGGCCGCTCCCGGCCTCCACGATCACAGCGGCCCGGGCCGATATGCCCGGCGCTTCCTCCGCTCCCAGAGCGGGCACGGGAAGCAGACCAAACAAAACCGCGGCAAGCATTGCCGCCGTCCATCTCTTCATCCTAAGCACGACCTTTCCTGACCGTGCTTATTATGGCCAAGATCTGGAAAATTATCCCTGCTGGTCCTGCTTTTTCCCGTATTTCTCGATATAGCTCTCCAGCTTTTCCATGATCTCCGGGGCCATATCAATGAGCCGGTCCGCCGTGGAGCAGGCGGGCTGCTGGATGTTCAGCATCCGCACGCCGCCGTCCTTGATGACCAGAAATCCCATGGGCTCCATCTTCACCGCCGCGCCGCTGCCGCCCCAGATACCGGGCTTGGCGGAGGAGGCGGTCTTCTCGTTGCCCCCGGAGGCAAAGCCAAAGCTGAGCCGGGATACCGGGATGAGCGTCACCCCGTCCGGCGTGGTGATGGGCGTGCCGATCACCGTATCGGAATCCACCATGGTCCGGATCTTCTCCAGAGCCCCTTCCATCATGCCGCCTACCGTCTGATCTGCCATCCGTCATTCTCCCTTTCCGCGTTTATAGCATAAGTATTTCCGCAAAAAGTCCATTCCAAAACCGGCTGCGCCCCAAAGAACGGTCCCCAGCCGGGCAAAGATACGGACCCGCCCCGCAAAGAGCGGCCCGGCCCCGTCAAAATCCACGTCCGCCCGCAGATCGGCGTTTTCCACCAGCCGGGCCACGCCCTCCATGGCCAGGCCCGCCCGGGCATAGGCCATGGCAGCCCGGTATGGGTCCGGGCCCCCGGCGGTATAGCGCGCCTGCAAAAGACCTATCCGCACCCTGCGGATGAGCTTTGCAAAGGCCCGGCAGCCACAGTCCGCCAGGATGCGCAGCACCGGCGGCGTCAGGTGCCGGAAAGAGCGCTTTTTCTTCTCCTCCGCACTCTTTTCCGCGTTCCCGGCCTCGGTCTTCTCCCTGGGAAACAGCTTCACCGGCACGGGCCCCGCCCGGCCGGTGAGCACAAATCGGCCGTCCTCATAGGCGGCCTCCACAGCCACAGGGGCCAGGGCCAGCAGCCCCAGCGACCCCAGTACAGCTCCGGCGATGTACAGCGCTGTCACACGCCGACAGCTCCTTCCTCTCGCGTCTTTCCTGCCCCGGCTTCCGCCTGGGCTTCCTCTTCGGCGGCCCTGGCCGCCTCCTCCGCCTGCCGGAGGGCCTCCACCTTTTCCTGGAGCTTGATGGCCGCGTCGCTGCCGGCGATCTCCGGCAGGGGCGGGAGCTCCTCCAGGCTGGATACGCCCATGGTCCGCAGAAACAGATCCGTGGTCCTGTAGAGGGTGGGCCGGCCCACCGCCTCCAGGTGGCCGCAGGGCTCGATCATTCCCCGTTCCGTGAGCACCCCCACGGTGTAGGAGCTGTCCACGCCCCGCATCTGCTCGATGTATGCCCGGGTCACCGGCTGGAAGTAGGCAGCGATGGCCAGCACCTCCAGGGACGCGGGCGAGAGCTTGGGCGGGCGGCGCTGTTCCAGGGCCCGGGTGATGGCGTCGGCGTGCTCCGGGGCGCTGTGCATCTGTAGGGAGTCATTGAGCCGCACCAGCCGGATGCCCCGCCTCTGGGCCTCGTACTCCTCCGCCAGCTCCGCGCCGGCGGCCAGAACGTCCTCCGTGTCCGAATCGGTCACCACGGCGATGCGCTCTGCGCTCACCGGGTCGCCGGAGGCGAACAAAATGGCCTCTATGGCGCTTTTCAGTTCTATTTTATCCATAATCCATGCTCTCCAAAATGGCTTCCGTATCGCCGCCGGTGAACTGCACGGCGTAATCGTCCCCGTCCCGGTCAATGGTCACGCTGCCCATGGAACACATGGTCAGCAGGGACAAAAACGTGGCCACCACCTCCGAGCGGCTGGCCGCCATGGCGTACAGGGTCCGCAGGCTGGACCGGCCCTTCTGCCGCAAAAAGCCGATCAGCTCCCGACTCTTGTCCTGCACGCTGTAGACGATGGGCCGGGGGATGGACACCGCCGCCTCCTGCTCCGGTACGCCCACGCCCTTCCGGAGCATCCCGGCCAGGGCGGCCAGCAGCTCCCAGGGCTCATGGCGGTAATCGTACTGGCCGTATTTGGGCATGGGCTCCGGCGGCGTGGAATATAGCCGCGCGCCCGCCTCCAGGGCCAGGCCCAGGGCGGGGATGTTCTCCTTCACCGCGGCAAAGGCGTCCCGGCTCTGGAGCTGTTCCAGGCTGGACATGAGAAGCTCCAGTTCGGAGACCTCTTCCGTGCCGGCCAGGAGGGTCCTGGTCTTGATGTACACCAAATGGGAGGCCATCTGCACGAACTCGCTGGCCACTTCCAGGTCCATCTCCTGCATCCGGGCCAGCCATGCCAGGTACTGGTCCAGGATATCCGCGATTCTGATATCCCGGATCTCTATTTTGTTTTTCGCCAGGAGCATCAAGATGAGGGTCAGCGGGCCTTCAAAGTCCTGCATCTCCTCTTTCGTCTTGATGACGCCCTCCAGGTGGAAGGTCGGGTTTTCCATAGATTCAGTTCACCAGTTCAAAACCAAATTCCGCGATGAAAAAGAGCTTGTCGTATACCCAGCCCGTCACCGAGCCCAGCACCCCGGAAAAGCCGCCGGATATCACCAGCAGCATCAGCACGATCATGCCGTATTTTTCATAGCGCATGAGCCTGGCATAGGCGCTGTCGCTGAGGAAGGAAAACAGGATCTTGGACCCGTCCAGAGGCGAGATGGGGATGATGTTGAACACCGCCAGGGCCAGGGACAGATACGCCGTGGTGGAGACCATCTGGAATATGCCCTGGGCAAAGGTCCCGCCCCTGATATACAGCGGCACATACAACACGCCGTACAGGAACAGGAATACCGCCGCGATGATGAGGTTCGACACCGGCCCCGCCAACGCGGTAATGGCCATGCCCTGCCGGGGCTTTTTGAAGTTGTACATATTCACCGGCACGGGTTTGGCCCATCCGAAGCGGAACAGCACCATCATCACCAGGCCCCAGGGGTCGATGTGCCGGATGGGGTTCAGGGTGAGCCGACCGGCCAGCTTGGCCGTGTCGTCCCCCAGCATGTAGGCCACTGCCCCGTGGCTCAGCTCATGGAGCGTGATGCACAGCAGCGCCGGCAGCACGGAAAACATGATGTCCGTCAGTACGGACCAGTCCAGATTGCGAAAAACATTTGCAAATCCCATCTGTCACACCCGGGCGGATATCGCCCCTAAAAGCTCGCTGCGGCCTGTACGCTTTTCCGCGGAGAAGGGCAGCAGCAGCGTGCCCTCTCCCAACTCCAGCATATCGCGGATGCGGGCCAGATTCGGCTCCATCTCAGACTTCTTCAGCTTGTCCCACTTGTTGGCCGCCACCACCCGGGGACAGCCGCATGTCTCGAAGAGCCTGCTCATCTGTATGTCCAACGCCGTGGGGGCGTGACGGCCATCCACGATCTGCACGCCCACGGCGATGCGCTCGCCCTCGGCGAAAAAGTCCTCCATGAGGCGGCCCCACCGGTTCCTCTCCGCCTGGGACACCTTGGCGTAGCCGTAGCCGGGCAGGTCCACGAACCAGACGGCCTCCCCCACCAGAAAATAGTTGATGTTGGTGGTCTTGCCGGGGGCGGAGCCCACCCGGGCCAGATTCTTCCGGTTCACCAGACAGTTGATGACGGAGCTTTTGCCCACGTTGGACTTGCCCGCGAACACCACGCAGGGGCGGCCATCCCGGATAAAGTCCTCCGCCCGTCCGGCGGACTTGACGAATCTGGCGGGCTCAGTTTTGATCATCGGTCTTCTCCCGGCACAGCGCGGCGTCCAGCACCGTGTCCACCCGGCTGGCCGTGATGAAATTCAGCGCCGCCCGGACGGTCTGGTCGATCTCATTGAGGTCCGGCTCATTCTCCGCGGGGATGATGACCGTATGGATGCCGGCCCGGAGGGCCGCCATGGTCTTCTCCCGCAGGCCGCCGATGGGCAGCACCCGGCCCAGGAGCGTGATCTCTCCCGTCATGGCCACGTCCTGCCGGACAGGCACATTGGCCAGGGCGGACACAAGTCCTGTGCAGATGGTCACGCCGGCGGAGGGTCCGTCCTTGGGCACGGCGCCCTCCGGGAAGTGGATATGGATGTCCTTGTTCTTGTAAAACGCCGGGTCCACTCCCAGCGCGGCAGCGTGGGCACGGATATAGGTCAGGGCCGCCCGGGCGGATTCCTTCATCACGTCCCCCAGGTTGCCGGTCAGCTCCAGCTTGCCGGAGCCGTCCATGACGCCCACCTCTGCGTCCAGCATCTCGCCGCCCACCCGGGTCCAGGCCAGGCCGTGCACCAGGCCCACTTCCGCGTCGCCGCCGGACTTGGCGTCCTTGTACTTGGCCGGGCCCAGGAGCTCCTCCAGACTGCCGGCCCGGAGGTACTTGGACTTGAACTGCCCCGCCACGATGCCTGCGGCGGTCTTCCGGCATATCTCCGCGATGCGCTGTTCCAGCTTGCGCACCCCGGACTCCCGGGTGTACCGGGCGATGATCTCCCGCATGGCCCCGTCGTTGATCCGCAGCTGATTGCCGTTCAGGCCGTGCTTTTTCCGCTGCTTGGGCAGCAGGTGATCCTTGGCGATGGCCAGCTTTTCTTCATCGGTATAGCCGGCGAACTCCACCACCTCCATCCGGTCCAGCAGCGCCGGCGGGATGGTGTCGGCGGCGTTGGCCGTGGTGATGAAAAACACGTCGGACAGGTCGAAGGGCAGCTCCAGGAAGTGGTCCCGGAACTGGCTGTTCTGCTCCGGGTCCAGGGCCTCCAAAAGGGCCGCGGAGGGGTCGCCCCGGTAGTCGGAGCCCAGCTTGTCTATCTCGTCCAGCACCATCACCGGGTTACGGCTGCCGGCCTGCTGGATGCCCGCCATGATGCGGCCTGGCATGGCCCCCACATAGGTCTTCCGGTGGCCCCGTATCTCCGCCTCGTCGTGGATGCCACCCAGGGAGATGCGGCAGAGCTTCCGTCCCATGGCCCGGGCGATGGACAGGGCGATGCTGGTCTTCCCGGTGCCCGGAGGGCCCAGCAGGCACAGGATGGAGCCCTTCTGCTCCGGCGCCAGCTTCCGCACGGCCAGATATTCCACCACCCGCTCCTTGATCTTCTCCAAGCCGAAGTGGTCCGCGTCCAGGGCCGCCCGGACGGCTGCCGTGTCCAAGTCGTCTTCCGTCTCCGTCTTCCAGGGGATCTCCAGGCAGATGTCCAGATAGCTGCGTATCACGGCGGACTCAGCGCTGCCAAAGGGCTGCTTGGCCAGCCGCCCGATCTCCTTGAACAGCTTGTCCGCTACCTCCTTGGGCAGGTCCGCCTTCGCCACGGCGGCCCGGTACTCCTCCGTATCGTCGCCGTAGCCCTCGTCCTCCCCCAGCTCCGCCTGGATGGTCCTGAGCTGCTCCCGCAGGAACATCTCCCGCTGGACCTGCTTCATCCGCTTGGCAGCCTCCTCGTGGATGGACTGCTCCACGTCCAGGATGTCCAGTTCCCAGCGGATGAGCCGGTTCACCAGCGCCAGGCGGCGCATGGGACGCAGTTCCTCCAGCACCAGCTGCTTCTGCTCATGGCGCATGTAGATGTTCTGGGTCACATAGTCCGCCACATACCCTGCGTCGGTGCTGGGCAGGATGTCCCGGAGCACGTCGCCCAGGTCCAGGCCGGAATTCTGGGCATACTTCTCCAGCAGACCATAGCACTGCCGGATGAGAGCCTCGGCCTTCACAGCCGTGCGGGGATTGACCTCCGTCTCCACCAGCTCCACCTGGGCGGTGAAATAGGGCTTCGTGCCGGTGAGGCGTTCCAGGTAGCCCCGGCTCACGCCCTCCACCATCACCTTGGCCCCCTCCTCATCGGGGACCCGCAGCACCTGATGGATGCGGCAAATGGTGCCGATCTTGAACAGGCTGTCCGCCCCGGTGACCGTCTCGGCAGCTGCGTCCCGCTGCGCCACCAGAAACAGCGTCTGGTCAGCCGCCATGGCCGCGTCCAGCGCGCCCATGGCGTCGTCCCGGTCCACATCGAAAATGAGCCGCATGCCCGGGAACACGCAGATGCCCCGCAGGGCGATCAGCGGATAGATCCGGCTGCGGGAAGTGATCGTAGTTTCAGTATCCATGGTATGACCTCCCATCTCGGGAAAAGGCCGCACCTTCGTGCGGCCATGTCCCGTTCAGGATAATTGTTCAGGATGCGTCAAGATCCAGTTTTCTCCGCCGGTAAATGACCGGACGGGAGCCGTTGATGACGCAGTCGGCGGTGATGACGACCGTCTCGATGGTGTTGTCAGAGGGGACCTCAAACATGAGCTCTGTCATGATCTTCTCCATGATGCTCCGCAGCCCCCGGGCGCCGATCTCCATCTCGATGGCCTTGTCGGCGATGGCCTCCAGAGCCTTGGCGTCGAACTCCAGTTTCACGTCGTCATAGCCCAGCATGGCCTGATACTGCTTCACCAGGGCGTTCTTCGGCTCGGTGAGGATGCGGATCAGGTCCTCGCGCTTCAGACTGTCCAGGGTCGTGATGACCGGAAGCCGTCCGATCAGCTCCGGGATGATGCCGAACTTGAGCAGATCGTGGGACTGGACATGGCTCAGCACCTCGCCCACGTCCTTCTCCTTCCTGGAGGCGATCTCCGCCCCGAAGCCCAGGCTCTTGCGGTCCAGGCGGTTTTCGATGATCTTCTCCAGACCGTCAAAGGCGCCGCCGCAGATGAACAGGATGTTGCTGGTATCCACATGGATGAACTCCTGGTGGGGATGCTTGCGCCCGCCCTGGGGCGGAACGGCGGCGACCGTGCCCTCCAGGATCTTCAAAAGGGCCTGCTGCACGCCTTCGCCGGACACGTCCCGGGTGATGGAGGTGTTCTCGCTCTTGCGGGAGATCTTGTCGAGCTCGTCGATGTAGATGATGCCCTGCTGGGCCCGCTCCACGTCGAAATCCGCCGCCTGCAGCAGCCGCAGCAGGATGTTCTCCACATCCTCGCCCACATACCCCGCCTCGGTCAGCGTGGTGGCGTCGGCAATGGCAAAGGGCACGTTCAGCATCCGGGCCAGGGTCTGGGCAAAGAGGGTCTTGCCGCTGCCGGTGGGCCCCACCAGCAGGATGTTGGACTTTTGCAGGTCCACATCGCTCTGCTCCCGGTGCAGGATGCGCTTATAGTGGTTGTACACCGCCACGGCCAGGGACACCTTGGCCCGGTCCTGGCCGATGATGTACTCGTCCAGCACCGCCTTGATCTTCCGGGGCACCGGCACATCCTTGAGCTGCATGACCTGTTCCGGCTCCTGATTGTCCAGGGTGAAATCCGGATAGTCCTCCTGGAATTCATCGCCCAGAATATCCAGGCACAGCCGCACGCACTCGTCGCAGATATACGCCTCGTTGCCGGCAATGAGCCGCTGGACCTGGGACTGGGCCTTGCCGCAGAAGCTGCATCGAAGTGTTTTTCTGTCGCCTTCTCTCGGCATAGACGGTTACCTCTTTGTGATGATCTTATCGATGAGGCCGTAGGCGACAGCCTCCTCCGCGGTCATAAAATTGTCCCGCTCGGTGGCGTCTACGATCTCCTCATAGCTCTTGCCGGTGTTGTCGGCCAGGATATGGTTCAGCCGCTCTTTGATGACCTCCAGCCGTTTCAGATGGATGGCCATATCGGTGATCTGGCCCTGGGTGCCGGCGGAGGGCTGATGGATCATGATCTCTGCATTGGGCAGAGCGATGCGCTTGCCCTTGGCGCCGCTGCTGAGCAGGAACGCCCCCATGCTGGCGGCCATTCCCACGCAGATGGTGGACACGTCGCACTTGATATACTGCATGGTGTCATAGATGGCCATGCCTGCGGTGACGCTGCCGCCGGGGCTGTTGATGTAAAACTGGATGTCCTTGTCCGGATCCTGTCCCTCCAGGTACAGCATCTGGGCCACGATCAGGGACGCGGTGGTGTCGTTGACCTCCTCCGACAGCATGATGATGCGGTCGTTGAGCAGCCGGGAGAAGATGTCATAAGACCGCTCGCCCCGGGAGGTCTGTTCCACAACATACGGTACCAAACTCATGGTTCTCGCTCCTTTCCAAGCACTGAAAGCCTATCCAAAAACTTCCTGGCTTATTCCGCCTTGGGCTCTTCCGCAGGAGCCTCTTCCTTCTTCTTTCTGGGGGCCCGCTTTTTGGGGGCGGGCTTGGCCTCCTCCGCCTTGGGCTCTTCCGCGGGGGCCTCTTCCGCCGCGGGAGCGTCCCCGGTGGGCTTGGCAGCGGCCTTCTTGCGGGTGGCGCGCTTCTTGGGGGCGGGCTTGGCCGCCTCTTCTGCCGCGGGCTCCTCGGGCACAGGCTCGGTGGGCACGCCGGCGTCGAAGATGATCTGGGCGGCCTTGCGGGTCTTCACGTCGCCGGTGATGATGTCCTTGGCCAGGGCCTGCTTCACCTGCTCGGCGGTCATGCCGTACTGGCCGGCCAGCCGCTCATACTCCGCGTCGACCTCCTCGTCGGTGACCTGGATATCCTCCACCTGGGCGATCTTATCCAGCACCAGGTCGGTCTTCACCCGGCGCTCAGCCGTGGGACGGGCCTGCTCCCGGAAGGCCTTGGCGTCCTGGCCCAGATACTTCAGGTACAGCTCCAGGTTCAGGCCGTTCATCTGCAGGTTCTGGTCATACTCCCGCATCATGTTGTCCATCTGCTCTTCCACCATGGCGTCGGGGATGTCGGCGGTGATGTTGTCGCCGGCCTTCTCGATGAGCGCGGACTGATAGGCGCTCTCGGCCTCTGCCTCGGCGGCCTTCTCCAGGCGCTCCCGCACGGACGCCTTGTACTCGTCCAGGGTGTCGAACTCGCTGACGTCCTTGGCGAACTCGTCGTCCAGTTCGGGCATCTGGTTCTCCTTGACCTCGTTGCACTTGACGTGGAACACAGCGGCCTTGCCGGCCAGGGACTTCTCATGGTATTCCTCGGGGAAGGTGACGTTGATGTCCTTCTCCTCGCCGGCGCTCATGCCCACCACCTGGTCCTCGAACCCGGGGATGAAGGTGCCGGAGCCCAGGACCAGGTTATGGCCCTCGGCCTTGCCGCCATCGAAGGGAACGCCGTCCACGCTGCCCTCATAGTCGATGACCGCAGTGTCCTCCAGCTTGGCGGGGCGCTCCACGGTGACGATGCGGCTGTTGCGCTTGCGGGTCTTCTCCAGCTCCTCGGCCACCTGCTCGTCGGTGACGCTCACCTTGGCCTTGGGGGCCTCGATGCCCTTGTACTGCCCCAGCTCCACCTCAGGCCAGACCGCCGTCACGAAGGAGAGCGTCAGCTCTTTGTCGTCGGACACGTCCACCGCCTTGACGGCGGGATTGCCTACCGTGCGCAGGCCCTCCTGCTCCACGGCGAAGCGGAAAGCGGCAGGCGCCAGATCGTCGGCAGCGTCGTCATAGAACACGTCCTTGCCGTACATGCCCTCGATGACCATCCGAGGAGCCTTGCCCTTGCGGAAGCCCTGAACAAAGATCTTGCTTTTGTTCTTGAGATAGGCCCCGTTGACAGCCTTCTCGAACTCCGCGGCGTCGCACAGCACATCGAAGCTCACCGTGCTCTTTTCTTTCTTTTCTACGTTCTTTACGATCATGGGTTGACTTCTCCTTCAAAATAATACGATGGGAATGCTCTGAAAAATGAGAATGGAATGACACAGCATTATATTTTACCAAAGATCACAGGATCTTGCAAGGTCTAAAATCGATACCGTCGCCGGAAACGCACAGATATCGGGTGTTTTCATACCACCCGTTGAAGGCAAGGCGCAGACTGTCGGCGTGGAGATGGCCGCTGCAGCACATTTTCACGTCATATTGGAGGAACAGGTCCAATATCTCCCGGCACACATAGCCGCCGTATTTGGGCGGATAGTGGAGAAAGACGTATTTTTCCCGGTCACCCGCCGCCTTCAGGGACGCCTCCAACCGGAGGATCTCCCGGGCAATGAGCTTTTTATCGTGCTCCGTGCCCCGGCTCTCCTCATAGAACCAGCCCTTCGTGCCGCATATCGCGGCGTTTTCGCCATAGGGGTAGAAGTTGTTGTGGAGGATGGAGACGGAGCCGATGCCGTTTTGGGCAAAAAAGGCGTTCATCTTGGCCCCGGAGCTCCACCAATAATCGTGGTTGCCCTTGAGGACGATCTTCCGTCCCGGCAGGGCGTCGATGAAGCGAAGGTCCTCCAGCGCGCCGGGTAGGTCTGCCGCCCAGCTTGTGTCCCCGCACAGCACGCACACATCCTCCGGCCCCAGCGCCGAAAATCCCTCCCGGAGCTTTTCCACATGATTTTTCCACCGGGGACCAAACACATCCATGGGCTTATCCGCGCCGAAGGACAGGTGCAGGTCGCCTATGGCAAAAAGAGACATAGCATAAACGCCTTTCCGCCCGCAGATACTATCCGCGAGGTGATCGAGAGATGGATGAGAAAAAGAACTGCGGCGGCCGGGACTGCATCAACGGCGTGTGCTGCACGGTGTCCAACTGCAAGCATCATACCATGAGCGACCAGTGCACCGCCACGCACATCAATGTCAAGAGCGAGGATGCCCTCACCAAGGCCGAGACCTTTTGCGGCACCTTCTCGCCCGTGGACACCTGGCAGTATGTGTGACCTCAGGGGCGGCCATCAGGCCGCCTCTACATATGCCGCCGCAGACAGCACCTTGTAGAAAGGCCCCCTTGTGCCCGGAGGCAGCACCCCAAATCGGCCCCCTTGTGCAAAGGGGGCTGTCAGCGCAAAGGCGCTGACTGGAGGATTGTTACCAGACTGGAGGTCATCTCACACTGGTAACAACCCCTCCGCCTCGCTGTCACCCGGCGCCTCCCCTTGCACTGGGGAGGGTTTCGATATGGCGCTTATTACGCCAGGAACGCGCCGACGGCCTTCTCCATGTCGGCCACAGCCACCCAGTCGGTGAACCGGACCTTCTTTTCTCCCAGGCCGGACAGAGGCTTGGGGGCGGCCAGACCCGTGAAGGCCGCCAGCTCCTCCACCAGAGCCGGGCCGGTCTCGCTGGTCACCGCGCCCAGGGATTCCAGTACTGCGCCGCCGAACTTGAAGGGGCTGGCCGTGGAGACCACCACGGTGGGACGGGCCGCGCCCTCCCTCTCCCGCAGGTCCCGGAGGACCCGGCTCGCCACGGCGGTGTGGGTGTCCATGAGATAGCCGTGCTCCTGCCAGACCCGGCCGATCTCGGCCTTGGCCTCTTCATCCCGGCAGAAGCCGCCGGCGAACTCCGCCCGGACCGCGGCAAGAAGGTCGCTGCCCGCCTCATACCGGCCGGCAGAGCCCAGTCTTCCCATCATGTCCCGGACCCGGGCCGCGTCCCCGGTGAGACAGTAGAGGAGCCGCTCCAGGTTGGAGGACACCAGGATGTCCATGGAGGGAGAGCTGGTCAGGTGGAAGGGGCGGTTTTTGTCATAGACGCCTGTCCCGATAAAGTCCGTGAGGACATTGTTGTCGTTGGACGCACAGATCAGCCGGCCCACGGGCAGGCCCATCCGCTTGGCATACCACCCGGCCAGGATGTCGCCAAAGTTTCCGGTGGGCACGCAGAAGTCCAGCGTGTGGCCCATCTCCAGCTTTCCCGCGTTCACCATGTCGCAGTAGGCGGAGAAATAGTACGCGATCTGGGGGACGAGACGGCCCCAGTTGATGGAGTTGGCAGAACTGAGGAAATACCCCCGTCCGTCCAGGACCTCGGCAAAGTCCCGGTCGGCGAATATCTTCTTCACGCCGGTCTGGGCGTCGTCAAAGTTGCCGTCCACGGCCACCACATTGACGTTCGTCCCCTCCTGGGTCGCCATCTGCAGCTTCTGGACCTGGCTCACCCCATCCCGGGGATAGAACACCATGATGCAGGTGCCGGGCACGTCCTTGAATCCCTCCAAGGCCGCCTTGCCGGTGTCGCCGCTGGTGGCCACCAGGATGCTGGCAGTGCGCGTCTCACCGTTTTTCCGAAGGCTGGCGGTGAGAAGCCGTGGCATGATCTGCAGCGCCATATCCTTAAAGGCGCTGGTGGGGCCGTGCCACAGCTCCAGATACGCCGTCTCATCGTCCAGGACATGCACAGGCGCCACGGACGGATGGTCGAAATTGTCCCCATAGGACGCTGCGGCGATCTGCTCCAGTTCCTGCCGGGAGAACTCCTCCAGATATAGGCCCAGCACCGCCACGGCCCGGCCCCGGTAGTCCAGGGAAGCCAGACGGCGGATGAACTGCATATCCACGGTGGGGATGGTCTCCGGGACGTACAGCCCCCCGTCTGCGGCGATGCCGCGGATGATGGCCTGGGAGGCGGTGATGCCGCCCGCTCCCTCTCTTGTGCTCACATATCTCATAGCGAATACGCGTCCTCCAAATGATGAATCTCAGGCTTTTTTGTTTCCAACCCCTCCGGGGCGTAGACCTCGATCACGTCGAACCGGGGCTGGAGCTTCGTGGGATGCTGCTGGAGCCACAGTTGGGCCGCGGCGATCACCCGCTGCTGCTTGGCAGCCGTGACGAACTCTGCCGCCGCGCCGTGGGAGGCGTCCCGGCGGAGCTTCACCTCCGCGAACACCACATACCGCCGGTCCCGGGCAATGATGTCGATCTCCCCGAACCGGCAGGCATAGTTGCGGCCCTCGATCCTGTATCCCTGGCGTTTCAGATAGGCGCAGGCCGCGTCCTCCCCGAAAGCGCCCAACAGTTTCTTATCGCTTGGCATAGAACTTTTTCAAAAAGGATGGCCGGTGCACGGGGCTGGGCCCGTACTTCTCCAGCGCGGCATAGTGCGCCTTGGTGCCGTAACCCTTGTGCTGGTCAAAGCCGTACTGCGGGTACTGTGCCGCCAGCTCCAGCATGAGCCGGTCCCGGGTGACCTTGGCCAATACGGAGGCCGCCGCGATGCACGCGCACCGGGCGTCCCCGCCCACCACGCTCCGGGCGGGCACAGAGATGCCCTTTGTGGTATTCCCGTCGATGAGGGCCAACGCCGGCACCGGGTCCAGCATGCCGATGGCCCGGTCCATGGCCAGCAGCGCCGCATTGAGGATGTTCAGCTCCTCGATCTCCTCCACCGAGGCGAAGGCGATCCCATAGGACAGAGCCTTCTCCTTGATGCGTGGAAACAGCGCCTCCCGCTTCTTTTCCGTGAGTTTCTTGGAGTCGTTGAGCCCCGGGATATCGGCGTCCTCCGGCAGGATGACCGCCGCGGCGCACACCGGCCCGGCAAGAGGTCCCCGCCCGGCCTCGTCCGCCCCGCAGACGAGCGCGAAGCCCTCCCGATGCAGGGCCCGCTCATATTCAAAGAGATCGGTCGGGTCTTTCAAGGCTGATCCTCCCCAGCTTGCCGCCCCGGAATTCGTCCAGCAGCACCGCCGCCATCCGCTCGGTGTTCACGTTCCCGCCCGCCATGAGAAAGCCCCGTTTCCGGGCGCATGTCTCCAGCAGCTCCCAGCCCTGGGCGGCTGGGTCCGGGTCGAACTTATACCGCTCCCGGACCGCGCCGGGATAGCTCTCCCGCAAGGTCACCAGAAGCTTTGCCGCCAGGTCCTCCGTGTCCAGGACCTCGTCCTTCACCGCCCCGGTAAAGGCCAGCCGGTCTCCCACCGCCGGGTCGTCGAACCGGGGCCACAGGATGCCCGGCGTGTCCAGCAGCTCCAGCCGGCTGTCCACCGTGATCCACTGCTTTCCCCGGGTGACCCCGGGCCGGTCGGAGGCGGCGGCAGTCTTCCGTCCGCTCACCTTATTTATAAAGGTGGATTTTCCCACATTGGGCACGCCCACCACCATGGCCCGCAGCGGGCCGGTCTTGTCCCGCAGGGCCCGCAGGGCCTTGGGCAGGTCCTTCACCCCCCGGCCGGACCGGGCGTCGCACTCCAGGAAGGGCACGCCGGCGTCTTTATAATATGTCCGCCATTGGGCGGTCACATCCGGGTCCGCCTGATCGGCCCGGTTGAGGATGAGCAGCCGCGGCTTCCGTCCGGCGATGATGCCGTCCAGGTCCGGGTTCCGGCTGGCATAGGGGATGCGGGCGTCCACCACCTCGCACACCGCGTCCACCAGCCGCAGGCTGTCCTGCATCATCCTCTCGGCCTTTTTCATGTGGCCGGGGAACCACTGTACGTCAGCCATCGCGCCCATCCACGCCGTAAATGGCGCCCAGCTTGAAGAACGGATACAGGCGGAACACCGCCTTGCCCATCACATCCCGGGTATCCACGAACGCGATGGTGGAGACACGGCTGTCACTGGAATTGTTGCGGTTGTCGCCCATGACGAAGATGCAGCCCTCCGGCACGGTGACCCGCACCCAGCCATCGCCCACATCCTCTTTCTCGTCGATGCCATAGATATCGTAGTACAGCGGGTCCATGATGTGGTAGCTGTCGTAGGTCTTCTCAAAGATATAGGGCTCGTTCAGGACCTTTCCGTCCACGGACACGGTGCCCTCGTTAAAGTTGAGCTCTACCGTCTGGCCCGCCGTGCCGATCACACGCTTGACGATGGGCTCCCGCCGGAAGCTGTCCTTCTGCAGCACCACGATGTCCCCATTATGATAGCCGCCCGCCAGCCGGGTAATGATGATCTTGTCGCCCTCCTCCAGGGTGGGGAGCATAGAGCTTCCCCGCACGTCGATGACCCTGGCCACCAGCACGAACAGCAGCACACATACGATGATGGCCACGATGATGCAGTGTATCCACTCATAGGTATCCTTCAGCGGATCGACCTCTTTTTCCTCCGCCTCTTCCTCCCGGCGTGCCGCTTCCTCGTCCGCCGCTCTCTGCTGCATTGCCGCCTTTTCGGTGTGCTTTCCCTTTCCGAACATGGACCTGCCTCCTGTCAGCACCGTTCCCGGTCGGACAGCGCCGCCCAGGAAATTATTTCCAATTCCATCAACTTATTATTATATCGTACTTCTACCACTAAACGCAACAAAAAAGAGGCTCGCCGCCTCTTTTTTGTTGATTTTTTGGAATTCTTTACAGCTTTTCCCGGACCTTGGCGGCCTTGCCCACACGGTCACGCAGATAGTAGAGCTTGGCCCGGCGGACCTTGCCCCTGCGGACGGTGTCCACGCTCACGATGGTGGGAGAGTGGACCGGGAAGACCTTCTCACAGCCCACGCCGTAGGAGATACGGCGCACGGTGATGGTCTCGTTGATGCCGCCGTGCTTCTTGGCGATCAGGGTGCCCTCGAAAGCCTGGTTGCGCTCGCGGTTGCCCTCCTTGATGCGGACGGTGACGCGGACGGTGTCGCCCACGTTCATCTCCGGAAGCTCCGGCTTCATGTACTGCTGGGTCAGCGCATTGATGAGATCCATGGTAAATCCTTCCTTTGATAGACGTTCTTACCGGGAATCTCTCTCATCCGGCAGCGGACCGCCTTATTAGACGCATTAACATGCTCGGGTATGATAGCATATTTTTCCCAAAGATGCAAGCTTTTTTGCAAAAAACTTTCCATTTTTACCGGAAGGGCGTCATATCCTCCCGGAACGCCTCCAACCGTGTAAAGCGGAAATACTCCGGCGCGTCCTCTCCCAGGGCCGCCATCATCAGCTCCGGGCTCACCGTGGGCTCCTGGGCATGGAGGATGAGCTCCGCCTCCACGGCGCCGTCCCTGTCGGCGAATTTTGCCAGTCGGATGGACAGGGCGATATCATCGGTGCGCATGCCCCGCTTGGCACGGTGCTCCACAAGGATCGAGCTCCGGGCGAAGAAATCCTGGTAAAACGCCCCATCCCGACCGCCTTTCATCACCCCGGCGAGCCGCAGCCAGCGAAGCTCCGCCCCCTTGCCCGGGGCCTCGTATGCCTCCAGCGCCCGGATGCCCTCCGGCATGTACGGGTCCAGGACCGCCGGCAGCGCCGCCAGGTCCCGGTCCTCTGTGAGGGCGAAGTCCATGTACTCGCAGAGGCTGGCCGTGCCCACGGTCAGGGGCAGGATGATGGATATTTTGGCGTGGGGGTTGAAACCCTCGCTGTATTTCAGCGGCACCCCCGCCCGGGAGAACACCCGCTGCATGGTCCGCATCAGGTCCAGGTGGGAGATGTACACCGCCCGTCCGGTCTTGGAAAACTTCAGTCGCAGCTTATCCACGGCACACGCCCTCCTTCAGAAGGCTGGCCGCTCCGCATCCGGCGCAGCCCGCCCGGCAGTCCGGGGTCAGTACGCCCTCATAGGCCCGCTCCCGTTCCCGCTCCAGATGCCGGCGGCTCACAGCACAGTCCATGTGCTCCCAGGGCAGGAGCTCGTCCACTGGCCGCTCCCGGGTGGCATAGAAATCCATGTCCAGCCCGCAGGCGGGGAACGCCTCCAGCCACCGGTCCAGGGAAAAGTACTCGCTCCAGCTCTCCAGCCGCCCGCCGTTTTTCCAGACGGTCTCGATGACCGCGCCCATGCGCCGGTCGCCCCGGGCCAGGGCCGCCTCCACCAGGCTCATCTCTGCGTCGTGCCAGTTGTAGGTGACGCTCTTGGTCTTTGCCAGGGCGTCCGTCAGCAGTGCCACCCGACGCAGATACTCCTCCCGGCTCACCTGGGCCTCCCACTGGAAAGGCGTGTGGGGCTTGGGGATGAATTCCGACGTGCTCACCGTGACCCGCACGCCCCGGCTCTTGTTGGCCGCGTACTGCTTCCAGGTCCAAAATACCTTTTTCGCCAGTTCCGCGATGCCCAGCACGTCCTCGTCCGTCTCCGTGGGCAGTCCCAGCATGAAGTAGAGCTTCACATTGTTCCAGCCCCCCTCAAAGGCGATGCGGCAGGAATTGAGAAGGTCCTCTTCCGTGACATTTTTATTGATGACATCCCGGAGCCGCTGGGTCCCCGCCTCCGGGGCAAATGTCAGGCCGCTCTTGCGCACCTGCTGGACCCGCTGCATGATATCCATGGAGAAGTTGTCCGCCCGCAGGGACGGCAGGCTCAGGCTCACGCCCCGGGGCCGGCAATAGTCCAAAAGCCCGTCGCAGAGCGTCCCCAGTTCCCGGTAATCGCTGGTGCTGAGGCTGGACAGGTTGAGCTCCTGATAGCCGGTGTTCTCCAGGGTCTCCTTCCCCAGCCGCAGCAGAGTCTCCGCCTTCCGGGACCGGACGGGCCGGTTGGTATGGCCCGCCTGGCAGAACCGGCAGCCCCGGATGCAGCCCCGGAACACCTCCAGACTCACCCGGTCATGGACGATCTCCGTGGAGGGCACGATGGGCGCGGTGGGATAGTAGCAGGCGTCAAAATCCTCCACGATGCGTTTGCGGACCTTGGCGGGGGCCCCGTCCTTTGCCGCGATGGCGGCGACCGTGCCGCTTTCGTGGTAGGTCACGTCGTAAAGGCCGGGGACATAGATGCCCTCGATCTGCGCCGCCGCCCGCAGGAACCGGGGCTTGTCCCAGCCCTTGGCCTTGGCCCGGCGGTAGAGCTCCAGCACCTCCCGGTCCATGTCCTCCCCCTCGCCCAAAAAGCAAAGGTCGAAAAAGTCCGCCATGGGCTCGATGTTGCATATGCACCCGCCCCCGGCCATGACCAGGTGCTTCAGCCCGTGACGGTCTGCCGCCCGCAGGGGGATGCCGCCCAGGTCCAGCATGTCCAGCACCGTGGTGTAGGCCATCTCATAGCCGATGGAGAAGGCGATCACATCGAAATCCTCCAGCGGGTCCCCGCTCTCCAGGGCCCACAGGGGGATGCGCTCCCCGCGGAGCTTGTCCGCCATGTCCCCCCAGGGAGCGAACACCCGCTCGCACCACACCCCGGGCATGGCGTTCATCATGCCGTAGAGGATCTTCATCCCCAGATTGGACATGCCGATCTCATAGGTGTCCGGGAAGCAGAACGCCACCCGCACGTCCACCTGGTCTTTATCCTTGATGATCTGGTTATACTCGCCGCCCACATACCGGGCGGGACGCTGTACCTGCCGAAGCAGGGCGTCGATCTTCTCATTCATTTCCATACGTATAGTTTACCGCATCTGCGGGAAATTGGCAAGCACTCCCATCCAGATCCCCGCGGCGGCGGCCGCGGCAGAGCGGATGTATATCCCCGTGGCCGTCACCCCCAGGGCGCATATGCTTCCGGCCACCCGCAGCAGAACGGCAGCGGCACGCTCCGGCATCACCGCTTCCAGCGCATACCGGGCCAGCCTGCCGCCATCCATGGGCAGCACGGGCAGCAGGTTGAACATGGCCGCCAGCAGGGCGATGGCCCCGGTATAGCAGAGAAAGGGTATCTCCGTCGCAAAGCACAGCACCGCGAAGAAAACCCCCGCGATGGGTCCGGCGGCCAAAATCCCCATCTCCTCCCGGACCGTGATGTCCCCGCTGTATTCGATCACCGGCCCGCAGGCAGTGATGCGCAGGCCGCGGATGGACACGTCTGCCAGGAGCATAGCCGCCAGGTGCCCCAGCTCATGGGCCAGCGCCGCCGCAAAAAAGGCCGCCAGCGCCCCCAGGCCCCCGGCAAAGTATACCGACGCCGCCAGCAGCAGAAATCCCGGGCTGACCGTCAGTTCCAGTCCAGCCATTGCAGCGCCTCTTCCGGCAGAGGAAGGGCAAAGCTCTCAGCGTCCATCCGCGCCTGGACTGCCGCCAGCATCTCCCCCGCCTGTTCGGGCACGGTTATTTTCAGGCATATGGCCGCGAGAAACAGCGCCGATGCGATCATCAGCCGGTGAAATGTCATTTTGATCCCCTCCTGTACAAGCTATGAGCGGGAAGGAATTTTATGCTTGCAATCTGCCGGGGACAATGCTATAATCTTAGAGCCCTGCAGGTGTAGTTCAATGGCAGAACATCAGCTTCCCAAGCTGAATACGAGGGTTCGATTCCCTTCACCTGCTCCAACACGTCGGAAGTTTCCCGAAGATGTCTTGGCCGCGCAAGGGCGCGTCCTCTCCATCGGTCGGAAAACTTCCTCCTTCTCCCCAAAAAGCAGGCGTGCTTTTTGGGGACCCCATCGGGGGTCGTTCCCGAAGATGTCTTGGCCGCGCAACAGCGCGTCCTCTCCATCGGTCGGAAAACTTCCTCCTTCTCCCCAAAAAGCAGGCGTGCTTTTTGGGGACCCCATCGGGGGTCGTTCCCGAAGATGTCTTGGCCGCGCAAGGGCGCGTCCTCTCCATCGGTCGGAAAACTTCCTCCTTTCCCCGCGCGACAGGCATGTCGTGTGGGGGCCCCGTAGGGGGAGTATTGTGTCGGGGTGTAGCGCAGTCGGTAGCGCGCCTGGTTCGGGACCAGGAGGCCGGGTGTTCAAGTCACCTCACTCCGACCAACGCCGGAGCAAAGTTCGCTTTGCTCCGGCGTTTTTTCATGTCTGCGGTACGAAAGACATGCCTTTTTGGGTCCCCATGTCATGGGCTTGCTCCTTCGATCGGACAAAAACGGCAGCTTCAGCCGTCCGCCGCCATGCTTGGTCCCCGGGGCGCCGCAAGGAAAGAGGCGCCGCATTGCAGCGCCTCTCAGAGATATATCCTTTTTACTCGCACAGGACGCGGATCTCTTCCTCCCGCTCGTTGACCTTGATGTGCAGTACCGTCTCCGTGCCCGACTCGCCCACCAGCTCGCCGTGGCAGTCGATACCGCTCTCGCTGGGGGTGATCGCAAAGACGGTCTCATCGTCCACCGACCACTCAGGAATGGCCTGGATGGTCCCCGGGTACCAGGTCAGATGCAGGTCGATTTCCCAGCCGGACGGCAGGCCAAAGTAACCGCCCTCCAGATAGTCGATATCACCATCCTGGCCCCAGCGGCACTCCAGATCGGTGATCTGCGGCGCGGGAGACGGCGACGGCGTAGGCGTGGCCGACGGCAGCGGGATGGGCGTGGTCTGCATCTCCGTCATCTGGGCCTCTTCCACCCGTTCCTGATCATTCACGGCGCTGCCTACCCCCACCGACACCAGAGCGACCCCGGTCACCAGAAGCGCCACCAGGAGCAGGCCCCCGATCAGCATCTGCAGGTTCATCGTCTCCGCGGCACTCTTGGACGCCTTGGTCCCAGGTGTCACACTGTCAGTCTCCGGTACGGGGCCGCGGACCTCTTTCACGTTCTTCGTATTGCAGTGGGGACATCTCCTCCGATAAGACGGATACTGCCGGTGACAGCGACGGCAGGTCGTATACGAAACAAGACTCATAGTATCACACCTTTCTTGTTACCCAATTATAACAAAGGTTACAGAAAGATACAAGCCTTTTTTCCCGTATTCACAAAATTTTTTTGCGATTTCCCCGTCTTTTTTTGTCGAGCCCCATCAAATCGTGAGCGTTCCGGTCTCATCCTCCAGAAGAATGAGGATCTTTTCCTCATCCCCGGTCAGGGCATTCACATACAGCAGGTAGCGGTCCCCCGCCTCGCTCTGGCAGAGGAACTCATGACAAAGCCGCTCCTCTCCCCCCTGGGAGGGGATGATGGCCAGGCTGTAGTCCCGGACCTTCAGGGTCTCGGCCACGCGCTCCTGCGCGTCCTCCCTGGAGACCTTCACCGCGGGGATGTCCCTATCCTTGTGGGCGGTGATATATCCCTGGGCGTCGTAGCTCATGAGGGTGCCGTTGTCCAGGGCAACGCCCACCTTGACAAGGTCAGGATAGCACCGGACGCCGTCCTCCTCATACTGGAAATTCACCAGCAGCACGCCGCCGGACACGGTGTGATAGCTCTCCTCCAGGCCGTCGATGCCCCAGCGGGATACATAGTCCTCCGCCATGGCCAGGCTCTGCCGGATGGAATAGCTCTGCTCGCCCACGCTCCGGGCGCACAGCACGGACCAGATCTCTCCCCCCTGTTTGGTCACATACACGGTGTACTCCCCGCCGCCCATGCGGCCCGTATACATCCAGCAGGGCACGTCGCCGGCGCAGTCCCCGGCGGCCTTCATATCCTTTTCTTCCATCCCCAGAAACCGGGCGGCGGCCTGCCTGGCCTCCTCGTCGCTCACCTGCTTCTTTCCCGCCAGGTACACCGGCCGCTTGTGGGTCTGGGTCTCAGAGAAGGGCCCGTCATAGATGAGGGACGGGATCTCGGGAAACTCCTGCTCCATATTTTGAAAGACCGTGCCGGCCACAGGGGGCTGGCCCTCGCCGCCCTCGGCGGCGTCCGTTTTCTCATACGCCTCCTCTATGGTCAGCTCCCCCTCCGCGACTCTGCTCTGCATGTCCTGCAGGTTCAGCTTCATGACGGAGGCGGTCTGGGCCAGGCTCTGGAGGTTCTCCAGCTCCTCGTCGGAGTATCCGCCCCGGTCGCCCACCGTCCGGGCCAGGGTCCCGGCGTAATCCCCCACCTTGGCCACGAAGCTGGCAGTCTGTTCCAGCTCCTGGGAGGCATAGGGCAGCGCGCCCATGGCCATCTGGGCCGTCATGGCCCGACCGAATATCTGGGTGCACAGGGCGCTCTCCAGGGCCGGGTCGGAGATATATTGGCTTTTCTCCAGGGCGTTGGACATCTCGCTTACGCTGGTCACCAATTCGTTGAACGCGCGCTGGGTACTGGCCCGGGCATACAGCTCCAGGGCGTTTGCCTTCCGGGTGTTCCGGACGGCAAAGATGCCCGCCGTCAGCAGACCCGCGGACAAAAAAGTGATGACCCGAATGGTCGTTCGCTTTTTCATATGCATAATAAAAACACCTCTTCTGCGATATTTTGTGCAGAAAGAGGTGTATTTGTACTTTCAAAATATTGTCATCACATCACGGCGACAGCCGCTGGATGCCGTTTTCCATCCGGCGGAGGGTCTCGTCCTTCCCCAGGATGCGGCAGATCTCCACCGCGCCGCCCGGGGTGACGGCGGTGCCGGTGACGGCGATGCGCACAGGCCACATGAGTTTGGCATTTTTGACCTCCAGCCTCTCGGCCAGGCCCGTCAGGGCGTCATGGATGTGTTCGTCGTCCCAGGGCTCCACCGCCTCCAGCACCGGCAGGGCCGCCCGGAGCATCTCCAGGGAGACGGCCTCATCGGTCTTGGATTTCTTGTGGATATACAGCTCGGTCCCGTACGCCGGCAGGGCGTCGAAGAAGCCCAGCTTTCCCGGGATGTCGGTGAGCACCTCGGTGCGCTGCTGCAGCAGCGCCGCCACCGCCGCCGGGTCGATGGCGGGGTTTTTCACCGCCTGGCGGATGTAGGGCTCCGCGGCCTTTGCGAAGTCCGCCGGGTCCATGGCCCGGATATAGGCCGCGTTGAAATAGGTGAGCTTTTCGATGTCGAAGATGGCCTGGCTCTTGGAGATGCCGGCCAAGTCGAAGGCCTCCGCCAGCTCCCGGATGGAGTATATCTCCCGCTCCCCGCCGGGGGCCCAGCCCAGCAGGGCCACATAGTTCACGATGGCGGCCCGCAGATAGCCCCGCTCCACCAGGTCCTCATAGGAGGGGTCCCCGTGGCGCTTGGACATTTTGTTGTGAGCGTCCCGCATCACCGGCGAGCAGTGCACATACTTGGGTATCTCCCAGCCGAAGCCCTCGTACAGCAGGTTATACTTGGGGGCGCTGGCCAGATACTCTGAGCCCCGGACCACATGGGTGATGCCCATCAGGTGGTCGTCGATGACGTTGGCAAAGTTATAGGTAGGAAGGCCATCCCGCTTGATGAGCACCTGGTCGTCCAGGTCCTTGTTGGGGGCGGTCACGTCCCCGAAGACCTCATCGTGGAAGGTGGTGGAGCCCTCCTTGGGTATCTTCTGACGGATGACGTAGGGCATACCGGCGGCCAGGCGGCGTCTGACCTCCTCCTCCGGCAGGTCCCGGCAGGGGTCGTCCGCCTTGGAAAAAGCGGCGCCCTCCTCCGCTTCCGTCTTGTCGCAGAAGCAGTAATAGGCATGTCCCCGCTCCACCAGCCGCTGGGCAAAGGGCAGGTAGAGCCCCCGGCGCTCGGTCTGCACATACGGGCCCACCGGTCCGCCCTTGTCGGGACCCTCGTCCCAGTCCAGGCCGCAGTCTGTCAACGTCCGGTAGATCACGTCCACCGCGCCCTCCACCAGCCGGTTCTGGTCGGTGTCCTCGATGCGCAGCAGGAACTTGCCCCCGTTATGCCGGGCGATGCACCAGGTATACAGCGCCGTACGCAGATTGCCCACGTGCATATACCCCGTGGGGCTGGGGGCGAAACGGGTCCGCACCTCCCCGTGGGGGATACGGCTTTCCAGCTCTTCAAAAAAATTCTCGTCCATGTCGTCTTCCTCGCTCGTTCAAACTCTAATTAGGATATTTTATTCTTTGGCACTTGTCAAGAGGCAATGATTTGTGCTATTATAATTGCCGAATATTCAACATAGTAAAGCGGCAAAGCCGCGGAAAGCGTGAACGTTATGGAAGAGAAGAAAAAAGTGATGCTCTCCGGCATCAAGCCCTCCGGTGACCTGACCCTTGGCTCCTATCTTGGCGCCATCAAGAACTGGGCCGAGCGGGCGGAGCAGTTCGACTGCTTTTACTTCATGGCGGACCTTCACGCCCTGACGGAGCGGCAGGATCCGGCGGAGCTGCGCCGGCACACCCTGGAGCAGCTGGCCCAATATGTGGCCTGCGGCCTGGACCCGGAGAAGAACACCCTGTTCATCCAGTCCCATGTGCCCGCCCACGCCCAGCTGGGGTGGGTCATCAACTGCTTCACCATGTTCGGCGAACTGAGCCGCATGACCCAGTTCAAGGATAAATCCGCCAAGAACGCCGAGAACATCAATGGCGGCCTGTTCACCTACCCCGCCCTCATGGCGGCGGACATCCTGATCTACCAGGCGGACTATGTGCCCGTTGGCGATGACCAGCGCCAGCATGTGGAGCTGACCCGGGATGTGGCCCGGCGTTTCAACGGCATTTACGGCGACGTGTTCAAGATCCCCGAACCCTATATCCCCAAGATCGGCGCCCGGATCATGGACCTTCTGGACCCGGAGAGCAAGATGTCGAAGTCCGATGACATCGGCAACGGCCGCATCAAGCTCATGGACCGGCCCGAGGACATCATGCGCAAGTTCAAGCGGGCCGTCACCGACAGCGAGACCGGTGCGGGCTGCATCCGCTTCGACCCGGTGAACAAGCCCGGCGTGGCCAACCTCATCCAGATATATGCCAGCTGCACCGGCGAGACCTTCGAGCAGGTGGAGGCGGAGTTCGCCGGCCACGGCTACGGTGATTTCAAGAAGGCCGTCGGCGAGTCCGTGGTGGAGATGCTCCGGCCCATCCAGACGGAGGCCCACAAGCTCATGAGCGACAAGGCTTATCTGGATGAGCTGTGCCGCAAGGGCGCGGAGAAGGCGTCCTATGTGGCCGAGAAGACCCTCCGCAAGGTCTACAAGAAGGTGGGCCTGGTGCCAAAGGCATAAGCCTCGCAGAGTTTGCCGCCGCCGACGGACCTTCTCTGGCTCCCTTGTGCAAAGGGAGCTGTCGAGCGAAGCGAGACTGAGGGATTGTTACCCGGGATGGAAGTCTCCTCAGCACTGGTAACAACCCCTCCGAGCGCCGCCAGCGGCGCCCACCTCCCCTTGCACAGGGGAGGCGTACAATAAATGTAGAGCGCGCTGCAAAGCGCGCTCTTGTTCTATGTCAGCAGCATGGCGCCCAGCATGATGAGAAGGTCCTTGTCGCCGCTCTCCCGGTACATCAGGTACAGGATGAGCGCCATGATGAGGTCGTCCGTCTCCAGGTCCACATTCTCCAGGTGCTTCATGACCGCCCCCAGGGCTCCGGACAGCTTATCCGGTTCCCTGCGTGGCGGGCGGCTCTCCGCAGGCGGACGGCTCTGCTCCGGCCGCGCCCTGTCCGGCTCCGGAGGTCTGTTCCCCTGCATCCGGAACGCGCCGCTATAGGCCATGGCCGTCCCCTCCGTACTCCTTCATCACCGTCCCGGCGATGCTGGCCATCCGGGCGATCTGCATGGCCCGGTCCAGCTTTTCCTGCTTTTCCGGTCGCATGTAGGGCCGCATGGCCGTCAGCAGCGCCGTGGAACGGCTGGGCTCCCGCCTGCCGGAAAACGCTTTTCCCAGGGCGGACAGCAGTTTCGTGTCCATGGCCGGCGACTCCTCCCGTCCGGGCCCGGCGGCAGACGCGGGCGCGGCCTCCGGGCCGCTCTCCCCCGGCTGGCCGAACAGCTCCCGGGCCATTTGGGACAGCTTCTCCATCTGCGCCGGGTCCGCCAGGACCTTCTCCAGCGCCGCGCCCAGCTCACCGTCCATCCCGCTTCACCGCCTTTTGTACCTGCGCGGCGAACTGCTTCCCCTCCGGCGTGGCCAGAATGCCCTGGAGCATTTGGCCCAGCGCCTTCATATCGCCGATTTGGGCGGCCCGGGTCAGCTTCTCCCCGTCCACCTTTGCGGCCAGCTCCGCCCCGGTCCGGGACCGGGCCAGACTGTCCAGGGCCGCGCCTGCGTCCCCCTCCCGCACTTGGCGGGCATACTTCTCCAGATCCATAAATGACCCCCTCCGTATCAGGCCATTGTATGCGGCCCGCCCGGAGGGGGTGACTGTGTTATGGTGTCAAATGGCCTCTCAGCCGTTCAGGTATTTGTCCAGCCGCATGAAGATGGTGGCGGCCTGGGCACGGGTCATGGCGTAGTTGGGCCGGAGAAGGGTCTGGTCTTTCACCACGGTGCCCGTGATAATCCCCAGATCCAGCATCACGCTGACGGCGTCCTCTGCATACGACTCCAGGCTGCTCCTGTCGGGGAAGCTGCTGAGGTTGGACTTATTCGGCGTCAGCTTCAGGTGCCGGTACTTCGTCAGGTAGTTGTAGATCATGACGCAGGCGTCCTGCCGGGAGATGGAACTGCTAGGCTCATACTTGCTTTCCGTGATGCCGCTGACGATGTCGTTCAGGTTGGCCCACTGGGCATAGCCGAAGGCATACGCCGCGTTGGAGAAATCGGTGAAGTCGCACACGTCCAGGATGTCCCGGTTGGAGTAGCGGCTGCTCATGTAGCCGGTGATCTTCTTCGGGCTGGTGGGGATGGACTTGTCGTAATAGGTCACATAGTACCATCTCACGCCGCCGGAGTCCTTGGACTTGCTGACGTCGGCAAAGACATACTGTCCGGATGCGCCCGTGGTGCCGCGGAGACCGTAGCTAGTGCCGGCATTCTCACGGATGTTGACCTGCTCGCCGAGGACGATGCCGATGTTCTGATTGAGGGTGCTCCAGGAGGCGTCGCCGCTGTATGTCTTGTCGCACACCGTGATCACTGGCTTTTCAAACCGGCCCAGAGCCGTGACGAAGTAGCCCCTGGTGAAGCTGGTGTTGGGCGAGAACCGGTTGTTGCCGACGCCGTTGAAGATGCCCTTGGACGTGACATAGGCCACAGCCGGGCCGTACCATTCCGTGCTGGTCGCGTCCGTATAGGGGTTGGACACGACGATGGTTATCTTATGGGCCGCGCTGACGGCTTTCAGTTCGATCTTCGTCTTGTCCTGCTGGCTCGTGCCGTCCAGCTTGACGTCCTCTACCTTGTAGCCGTCCTTTTCCTGTTCGATGTCAAGGGTGATATCCTTCCCCTCCAGGACCATGTACTCGCTGCCCAGAGGCGTGACGTTGCCCTCCTGGGCCTTGACCGTCACGAAGCCGAAGGGGTCCTCCACGGTGATCTTGTACATGGAGCCCAAATCAAGGGTGTATGTGCTGATGCCGCTGGGAATGCCGTTGGGCATCATGGCAAACGCCTTGATGACCATATCCTTCGCCGGCGTGATGGAGATCTCCCCGGACTTTCCGCTCTTGCTGCTGGTGGAGGGCACGGTGCCGTCCGTGGTGTAGTAGACCGTGGCGCCGGAGTCAGACAGCAGCGTCACTGTGGCTTTCTCGTCCACATAGGACTTTTCGTCAAACTGGAACACGCCGCCGCCGTCCTTGTCGCCCTTGATGGCCAGGACCGGCGTCTGGGAGACTGCCAGCTCTCCGCTCAGGGGGAAGCTCTTCCTCCCGTTCACATCCGCTATGGCCTGGATGGTCACCACCGACTTCCCATCGCTGTTGACCTTTGCGGCATCGGCCTTGACGGTGAAGGGCGCGCTGTAGAGCGTATCCTTGTCCGTGGCCGCAGCGCCGTTGATCGTGTAGTAGATCTTCGCGGCCTTTTCCGAGTGCGCCAGGGTCACCTTGGCCTCGGAGGGGCCGGAGGCCGCCACGCTCATGGTGGGAGAATCCGCCATGTTCAGCCCGGCCACATCGTCGGGCCGCTTCACCTGGGACAGGCTAGTGCTGCGGCGATAGAGGTCGTAGCCCTTGTTGAAGTATGCCTCCAGATTGCTCAGCTGGCTGGTGTAGTCATAGGTACGTCCCTCGATCGTCTCGCCGTAGCAGGTGACCTTCATCTTCGGCGGGGTCATCTCCGTGATCTCCACGGACTTGATCGTGTTGCCCACGTAACCGATGTCCGTGATCAGGATGACGTGGCTGCCGGTGTTGTTGAGGATGTCGCCCACCTGGACCTTCCCCCAGCCGGGGAAGGAGCTGCTGATCAGCTTGGCATAGCCGTTGGTGACCAGGCTGGTGCATGTGCACCGCACAGGGGTGTTCCAGGCATAGGACACGAAGCCGGAGCAGTCGCTGCCGTAATAGGGCGCCAGCCGGGAGTAGTCGGAGTAATAGTTATAAAAGTTCTTGTAATATGTACTGGAGCTGTCACTGGTGGCCTTGATGAAGTTGGCCAGAGAGATGTTCCAGCCCACATAGCCGGTATTGACGGCCTGGGAATAGGGCACGCCCTTGTAGGTGTATCCGGCGTCAAAGGTGCCGTGGCTCACGTGCTGCTTGGTGGTATCCACGACCTTGGCGTTGTAGTTATAGTTGCTGGAGACGTAATCCTTGTCGTTGCCGCCCCAAGAATAGCGCTGCTTCATGCACTTCCAGGTCACGTCCGCCATCTGCTGGGCCCGCAGGACGATGTTCTGCTGGTTGGTGGTCAGCGACTTGGAGCGCACGGTGGAGGTGGAGATGGTGGCGATGCCGCTGGGCTCCTGAAGCCCCGCCGTCAGGGAGGCATATTCTCCGCTCTGCAGGTAGGCATACTCCCCCGCCAGCTGGTCCTCCTCGGACAGGCCGGCCCCCGCCGGCGTCTCCTGGTGCAGGTTGTAGGTCTGCAGGTCGATGGAGCCCTCAAACAGAGCGGCCAGAGGCGTCTGATAGGTCTCGCCGCCGGTGACCAGCACCAGCCAGTCGCCGTCGGGATAGCAGCTGTCCACCCCGGACTGGAGCTGGAACTGCTCCGCCCACAGGGTGTAGTTGAAGTAATCGCCGGTGAGATAGAGGTTGCCGTACTGCGTGGGGATGAAGGTGGTCACAGACGCAGGCGTCTCCAAGGTCTCCAGCAGGCCGTCTCCCATGTCATAGGAATAGACGGCGCCGCCGGCCGAGAAGCGGATCTCCTGGCCCATCACGTACATGGCCGACACCGTTGCCGGAGCGGTATAGACCGTCTCCGGGGAGCCGCCGCCGGAGGGCATCCGATAGATGGTGCTGCCGGAGGTATAGTAGAGCATCCCGCCGGACAGGTTCAGATAATAGGCGTCCACGCTGGCCACACGGGTCCCGGCCACATACAGGCCGTTCCCCTCGCTGTAATAGCTCGCGCCGTTCACCGTCAAGAACTGGCCGCCCACCAGGATGGAGTCCGCGGTGTTGCCGGGCTCCGTCCAGGGCCAGACCTTGTGCTCCGGATCCGGAGAGGCCTCGGGCGACGCTTCCGGAGACGCCTCCGGGGAAGCCTCAGGGGAAGCCTCAGGGGACGCCTCGGGAGGCGTTTCCTGGATGGGTGGGATCGCCACTTCCGGCGTGGGAGAGGGTTCCGTCTCCGCCGGCACAGTCGTCGGCTCAGGCGTCGCGGTGGGCTCGGTCTCCGGCGCCTGGGTGCTCTCCGGCGTCTCGGTGATCATGTCCCCCTCTTCCTCGTTCAGCTCGTCCACAGAAATGATAGGGGTGCCCAGGCCGGTGGATATCCCATCAGCAAACGCCAGGCCCTCCCCCAACGAGAAACATATTGTCAAGACAAGCAAAATAGCGAGCAGTCTCCTGATGCGTGCCATAGCCTTCCTCCATCTTTCCATCAAAACATATGCAAAACATACGGGTTCACTATCTTATTCACCTTGAATATACCACGGATTCTCCTCTTATGCAAGTAAATTATTGAAATTTTTGTCTCCGAATTGAAATTCTTAATAATTATTTGTAAATTATGTTAACGTGGTTACAAAAACAGACCGGAGGTCCTCCGGTCTGTTCCTCGGTTCTGTCACAGCACACGGACCCGGCGCACATGGGGCACGGCCGCGATGCGCGCGGCCAGCTCCGGCGTGATGGGGGTGCCCACGTCGATGACGGTATAGGCCACGGCGCCCCGGGCGCGGTTTTGCATGTGCTCCACGTTGATGTCCTCGCTGCCGATGATGTCCAGGAAGCGGTTGAGCATCCGGGGCACATTGTCATGGATGGCGCAGATGCGGGCCGCGCCGGCCCGCTCCAGGGTGAGCTGGGGCATATTGACGGCGTTGCGGATGTTGCCGTTGAGGATGTAGTCGGTCAGCTCCTGGGCCGCCATGACGGCGCACTTCTCCTCGCTCTCCGGCGTGGAGGCGCCCAGGTGGGGGAAGGCCACCACCCCGGGCTTGCCCACCAGCTTGGCGCTGGGGAAGTCGGTGACGTACCGGGCCACCTTTCCGGAGGCCAGGGCCGCCAGCATGGCGTCCTCGTCCACCAGGCCGCCCCGGGCCAGGTTGATGACCCGCACGCCGTCCTTCATCTGGGAGAACGCCTCCGCGTTCAGGGTGTGGTGGGTCTTCTCATTGTGGTGGATCTGGATGAGGACATAGTCGCTCGCCCGGTAAAGGGTGGCCAGGTCCTCCGCCTGCCGCACGTCGGAGTGGATGTGCCAGGCGGCCTCCACGGACAGGTAGGGGTCATAGCCCACCACCTCCATGCCCAGGTTCAGGGCCGTCTTGGCGATGCGGGCGCCGATGGCCCCCAGGCCAATGACTCCCAGGGTCTTGCCCCGTATCTCCGGCCCCACGAAAGCCTTCTTCCCCGCCTCCACGGCGGCTTCCACGTCGTCCCGTCCGGCCAGAGAGTTGGCCCAGATGGCTCCGCCCATCACGTCCCGGGAGGCCAGCACCAGCGAGCAGATCGCCAGCTCCACCACCGCCTGGGCGTTGGCCCCGGCGGTGTTGAACACCACGATGCCTTGGTCCGCGCAGCGCTCCACCGGGATGTTGTCTGTGCCGACCCCCGCCCGGGCGATGGCCAGGAGCCGTTTGCCGAACTGCATGTCGTGGAGCTTGGCCGACCGGACCAGGATGCCGTCCGGGTCCTCCGAGGCGTTGTTGATCATCATCCCCTTGGAGGCCAGGATGTTCAGCCCCTGCCGGGCGATGTTATTGATGGTCTTGATCTCATACATGGTGCTTCACCTCAAATTCCTTCATAAACGCCGCCAGTGCCTTCACGCCCTCCATGGGCTGGGCGTTGTAGAGACTGGCCCGCAGACCGCCCACGCTCCGATGGCCCTTCAGATTCATGAGCCCCCGGGCCTGGGCCTCCTTGGCAAAGGCCGCGTCCAGGTCGGCGTCGCCGGTGCGGAAGGTCACGTTCATGTCGCTGCGGCTGTCAGGCCGGGCGCAGGGCTTGTAAAGGCGGCTGTTGTCGATGATGTCATAGATGACGGCGGCCTTTTCATGCTTGATGGCCTCCATCCCGGTCACGCCCCCCTGCTTTTCCAGCCAGTCCAGGGTCAGGCCCAGCATATAGATGCACCAGCAGGGCGGGGTGTTGTACATGCTGTCCTTCTCGATCATGGTCTTATAGCTCATCATCAGGGGCGTATAGGGCACTTCCCGGCCCGCCAGGCTCTTGTCAATGATGACCACGGTCACCCCCGCCGGGGCCATGTTCTTCTGGGCCCCCGCCAGGATGAGGCCGTAGCGGGACACGTCCACAGGCTTGGACAGTATCTCCGAGCTCATGTCGCACACCAGGGGCGCCTTCGTCTCGGGCACATAGGGCCAGGCGGTGCCGTAGATGGTGTTATTGGAGCAGTAATAGAAATACTTGGCCTCCGGCGCCAGGTCCAGCTGGTCCTGTGCCGGGATGTAAGAGAAGTTGTCGTCCTGGGAGGAGGCGGCGATGTGGACCGTGCCGTACTTTTTGGCCTCCTTGCAGGCGATGTTGGAGAAGTTGCCGGTGACGGCATAATCCGCCGTGCCCCCCTCCATCAGGTTCAGGGGCACCATGGAGAACTGCGCCGACGCGCCTCCCTGCAAAAACAGGATCTCGTGGGTATCCGGCACGTTCAGGGCGGCTTTGAGCTTGGCCTTAGTGCTGTCGAATATCTCCTGGAAAAAGGCGCTGCGGTGGCTCATCTCCATGACGGACATGCCGCTGCCGTTGTAATTCAAAATCTCCTCAGCGGCCCGCTCCAGGGCCTCCTGGGGCAGGACCGACGGTCCCGCCGAAAAGTTGAATACTTCTTCCCTTTTCATGGCTCTACCTCTGCTGCAGAATGTTTTCCGATCATAATGACCATCGCAAAGCGGCTCGGCGAAACGCCTTGCGGCGTTTCGCCATCAGGTATTCATTATAGCACTTTGTTTTAGAAAATCAAATCATTCCGGTCTTTTCGTCAGTTCTCCCAAAAGGCCGTCCCCGTCCGCCGCGGTGATATACACATCTTCCACCGCGCCGCGCCGGGCCGTGCCGCCGATGCGCACAGGGCAGTAATTGCCGCTGTGGCCGGCATGGTCGTTTTCAAACAGGACGGAGAGGGTCCTGCCCACGCAGCTCTCCAGATAATCCCGGCGGAGTTGTCCGATGACCTCCCCCGCCCGGCGGACCCGGTCCTCCTTCTCCGCCCGGGACAGCTGTCCCGGCATATCCGCCGCCTTCGTCCCGGGCCGCACGGAGTATGGGAAGGCGTGGACAAAGAAAAAGCCGCAGGTCTGTAAAAAGCCAAGGGTCGTTTCAAAGTCCTCCTCCGTCTCCCCCGGAAAGCCGCAGATCAGGTCCGCGGTCAGCCCGCAGCCGGGAAAATGCCGCCGCAGCCGCTCGCATACCGCGAGGAACGCAGCGGTGTCATATTTCCGATTCATCCGGCGCAGGGTGTCGTCACAGCCGGACTGCAGAGACAGGTGGAAATGGGGGCAGACATTCCCCAGGGCCGCGAGGCGCCGGCAGAATTCCTCCGTCACGGCAGTGGGCTCCAGGGACCCCAGCCGGATGCGGGCCTCCGGCGCGGCCCGGGAGACGGCCTCCACCGCGTCTGCCAGCTGCGGCTTTCCCGGCAGGTCCTTGCCATAGGAGGCGATCTCGATGCCCGTCACCACGATCTCCCGGAACCCCTCCGCCGCAAGGCCCGCCCCCTGGGCAGCGCAGTCCTCCAGGGGCAGGGACCGGACCCGGCCCCGGGTATAGGGGATGACGCAGTAGGTGCAGAAATTGTCACACCCGTCCTGTATCTTCAGCATGGCCCGGGTCCGGCCGGACACCGCCCCCGCAGGCAGCGGCTCAAAGACCCGCCGCCGGAAGGGGTCGTCCACGTTCCGCGCCGGCAGGGCCTTTACGATGGCGTCCGCCAGGGCGCGCTTGTCCCCGCTGCCGAAGACGATGTCCGCCCCCAGGGCGGCGGCCTCCTCCGGCTCCAGCTGGGAGAAGCAGCCGCACACCGCTGTCAGAGCCCCGGGATTGAGCCCCCGGAGCCGCCGGATGGCCTGGCGGGACTTGCGGCCGCTCTCCGCCGTCACGGCGCAGGTGTTCACGATCGCCACGTCCGCGTCCCGGTCGGCACGCTCAAAGCCCCGGGCCCGGAGCATGGTCTCCAGCGCCTGGGTCTCATACTGATTCACCTTGCAGCCCAGCGTATATACGGCGTACTTCATAATCCTTGCCTTTTCCCCATCCCCGGTTTATTATTATATGAGTAACATGATCGGGTCGGTGATTCTATATGGTATATCTTGACAATGCGGCCACCACACAGGTGTGCCCCGAGGCAGCCCGGGCGGCTCTGGAGGCCATGACTGAGCACTTTGGCAATCCCAGCTCCACCCACGGCCCCGGACGGAGCGCCCGGGAGGCGCTGAAAGCGGCCCGCCAGACTGTGGCGGAGAGCCTGGGCGCCAGGCCGGAAGAGATCTTCTTCACCTCCGGCGGCTCCGAGGGGGACAACTGGGCCATCCGCGGCGGCTGCCACCTCATGCGCCACAAGGGAAAGCACATCATAAGCTCTCTCACCGAGCACGACGCGGTGCGCAGGACCCTGGACGCCATGCAGGCCCAGGGGTACGAGGTCACCCGCCTGGCCCCCGGCCCCGACGGCGCCGTGGCCCCGGAGGACGTGGCCGCGGCCCTGCGGCCGGACACGGTGCTGGTCAGTCTCATGCTGGTGAACAACGAGACCGGCGCGGTGACCGACATCCCCGCCGTGGCCCGGGCCATCAAAGACGCGGGCTGTCCCGCCCTGCTGCACACGGATGCCATACAAGGATACATGAAGGTGCCGTTTTCTGTCAAGAGCCTGGGAGCGGACATCGTCACCGTCTCCGGCCATAAGATACACGCCCCCAAGGGCATAGGCGCCCAGTATGTCCGCGCCGGACTGCGGCTGTCCCCCCTCGTCCTGGGGGGCGGCCAGGAGGGCGGCTTCCGCTCCGGCACGGAGAACATGCCGGGCATCCTGGCCCTGGCCGCCGCCGTCCGGGCCTACCGGGCGGATGCCGGCGCCCGGGAGCGTATGGCGGCGCTCCGGGAGCAGGTCATCGGGACCCTCTCTCCCGCCCTGCCGGACATGCAGGTGCTCGGCGGCGGCGCGCCCCACATCCTGTGCCTGTCCCTGCCCGGGTACCGAAGCGAGGTGCTTCTCAATTACCTGGACAGCCTGGGCATATGCGTGTCCAAAGGCTCTGCCTGCAAGCGGGGCGCCCGCAGCCATGTGCTGGAGGCCATGGAGCTGCCCGCCAAGGTCATCGACGGGGCCGTGCGGATATCCTTTGGCCGCTTCTCCGCCCAGGCTGACGCCGACGCACTGTGCCAGGGGCTCATCGGCGCCTGCGGCACCCTCTATAAGTCTCTCTGATATCCATATAAATCTGTTGACCGGGCTCCATGTCTGATATCCAGACATGGAGCCCGGTTTATCCATTTTTCGGGCAAAGGACCGGGTTTGCCTATTTTTCCAGGTCAAGAGAGCGTGCTATCATCTGTTCCAGATGATCCCACTGCAGTTCGGTGATCCGATGCACGTCGGGCAGCACGTCGTCTTTCATGCCGGAGGCCAGCCACCAGGAGACGCACCCGAAGGCCACGCAGGTATAGTACCGCTGGAGGACATCCCAGTCATCCTCCGGCAGCCGCCGGCCGTTCAGGACTGTGCTCAGATGGACGCAGACCACATGGCCGCACACGTTCCACATATATTGCTCGTACACGTCCCGGCTGGCGGAGTTATAGATGTGCAGGATGGCCCGCCTCTTGTCCAGCGCGGCCCGAACAATGGCGTTCAGGCAGTCATCCAGCGTCTCCAGCGTGGGATGGCTTTGGATGATGGCCTCCGCCTCATCGTCCACGATCTCCTCTATGAGCTCCGGGATGCCCTGGTAGTGGTAATAGAAGGTGTTGCGGTTGATGCCGCACGCCGAGACGATGTCTTTCACGGTGATCTGAGACAGGGGCCTGTCGTTCAACAGATCTAACAGCGCCGCCTTGATGGCGCTGCGGGTGAGATTTGCCATGGGGTCAGGTTCCTCTTCTTCAATGGTCTATATAAAGATTATAGTATTTTCCCAAAAAAGTCAATGCACGCATCCAACGTGAAAAAGCATTTCAAGAGGTAAGCACATGGAAAGGATATGCAGGAAGATCGTCCGGTGGCGCATCCCGATCCTGATCGTCAGCGTTCTGCTGCTGATCCCGGCGGGCTGGGGCTATGTGAATACACGTGTCAATTACGACATCCTCTATTATCTGCCGGACGACATCGAGACCATGCAGGGGCAGGATATCCTGCTGCAGGATTTCGGCAAGGGGGCCTATGCTCTGTTCGTGGCCGACGGTCTGACGGACCATGAGGCCGCGGAGCTCAAAGAGCGCATGGAGCAGGTGGATCATGTGGCGGATGTGATCTGGTACGACAGCTTTGTGGACGACTCCATCCCCCAGGAATTCCTGCCGAAGGACATCTATGACGCCTTTCACTCGGATAACGGCACGCTCATGGCCATCTTCTTCGACACCTCCACCTCCGCCGACGAGACCATGGACGCCATTGTGGCGCTGCGCACGCTGGCGGGCGAGCAGTGCTTTTTGAGCAGTATGTCCAGCATCGTCACCGACACGAAGCAGTTGGTGGAGCAGGAGCTTTTCTGGTATGTGTCCATCGCCGTGGTCCTTTCCTGCCTGGTGCTGGCGGTGACCATGGACTCCTGGATGGCCCCGGTGCTGTTCATGCTGAACATCGGCATGGCCATCGTCTACAACCTGGGCACCAACGTGTTCCGGGGCAGCATCTCCTTTATCACCATGTCCCTGGCCGCCGTGCTGCAGCTGGGCGTGACCATGGATTACTCCATCTTCCTTTGGAACTGCTACTATGAGCAGCGGGCGCTCTATCCGGACAAGACCGAGGCGATGGCCCACGCCATCATGAACACCGTCACCTCCGTCATGGGCTCGTCCCTGACCACCATCGCGGGCTTTGTGGCCCTGTGCTTCATGACCTTCACACTGGGACTGGACCTGGGCATCGTGATGGTCAAGGGCGTGGTGTTCGGCGTTATAAGCTGCGTCACCATCCTGCCCGCCCTCATCCTCACCTTTGACCGGGCCATCCAGCGGACCCGCCACCGTCCCCTTACCATCAACGGGGATAAGTTTGCCTCCGCGGTCATCCGGCACCGCAGAGTGCTGGCGGTGCTCCTGCTTCTCTGGATACCGGCTGTCTACGGAAATGACCGCGTGAACGTATACTACAAGCTGGACGAGAGCCTGCCGGACTATCTGCCTTCGGTACAGGCAAACCAGGTGCTGGCAGAAGACTTCGACATGAGCTGCATCCACCTGGTCCTGGCCGACAGCGATCTGCCCTCCAAGGACGCCAAGGCTATGCTGGAGGAGATGGAGCAGGTGGACGGGGTCCAGTTCGCCCTGGGCATCGACAGTCTTGTGGGCTCCACGATCCCGAAGGACTTCCTGCCGGAGGAGATCACGGACATGCTCTCCACCGGCGGACGGCAGCTGATGCTCATCAGCTCGGAGTACCCCGTGGCCAGTGACGAGGTCAATGAGCAGATCGGCACGCTGGAGGCCATCCTGAAACGGTACGATCCCTCCGGCATGCTCATCGGCGAGGCCCCCTGCACCCGGGACCTCATCACCATCACCGACCGGGATTTCCAGGTGGTCAGCGCCGTCTCCATCGGCGCCATCTTCCTTCTGATCCTGCTGGTGCTGAAAAGCGTCTCTCTGCCCTTCATCCTGGTGCTGGTCATCGAACTGGCTATCTATATCAACATGGGTATTTCCTATTTTACCGGCACGACGCTGCCCTTCATCGCCTCCATCGTCATCGGCACCATCCAACTGGGCGCCACGGTGGACTACGCCATTCTGATGACGAACCGGTACCAGACGGAGCGGGCCAGCGGCCAGGACAAGATCCAGGCCGTCACCGCGGCCCTGTCCGCTTCGAGCCACTCGGTGCTGACCAGCGCGCTGGGCTTTTTCGCCGCCACCATCGGCGTGGGGCTCTATTCCGACGTGGACCTGATCGGTGCGCTGTGTACGCTCATGGCCCGGGGCGCGCTCATCAGCATGGCGATCGTCCTGCTTCTGCTGCCGTCGCTGCTGGTGGCCTTTGACGGGCTCATCCAAAAAACAAGTTGGGGAAAGCATCCCATAAAAACGGAGGTATCACAATGAACAGAAAACTGGAACGGCTGCTCTCCTTTGCGCTCATCCTCTCGGTGATGGCGTGCTGCTTCCTCACCGGCGGCGTGACAAACGGGAACGCCGCCCGGCCTGCCAGCGGCGATATGCAGACGGACACCCCATCTCCGACGACTCCCGTCCCGGCAGCTGTCTCCGGCGCGACCCGTTCTCGCGGCGCGGAGGAAGGCCGGGAGGAAACGGTCTACGTGATCGCCGACGCCAGCGGCACCCCCACCCGCCAGATCTCCAGCGTCTGGCTCAAGAACCCGGATGAGGCGGCCACCATCACGGACCGGGCGGCCCTGGAGGACATCCAGAACACCAAGGGCGACGAGACCTACACGGTGGACGAGACGGGCGACCTTGTCTGGGCCGCCAACGGGAACGATATCTATTACCAGGGAGATTCCGACGAAGCGCCGCCCATTTCGGTCCACATCGCCTACACCCTGGACGGAAAGCCCGTGTCCCCGGAGGCTCTGGCCGGCGCCTCGGGTCACTTGGTCATGACCTTCACCTATGAAAACGACACCCGGACCTTCAAGCTCGTGGATGATGAGCCAGCCGCCATGTACCAACCCTTTGCGGTGATCTCGTGTGCTGTGCTGGACAGCGCCAAAGCCGCCAATGTCCAGGTCACCAATGGCCGGATCATCAACCTGGGCGAGCAGATGGTGGTGGCAGGCCTGGCCCTGCCTGGTCTGCGGGAAAGCCTGGGCCTGGACGACATAGAAGGTCCCGACGGGGAGCAGCTGGGCGTAGATATCCCCGAGACAGTCACCGTCTCAGCGGATGTGACAGACTTCTCCCTGCTCACCACGTTGACCATCGCGGAAAACTCTCTGCTGAATGATATCGACCTGGACAACGTAGACAGCTTTGACGAGCTGGGGGACGCCATAGACGAGTTGACAGACGCCTCCACCCAGCTGGTGAGCGGCTCTTCCGAGCTCTATGACGGTACTCTGGAACTTTCCAGCGGGGCAAACGCCCTCTCCGGCGGGGCCGATGGGCTGTCCAGCGGTGCGGATGCCATCGCCTCCAACATGGGCACGCTTGGCGCCGGCCTGAATGACCTGAAGAGCGGCGCATATACTCTGGTCAGCGGACTGGATACCCTGGAGTCCCAGGTCCAGAATTTGCCAGGCGGCGTCAAACAGCTCGCCACCGGCGCAAATACATTAAAGACCGCTCTGGAGCAACAGTTCCAGCCCGGCGCGGAACTGCTCATGTCGGCAGCAGAGCAGATCGCCGCCGGCGCCAAGAGCGGTGACCCGGAGCATCCTGGCGTCTATGAGGCGGCGAAAGCCATTTCCGCTGGTGCGGAACAGATCGCTGCCGCCGCAAAGAGCGGTCATACGGAGAACCCCGCTCTATATGGTATCTACGAGGCGGCGGACGGGATCCTTACCGCTCTTAAGGACATTCCATCCGGCACGATCTCTGCCTCTGCGGCCGCTGTGCCGGACATGACAGCGCCGATAAGCGCTCTAAACGATGCCTCCACATCCTTGAGTGCAGCCTCTCAGAGCAACGAGGGTGCACTGGCGTCCCTTGAGTCCCTGCTGGCAGAGGACAGCGGCCTCAGCGAGGAGCAGAAAGCGGTCGTCAGCGCGGCTGTGGATACGATCCGCGGGAATGATACAACTTTGACCAACGAAAGCGCGTCTCTGACCGAAGTGAGCACTGAACTGAGCGGCTTGGAGGATGCGGGCGCCCCCAGCGCCGTAGCCGCAGAGTATAGTGCATCCGATGCAGTGAACACCATCACAGCTCTTGCAAACCAGATCAAGATCGGCGCGGAAACCATCGCCGTCGGCGCCAAGAGCACAAAGGGCACAAGCATCTATGAGGCGGCGGAAGCTATTTCCACCGGAGCAGAACAAATCGCCGCCGGGGCCAAGAGCGGCCATCAGGAAGATCCCGCTCTGTATGGTATCTATGAAGGAGCTTTTGCACTCTCCGCCGGTGTGGACACCATCATCTCCGGCAACGACGGCAACGATCTTGATGCGCTGATCAAGGGGCTGAACACGCTCAGCGGCAGTAGTCAGGCGCTGGTGAGCGGCGTAGGCCAGCTCTCATCCGGCGCGGGTTCCCTGGCATCGGGGGCCGGGAACGCGGCCTCGGGGGCCGGGCAGCTCTCCGCCGGGGCCAACACTCTGGCCAGCGGGGC